>JAODAX010000054.1 GCA_025463675.1 Naasia sp. | reverse complement strand
CCGCGTCGAGCGCGGGCGCGGCGGCCGCTCCGGTGCGCTCGGTGAGCGCGAGGACGCACGCGAGCTCACGCCAGGCACCGCCGGCCGCGACGAGCGCAGCCGCCGGTGCGGAGCCCCCGGCTGTCGCCGCGGCGGCTGCACGCACGACGTCCGGGGCGTCGGGCGCTGCTGCGAGGTGCGCCCAGGCGGCGGGCGGCGGCAGCCCGGCCGCGAGCAGTGCCGCCAGCCGGGCGGCGGTGTCCGCTGCTCCTGGTTCGGCGCTCACGTCACCGTCTCCAACCGTCCGGCCCGCAGCTCCAGCCTGCCGATTCCCCCGACCCGCCGGCCTTCCGGCCGCCGCTCCAGATGCACGACCAGATCGATGGCGCTCACCGCCTGCCGCGCGAGAGCGTCAGGGCTCATCCCCGCGAGCGCGCCGAGTGCCTCCAGACGGGCGGGGATGTCCTCGGGCGCTCCGGCGTGCAGGGTCCCGGCGCCGCCGTCGTGACCGGTGTTCAGCGCGGTGAGGAGTTCCCGCACCTCGGGTCCACGGCACTCCCCCACCACGAGCCGGTCCGGCCGCATGCGGAGCGCCTCGCGCACCAACCGGTCGAGCGGGATTCCGCCCGCGCCCTCGGTGTTGGGCTGCCGGGTCTCGAGGGCGACCACGTGCGGGTGGGCGATGCGCAGCTCGCTGACGTCCTCGAGCACCAGGATGCGCTCGGTATGCGGCACCTCGGCGAGCAGAGCGCCGAGCAGCGTGGTCTTGCCGGTTCCCGACGCCCCGGTCAGCAGCAGGTTGCGCCGCTCCGCAACAGCGCGCAGCAGCCGCTCGCGCTGGGCCGCATCCAGCATGCCGCCAGCGCACAGCGAGTCGAGACGCGGCGGCTCCGGACGGGGAAGGCGCACCGACAGCGCCGTGCCGCCGACCGCGACGGGGGGCAGCACGGCATGCACGCGGATGCCGCCCGGCAGGCGCCCGTCGCCCGCCGGCGCGGCGTCGTCGAGATGCCGCCCACCGCGCGCGAGGAGCCGCACGGCGAGGTCGCGCACGGCGGCCTCCTCCAAGGCGTGCCAGGACTCCGCGAGCCGCAATCCGTCGCCGCGATCGACCCACAAGCGCCCCGCGGTCAGCAGCAGGTCGGTGACGCCCGGTGCTGCGAACGGGGCGAGCGGGCCGAGCTGGTCGGACGCGCCGCCGATCGTCCCCCGGGCGCCCCTCCCACGGTCCGAGCGGGTCGGCACGAACCGGCTGCGCTCGTCCGGCCGCGCATCGGCGTCGGCCACGGTCGGGTCCACGGGCGGTGGCGGGAGCATTCCGCCAGCAAAGCGCGCCCGGAGGCGCCGACGCCCAGGCGCCGCCGATCCGTGGGGTTCTCCCCGGTGACGACGGCCGGGGAGGACGGCCGGTTCGAGCCCGGGAGTGGCGGGCACGGCCATCACACCGGTTCGCGGCGGTCAAAAAGAAGGGGCGGCACCTATTGGGGGGAACAGGTGCCGCCACAGCAACGCCGGATTGGGGGGAATCTCTCACGCTGCGTATCAAAGGGACTTTGACGGCATCAGTGTACCCCTTTCGGGTGCCATCGCAAGAGGGGTTTCGGGGATTCCTCGGCTACCTCTGAAGTCCGCCCGCTTCGCCCGGATTCGGCGCGAACGCTAGGCTCGCTCTCGCCCACCAGCAGGACAGACGCAAAGGAGCGCGCACGGATGACCGGTCCGATCGAACACCTCGAGACCCTGGCCGGAAAGGTCTTCCTGCCGCCGGAGGAGTTCGCTGCGAACGCCGTCGCGACGGCTGCCCTCTACGACGAGGCGCGCGCCGACCGGCTGGGCTTCTGGGCGGACCAGGCCCGGTCCCTGCACTGGCACAAGCCGTTCACCGAGGTGCTCGACTGGGACAACCCGCCGTTCGCCCGCTGGTTCGCGGACGGTGAGCTCAACGTCGCCTACAACTGCCTCGACCGCCACGTGCTCGCCGGCAACGGCGACCGGGTCGCCCTGTACTTCGAAGGCGAGCCGGGCGACAGCCGCACCCTCACCTACGCCCAGCTGACCAGCGAAGTGAAGCGCGCCGCGAACCTCCTGCTCGCGCTGGGCGTCCAGGCGGGCGATCGCGTGGCCATCTACCTGCCGATGATCCCCGAAGCGGTCATCGCGATGCTGGCCGTCGCGCGGATCGGCGCCGCGCACTCGGTCATCTTCGGCGGCTTCAGCGCGGAGAGCATCCGCGCCCGCGTCGAGGACGCCGAGGCGAAGCTCGTCATCACCGCGGACGGCGGCTGGCGTCGCGGCAAGGTCAGCCCCTTGAAGCCAGCCGTCGACGCCGCGCTCGAGGCCGGCGGGGCGACCGTTGAGAAGGTCCTCGTCGTGCAGCGCGCCTGGGACGACTCCCAGGAGCTCGCCTGGACCGAAGGCCGGGACCTGTGGTGGCACGAGGAGCTCGCGCAGGTCGACGACGACCACGAGGCGAAGCCGTTCGAGGCCGAGAACCCGCTCTTCATCCTCTACACCTCCGGCACCACCGGAAACCCGAAGGGTATCCTGCACACCAGCGGCGGGTACCTCACCCAGGTCGCCTACACGCACAAGAACGTGTTCGACCTGCATCCGGAGACGGACGTCTACTGGAGCACCGCCGACGTCGGCTGGATCACCGGGCACAGCTACGTGGTCTACGGGCCACTGGCAAACGGCGCATCCGTGGTGATCTACGAGGGCACCCCGGACACCCCGCGGCCGGGCCGCTGGTGGGAGATCATCGAGAAGTACAAGGTGTCGATCCTGTACGCGGCGCCGACCGCGATCCGGTCGTTCATGAAGGCCGGCCGGGAGATCCCCGCCCGCTCCGACCTGTCGTCGCTGCGGCTGCTCGGCTCGGTGGGCGAGCCGATCAACCCGGAGGCGTGGCTCTGGTACCACGAGGTGATCGGCGGTAACCGCGCCCCTATCGTCGACACTTGGTGGCAGACGGAGACCGGCGGCATCATGATCAGCCCGCTGCCGGGCGTCACCGCCACGAAGCCGGGGTCGGCGCAGACGCCCCTGCCCGGCATCTCGGTCGAGGTGGTCGACGACAAGGGCAACATCCTGCCGAACGACTCCGCCGGCCTGCTCGCCGTCACCGAACCGTGGCCCGGCATGCTGCGCGGCATCTGGGGCGACCCGGAGCGCTTCATCGACACCTACTGGTCGAAGTTCGCCGACGTCCCGGGCGGCCCGCTGTACTTCGCGGGCGACGGCGCGCGCCGCGACGAGGACGGCGACGTCTGGCTGCTCGGACGCGTCGACGACGTCATGAACGTCTCGGGGCACCGGCTGTCGACCGCCGAGATCGAGTCGTGCCTCGTCGGCCACCCCTGGGTCGCCGAGGCGGCGGTCGTCGGCGCGCACGACGACACGACCGGCCAGGCGGTGGTCGCGTTCGTGATCGCCAAGGCGCGGCACGCGGGCGAGGCGGGCGCGGACGGCGCGACGAACACGCTGCGCGCCCACGTGGCGACGCAGATCGGGGCGATCGCCCGGCCCCGGGAGCTGTTCATCGTGAACGAGCTGCCGAAGACGCGGTCCGGCAAGATCATGCGCCGCCTGCTGCGCGACGCGGCGGAGGGCCGCACCCTCGGCGACACGACGACACTGACCGACGCGTCGGTGATGAAGGCGATCGCCGACCGCCTCCGCCACTGAACCGCGTCCTCCCCCTATCCCTCAACAGGTGCGTTCGTCTCCGACAGGCCGCGGAAGGCCCCCGCAGCCTGTCGGAGGCAAGACAGCCTGTTGAGGGACAGGAAAGGGGCGAGTCAGCGGAACTCGAGGATGAGTTCGACCTCTACCGGAGCGTCGAGCGGCAGGACCGCCACTCCGACCGCACTGCGCGCGTGCTTGCCCGCGTCGCCGAACAAGGTGCCGAACAGCTCGGAGGCGCCGTTGATGACGCCGGGCACGGCGGTGAACGACGGATCCGCGGCGACGAAGCCGACGATCTTCACGATGCGGGCCACGCGGTCGAGGTCGCCGAGCTCCGCCTTCACGGCCGCGAGCAGGTTGAGCGCGCAGATCTGAGCGAGCTCCTTGGCGCGCTCGGGCGACACCAGCCCGTCCCCCTCGCCGACCTTGCCCGTGGTGGGCAGCGTGCCCCCGACGAACGGGATCTGACCGGCGGTGAACAGCAGGTTGCCGGTGACCGTGGCGGGCACGTATGCGCCGGCGGGCGCAGCGACCGACGGCAGCTCGAGGCCCAGGTCCGCCAGCGCGCTCTCGACGGCCCCCATCAGGCGCCGCCGCCGTCGATGCGGCGCTTCAGATAGGCGACCGGGCCGCCTTCGGGGCCCTGCACCACCTGCACGAGCTCCCAGCCCTGTTTGCCCCAATTGTTGAGGATCGCCGCCGTGTTGTGGATCATCAGGGGCGTCGTCACGTACTCCCAGGTGGGCATCGAGCCTGTCCTTCCCGCCCGCCAGGCGCCGCGAGGCCGCCGTCGCACGGGTCCACTGCCAGCTTTCCTCGCGTACCCTTGATCCTATGTCTGCCCGATCCGGGCTGCCGAGCAGCCGACTGGGCGCCTTTCTGGGGTTCGTGGGAATGTCCGCCATCGCGGGCGTCCTCGCCACGGTGGCCGTCACGCCCGCCATCGCACTCACCGGAATGGCCGCCAACACCTCTGTGGGGATGTTCGACAACCTTCCCGAGTACCTGAAAGTCGGGAACATCCCGGAGAAGACGACCATTTACGCGCACGCGACGGTCGACGGCGCCGACCAGAACGTGCCCATCGCGTCGTTCTTCGCCGAGAACCGGGAGAGCGTCGGCTGGGAGCAGGTCTCCCAGTTCGCGAAGGACGCGGCCCTCGCGGCCGAGGACCCCCGGTACTACGAGCACGGCGGTGTCGACCCGCTCGGCGTCGTGCGCGCGGCCGTCTTCAACGTGCTCGGCGGCGACATTCAGGGCGCCTCCACCATCACCCAGCAGTACGTGAAGAACATCCTCGTCGCGCAGGCCACCGGGCTTGCAACGGAGGAGGAGCGTGAGGCCGCCTACGAGGAGGCGACGAAGGTGAGCTTCGACCGGAAGCTCCGTGAGATGCGCCTCGCGATCGCCCTGGAGAAGCAGTTCACCAAGGACGAGATCCTCCTCGGCTACCTGAACATCGCCCTCTTCGGCGGGCGCACCTACGGCGTTCAGGCGGCAGCGCAGCGGTACTACAGCGTCAACGCGACGGATCTCACCCTCGCCCAGGCGGCGAGCCTGCTCGCCATCGTCAACAACCCCCAGAAGTTCCGCCTCGATCTCCCCGACGACGAGCTGAACGGCGCAGCCAACGGCTACGCCGCGAACAAGGAGCGGCGCGACTACATCCTCGGCAACTTGCTGCAGGAGGGGAAGATCGACCAGGCGCAGTACGACGAGGCGATCGCCACCCCGATCACCCCGGCCGTGAAGCCGATCGTCTCCGGGTGCGCGAACGCGGGCAACGCCGGGTTTTTCTGCGACTACGTCGTCAACACGATCCGCAACGACCCCGCGTTCGGCGAGACCGCGGAGGGGCGCTACCAGTCGTTCATCCGCGGCGGCTTCGACGTGTACACGACGCTCGACCTCGATCTGCAGAACGTCGCGCAGGAGGCCATCGACGAGAACGTGCCGAAGTTCATGGAGGGCGTCGACATCGGCGCCGCCGGCACTGCGGTGCAGGCCGGCACCGGCGCCATCCGTGTGATGACGCAGAACAAGGACTTCAACGACTCCGGCGACGCGGCGGCGCTCGGCCCGAACTTCAGCGCCATCAATTACAGCGCCGACAACGCCTACGGCGGCTCGCAGGGCTTCCAGGCGGCCTCCACCTACAAGGTGTTCACGCTGATCGCCTGGCTGCGGGCGGGGCACACGCTCGGCGAGGTGCTGAACGTGTCGGAGAAGGAATACGACCTGTCGACGTTCCCGACCTGCGAGCAGCAGTACAGCGGCTCGGAGTACATCGAGAACGACGCCAACGAGCGAGGCAACCGCACCGTGCTCCAGGCCACCGCCGGCTCCATCAACGGCGCGTTCATGGCCATGGGCCAGGAGCTCAACCAGTGCGACATCCGGAAGGCCGCCGAGGACTTGGGCGTGCGCAACGCGCTCGGCGGTCCGCCGAACGTGAACCCGGGCGCGATCCTCGGCGACACGAGCGTGTCGCCCGTCACCATGGCGGCCGCGTACGCCGGCATCGCCAACGGCGGGGTCGTCTGCTCGCCCATCGCGATCGAGCGGATGGTCAAACCGGACGGGTCGGACGCGCCCATTCCGGTGTCGAACTGCCGCCAGGGACTCGAGCCGGAGATCGCAGCAGCCACCGCGCACGCGCTCAAAGCCGTCATCGAAGACGGCAGCGCCCAGGCCTCGAACCCCTATGACGGCATCGAGCACCTCGCCAAGACGGGCACGACCAACAGCGCCACCCAAACCTGGACGACGGGCGCCAGCACCTCGATGGGGCTTTCCGTCTGGGTCGGCCAGGCCACCGGCGGCGCCAATCTGCGGCAGGTGAAGCTGGAGAACGGCCGGGCCGCGGACATGCGGCACAAGATCTGGCGTCCACTCATGGAGGCCATCGACGAGAAGTACGGCGGCGACGACTTCCCGAGGCCCGAGAACCGCTTCCTGCGCGGCGTCGAAGTGAAGGTGCCGGACGTGTCCGGGCAGACGTTGGACGGGGCGCGGAGCATCCTCGGGGGTGCCGGCTTCTCGACGTCGGACGGCGGCACGCGACCGTCGAGTGCACCCGCCGGCCAGGTGGTCGGCACCGACCCGGGCGCCGGCGCGACCGCCACGCGCGGCAGCACGGTCACCATCTACACCAGCAGCGGCGAGCCGCCGGGAACCGAAGTGCCCAACGTGGTCGGCCAGACCGCGGGGCAGGCCACCGCGGCGATGCGCAGCGCCGGCTTCCGCGACGTCGAGTACGAGGCGGATCCGGACGCCGACGCGGACGCCTGTGTGGTGACCGGCAGCGATCCGGCGCCCGGCACCTCGGCCGACACCGACGACACCATCACCCTGTACGTGGCGCTCGGCGACCGCCGTGACCTGCGCGACCTGTTCAACAACGGGAACCCCTGCCGATGAGAGCCGCAGGCGCGCTCGCCGTTCCGGCGCTGGCCGGAGCCGCTGCCCTGGCGTGGGGCTCCCTCATCGAGCGCACGGCGTTCCGCCTGCGCCGGTTCGAGGTGCCGGTGCTCCCCCGCCGGGCGGAGCCGATCCGCGTGCTGCACATCTCGGATCTGCACATGGCGCCCTGGCAGCGGAAGAAGCAGGAGTGGGTGCGGTCCCTCGCCAGGCTGCGTCCCGACCTCGTGGTGGACACCGGTGACAACCTGGGTCACGAGGACGGCATCGCCGGCATCCGGGAGGCACTCGAGCCGTTCTCCGGCGTCCCCGGCGTCTTCGTCTGGGGCTCCAACGACTACTTCGGACCCCAGCCGAAGAACCCGTTCCTCTACTTCCGGGGCGCCTCCGCTGAGCCGACCCTCGCCGCGCGGCTCGACCTCGACGGCCTCCGGACCGAGCTCACCGGCCTGGGCTGGACCGACCTCAACAACACCGCCGCCAGCCTCACCATCCGCGGCACCGAGATCGACTTCCTCGGCGTCGACGATCCGCACCGGCAGTTCGACCGGCTGGACCTGCTGTCCGCAGCGCGTGACGAGCTCGACGCCGCCAGGACCACGGCCGCCGGCCTGGTCGTCGGAGTGGCCCACGCGCCGTATCAGCGCATCCTCGACTCCTTCACCCGCCGGGGCGTCGAGCTGCTCCTCGCCGGGCACACGCACGGCGGGCAGGTCTGCGTGCCGGGCTACGGCGCGCTCGTCACCAACTGCGACATCCCGCGGAAGCAGGTCAAGGGTCTGTCCGAGTGGCGGGCCGGCAGCCGCTCCGCGGCGCTGCACGTCTCCGCCGGTCTCGGCACCTCGATCTACGCGCCCGTGCGATTCGCGTGCCCGCCCGAGGCCACGCTCCTGACGCTCACGCCCCGCCCCTGACAGCCCCGAGGTGCCCGCTTCTGCCCGGTTGCCGGCCGGATCGGCGACAGAAGTGGGCGTGCGGGCGCGCAGAAGGGCCGGTCTCTCGACCGGCCCTTCTCGCAGTGTCGGGGTGGCGGGATTCGAACCCACGGCCTCTTCGTCCCGAACGAAGCGCGCTACCAAGCTGCGCCACACCCCGGTTCTTCCTCGCGGAAGCCCATCCAACGATAGCCGATATCGGCGGGCGCTGATTCCACTCTGCGCACCCGTTCGGAAGGCGTCAGGTGAAGTCCGGGTCGGGTCCGGAGACGTAGCTGAACATCGAGGAAGCCCGGGTGCGCCCGAGAGTGCCCTCGCTTTCGCGGAGGTAGCACTGGCCGCACAGGGACTCGTAGGTGACGTCCTCGAACGTGTCGATCGCCACCTGGTCGCCGTCGAACACGAACCGGTCCCCCACCCGTCGGGCGTTGAACATCGCCTTGCGGCCGCACCGGCAGATCGTCTTCAGCTCCTCCAGGCTGTGCGCGATCTCGAGCAGGCGCCTGCTGCCCGGGAATGCGACCGTCTGGAAGTCGGTGCGGATGCCGTAGGCGAGCACCGGGACCCCTTCGAAGATGGCGATCCGCAGGAGGTCGTCGACCTGGGTGACGGTGAGGAACTGTGCCTCGTCGATGAGCAGGCAGGAGACGTCTTTGCCGCTCTCGGCTCGCACCGCTCGGCGCTCACGATCGAAATCGGCCACGATGTCGTCGTCGGGGTGGATCGTGAAGTCGGCGGTCCGGCTCACCCCCAGGCGGGAGACGATCTCCCGGTCGCCCTTGCGATCGACTTGCGGCTTCGCCAGCAGCACCCGCTGGCCGCGCTCCTCGTAGTTGTGCGCCGCCTGCAGGAGCGAGGTGCTCTTGCCGCTGTTCATCGCTCCGTAGCGGAAGTACAGCTTCGCCACCGCGTCCCCCTTCGCTGCCGCTACTGCAGGTACCCGTCCTCGGCTGCCCGGCGGATCAGGTCGGCCTTGCGGCTCGCCGGCCGATTCGCTCTAGCGTACTTCTCGCGCACGCGGCGCAGATACGTCTTCGCCGTCTCGTACTGCACGTTCATGAGGGACGCGACCTCGCTCGTCGAACGCCCGGCGACGTAAAGCTTCAGGGCCTCCAGCTCGCCGAGGCTGAGCTTCGGCCGGTTCGGGTTCGCCGCCCCGATCGGCAGCGGCCGCCAGTCCCGCTGCAGCTCGCTGCCCCGGCTCACGCCCATCACCGAGCGGGCCACCTCCATGACGTCGCGCAGCGGCTGGGACTTGGAGACGAAGGCGGCCGCGCCGGCCGCCATCGCCCGATCACGCGCCTCCTGGGTGTCGAGCCCGCTGAGCACGATCACCTTCGCGCCCGCTGCCCGGCAGGTACGCACCCGCGCCTCGATGGACACCGGCTCCTTCAGCTGGAAGTCGATCAGCACCAGCTGCGTCGGGAAGTTCGCGCTGTGCACGAGCTCCAGCCAGGTCTTCGCGCTCAGGACCACCTCGAAGTCCGGGGCGTTCGCGCCGATCCAGCTGGTGAGGCTGTCGAGCAGCACCTCATGGTCGTCGAGGATCGCCAGGCGCACCGGCGGCGCGCCGTCGGGGATCGGCAGGACGGCACCGTCGCGCGCCGCGCGTCCGCCACCGCCGATGAGTGTGGGGGCTTCGGCCGGATCAGTCGACGTCATAGGTGAACCTCAGTGTCAGGTCGGGGTCAGTGGTCAGGGTCAGTTCGGCGAACACGGCGCGCATCACGGCGACGTACGGCGCGAGCGCGGGTTCGAGGTCGGTGCGGCCGGCGATCCTCATCGTCACCTCGGCGGTTCCCGCCCGTCCGGCGACGAGCGCCCGAACCGCATGGGGGTCCAGCCCGCCACGGAAGGTGAGGGCGCCGACAAGCGCGCGCACCGCGGCGCGCTGATCGAAGTCCATGGCGTCGACGAGCCGGGCCGGGTCGTCCACGACGCGAGGCCACACCGTCTGCTCGGTGCCGGCGGGGACGGGCACGAGCAGTTCGTCCAGCCAGGTCCGCTCCGTCTCGGCGACCATCACCGACCGAATCGCGTCCGCGATCTCGCTCGCGCGGCGTTGATCCTCGGCGGTGAGCTCCGAGCGCTCGGTGATCGAGGCGAAGAACGGAACCACGTCGCGGTTGAGGATGCTGACCCGGCCCTGCTGGACGGAGCGGACGATGCCCTCCTGCAGCGTGGCGGCGTGCGCGGCGGAGGATCGGACCGCCCGCTCGCGCCAGGCGGCGAGCCGGCCGAGCACCCGGTGCGCGAACGCCGCGCCGCCGAGCCCGAGCGCGAGCACCGGGACCACCGCGATGACGACGTAGGCCACGAGCGGCAGGCTCGTGACGAAGAAGGGCTGCTGAAGCAGGGTGACGAGCGCGAGCACCGCCGCCGCGCCAACGGACAGCCGTGCGATCTCCGCCGGCGGCCGGTAGGGGCAGAGGCACAGCAGGAGCATGCCCAGGGCGGCCGGGCCCCAGTCGTCGCGGACCAGCGTGTTGCGCTCCCACAGCGCGGCGACGTTCAGGATGTGGGCGAGCAGGCCGCCCGCGACCACGACGAGCGCGCCCTGACGGGTGAACGGTGCGCGCTTCGCGGCGGAGAGGACCGACAGCATCGCGCCCGCACCCGCCAGCACGGCGAGTGCGGCGACGGCGAGCAGCGGCGAGGACACGTCACGGGAACCCGCGGCACTGAGCGACAGCGCGACGACCACCGCCGCCCCGGCGCCCACCACGGTGAGCGGCCTGCCGGCGAGCGCACCCAGCGGGTCCAGCGCCTGCAGGGTCGTCTCGCGGGCCGCGGTCACCGCGCTCTCCCGGCCGTCTCCGGCGGTGCGGTCGTAGCGCCCGCCAAGGTGCCGTCCGGCACCTGAACGAGCACGGATGTCCCCCGGCCGGGCGCGGACCAGACCTGCACGCGGCCCCCGACCGACTCGATGCGGGAGCGCACGGAGGTGCGCAGACCGAAGCGGTCACGGTCGACGGCGCTCTCATCGAAGCCGCGGCCGACATCGATCACCATGACGGACACCATGGTCCCGCCGCCGTAGACCACCACCTCCGCACGGTCCACACCGGAGTGCTTCTGGACGTTCACGAGGAGCTGGCGGACGGCGAGGCCGAGCGCATCGTCCGCCGCCCGGTCCAGCGCGGCGACCGACTCCAGGTCGCCGGACACCTCGACGGTGAGCCCGGCGCCCTGCACGTCCTCCACCGCCTGCGAGATGCGGCTGGCCTCCCACACGCCCGATGCGGCAGGCGCGCCGTCGGCGACCCCGGCCTCGTTCCAGTCCTGGCCCACGATCGCCTCCAGGTCCGCCTGCACCTGCCGGCGCAGCTCGGGACGGAGCGGGCCGGGGACGTCTGCGGCGATCGCCGCCAGGTCGTTGAGCACCGTGTCGTGCAGCAGGGCGGTCGCCCGCACCTCGATCCCCGCCCGGAGCGCCGCGACGCGCTCGTCCATGGCGGCGCGGTGGATGGCGGGCTGGTCGCGCCGGGCGACCGGTCGCCGCATCGCGGTTCCGATGCCCACCACCACGACGAGGAGCAGCGCAAGCGCCGGCGCCACGTCGAGGGCGACGGGCCTGCCCAGGGTGAGAGCCGCGGCCGCTGTCGTGCCCTCGCCGATGACCCAGCCGGCGACGGCGGGGAGGACGATGCCGGGCACGCGCGACCCCACCGCGCCCACCATGATCAGGGCGACCTTCAGCATGGCGAACAGCCAGCCGCCGGAGCTCGTCACCACCGGCACCTGGACGAGCACGATCGAGGCGAAGAGGTAGACGAGAGCGCCGCCGAGCGCGAGGTACGCCACCACGCGGAAGACGGTGCGGCGCCGGGCGACGAAGGCGAGCAGCACGCCCAGCGCGACGACGACGAGGATGGCCGGCCAGATGGCGCGATTCTCGGCGACGGCCTGCTGCGCGCCCCCGACGACCAGCGTCGCCCCCAGGCAGACCGCCGCGATGGCGTGACTGGCGGCGGCGATTCCCGCACTCACCGCCCGTGGGGCGAGGTGGCCCGGCAGACCGAGCGACACGCGTACCCCCTGGAGGATTTCACCCGCTCTGAGCGGAACGGCGGCGACGGATGCCGCCAGGGTTCGATTATGACAGCGCGGGGGCGGTTTTGTACCCCGATCCGGCGGGGGCGTCCCCGATCAGAAGAGCGTGGGCGCCGCGACGGCCGCGGCCGGGCCGAACGCGCTCGACGCCACCGCGCCGGTAGCGGGGTCGGTCCGGCCGGCGGGAAGACCGTGCTTGCGGATCAGCGGTGCGATACGCGCACCCAGCCAGGCGCGGTATTCCTCGGGCGCGTGGGCCCCACGACGGTACAGCTCCCGGTACCTGCCGGACAGCTCCGGGTGGGTGCGGTCGAGCCAGCCGAGGTACCACTCCTTGGTGCCGGGCTTCAGATACAGCGCGGAGTGGAGGACGCTCGTCGCGTCCGCCGCGCGGATCCGTGCGAACGCCTCGTCCAGGTGCGTGCTGGTGTCGGTCAGGTAGGGCAGCACCGGCATGACGAACACGCTGCAGCGGAGTCCGCGCTCGCGGGCCGCGGCCACGGTCGCCAGCCGGGCGGAGGTGGACGGGGTGCCCGGCTCCACGGACTGCTGGAGCTCATCGTCGAACACGGCGATCGACATCCCCAGGTCCACCGGCACCCGCTCGGACAGCTCCGCGAGCAGGTCGAGGTCGCGGCGCAGCAGGGTGCCCTTGGTGAGGATCGAGATCGGCGTCCCGGAGTCCGCGAGCGCGCGGAGGACGTCCGGCATCAGTGCGTACCGCCCCTCGGCGCGCTGATAGGGGTCGGTGTTGGTACCGAGCGCGACCGGCTTGCCCTGCCAGCGGGGCGAGGCGAGCTCCTTGCGGAGCACCTCGGCGACGTTCACCTTGACGATGATCTCGCTGTCGAAGTCCTGACCTGCGTCGAGGTCGAGGTACCGGTGCGTCGGCCGCGCGAAGCAGTATGTGCACGCGTGCGAGCACCCCCGGTACGGGTTGATCGTCCAGCCCCAGCCCCAGCGCTCGGGCCCGGGAACCCGATTGAGCGCCGACTTGGCGACCACCTCGTGGAAGGTGATGCCCGCGAACTCGGGCGTGCGGACGCTGCGGACGAGGTTGTTGAGCCGTGCGAGCCCCGGCAGGGCATCACCCGCCTCGGCCGTCAGCTCCTGCCCGCTCCATCGCATCGGCACATTCGAACATACTTTCGAAGCGGGCGCAAGGGGCTAGGCCGTCAGACGCAGGACCCTGGCGGTGCGCTCGGCGATCTCCGGCACCCGCTCGGGCGTCTTCGACAGCAGGGTGCCGTAGGAGGGCACCATCTCGCGGATGAGCGGCTCCCAGCTCGAGAAGCGATCGGGGAAGCAGCGGCGGAGCACATCGAACATGATGGGCGCCGCGGTCGACGCGCCGGGCGAGGCGCCGAGCAGCCCCGCGATGCTGCCCTCGGCGCCGGTGATCACCTCGGTGCCGAACTGCAGCACGCCGCCGCGCCGCTTGTCCGGCTTGATCACCTGAGCCCGCTGGCCGGCGACGATGAGCCGCCAGTCCTCGTTCTTCGCCGCCGGATAGAACTCACGCAGGCTGGAGAACTTTCTGCGCCGGGTGGCGAGCACCTCGCCCACCAGGTACTTGACGAGCCCCAGGTTGTCCTTCGCGACCGCCAGCATCGGGACCAAGTTGTGCGGCTTGATAGAACCGAACAGGTCGAGGAGCGACCCCTTCTTGAGGAACTTGGGACTGAAGCCCGCGTACGGGCCGAACATCAGGGAGGCGCTGCCGTCGACGATGCGGGTGTCGAGGTGCGGCACCGACATGGGAGGTGCGCCGACCGACGCCTTGCCGTACACCTTCGCGCGGTGCCGCTCGACGACGTCGGGGTCGTCGGTGCGCAGGAACTGCCCACTGATCGGGAACACACCGTAGCCGCGGGCTTCGGGGATGCCGGATTTCTGCAACATCTTGAGCGCCCAGCCGCCCGCGCCGACGAACACGAAGCGCGCGCGCACCTCTTCGGCACCGCCCTTGCCGCGCACGGACACCCGCCACAGGCCGTCCCCATCCCGCCGAAGGCCGCGCACCTCCGCGTTCACGCGCAGGTCGGCGCCGCCGTCCACCAGACGCGAGAAGAGCGCCTGGGTGAGCGCACCGAAGTCGACGTCGGTGCCGGCGTCGATGCGCGTCGCGGCGATCGGCTCGTCCTTGCGGCGGCCCTCCACCAGCAGCGGGGTCCAGCCGTGGATGACCGCCGGGTCGTCGGAGAACTCGAGGCCCTCGAACAGTGGGTGCTCGCGGAGCGCGTCGAAGCGCTGGCGCAGGAACCGGACGTTCTCGGCACCCCGGACGAAGGTCATGTGCGGGGTGGAGTTGATGAAGTCGGATGCGTCGCCCAGGTGGGCGGAGCCGACCAGGTGCGCCCAGAACTGGCGGGACACCTGGAACTGCTCGTTCACCTTGACGGCGCTGCGGATGTCCAGGCGGCCGTCCGGCGTCTCAGGCGTGTAGTTGAGTTCACAGAACGCGGCGTGGCCGGTGCCCGCGTTGTTCCACGGGTTGCTGCTCTCCTCGGCCACCCGGCCCAGGCGCTCGAAGACCCGAATGCGCCAGGACGGCTCCAGCTGCTGGATCAGGGTGCCGAGCGTCGCGCTCATGATGCCTCCGCCGATGAGCACGACGTCGACGGGGTCAGCAGAGGCCATGTTTTTCATCCTAAGCGGCGCGCTTGTGCGCCCTCGCGCCGGTCAGGCGACGGGCAGGCGGGAGGCGACGAGCTCGGCGATCTGCACCGCGTTGAGCGCAGCGCCCTTGCGCAGATTGTCGTTGCTGATGAACAGCGCGAGGCCCCGGCCGTCCGGTGCCCCCTCGTCCTGGCGGATCCGCCCGACGTAGCTCGGGTCGGTGCCGGCTGCCTGTAGCGGGGTGGGGATGTCGGCGAGCGCGACGCCGGGCGCGCCGTCGAGCAGCTCGCGTGCGCGCTCCGGCGTGATCGGCCGGGCGAACTCGGCGTTGATCGAGAGCGAGTGGCCGGTGAACACGGGGACCCGCACGCACGTGCCCGAGACGAGCAGGTCCGGCAGCTCGAGGATCTTCCGGCTCTCGTTGCGGAGCTTCTTCTCCTCGTCGGTCTCGCCGAGGCCGTCGTCGACGAGACTGCCGGCGAACGGGATCACGTCGAACGCGATCGTGCGCGGGAACTTCTGCGGCGCCGGGAAGTGCACGGCCGAGCCGTCGTGCACGAGACGGGCCGGGTCCTGGCCGATCGCGGCCGCCGCCTGCTCGAGCAGCTCCTCGGCGCCCGCGAGGCCCGCACCGGACACCGCCTGGTAGGTGCTGACGATGAGGCGGGTCAGACCGGCCTCGGCGTCGAGGACCTTGAGGACCGGCATGGCCGCCATGGTGGTGCAGTTCGGGTTGGCGATGATGCCGTTCTCGGCGGCGTCGATGGCGTGCGGGTTGACCTCGCTGACCACGAGGGGCACCTGCGGGTCCATCCGGAACGCCGACGAGTTGTCGATGACAGTGACGCCGGCCGCGGCGAACCGCGGGGCCTGGGCGCGCGACGTGGTGGCGCCCGCGGAGAACAGCGCGATGTCGAGGCCCGACGGGTCCGCCGTCGCCGCGTCCTCGACCACGATGTTTCGGCCGCGCCAGGGCAGAGTCGTGCCGGCGGATCGCGCCGACGCGAAGTACCGGATCTCGGCGACGGGAAAGTCGCGCTCCTCGAGCAGGCGCCGCATCACGGCACCCACCTGGCCCGTTGCGCCCACTACTCCGACGCGCACGCCTCGCTGCTCGCTCATTGCCATTCCTCCGCTCAGCGTCCCGTGCCCGCGTGCACGATCGCTTCGGCCTCGCCGTCCAGACCGAACGCCGTGTGCACCGCGCGGACGGCCTCCTGAATGGTGTCCGCGCGGGTGACCACGGAGATGCGGATCTCGCTGGTCGAGATCATCTCGATGTTGATGCCCGCCTCGTAGAGGGCGGTGAAGAGCGCGGCGGAGACGCCGACGTTGGTGCGCATGCCCGCGCCGATCAGGCTCAGCTTGCCGATCTGGTCGTCGTGCTGCAGCGCGGTGAAGCCGACCGCGTCGCGCTCGCTGGTCAGCGCGGTGAGCGCCGCCTGGGCGTCCGACTTCGGCAGCGTGAAGGAGATGTCGGTGAGCCCGGTCGCGGCCGCCGACACGTTCTGCACGATCATGTCGATGTTGGCGCCCGACTTCGCGACGATGTTGAAGATCTGGGCGGCCTTGCCCGGGATGTCCGGCACCCCGACGACCGTGATCTTCGCCTCACTGAGGTCGTGGGCGACACCGGCGATGATCGGCTCTTCCACTGGATCTCCGTTCTCGTCCTGCCCGGGGGCTGCCGGGTTGAAAACGATGGTGCCCTCGCTGTTGTTGAACGAGGAGCGTACGTGCAGGGTAACGCCGTGGCGGCGGGCGTATTCCACGGCACGGATGTAGAGCACCTTGGCGCCGGAGGCGGCGAGCTCGAGCATCTCCTCGCTCGTCACCCGCTCGATCTTCTGCGCTCGGGGCACGACCCGCGGGTCGGCGGTGAAGACGCCGTCGACGTCGGTGTAGATCTCGCACACCTCGGCACCGAGCGCGGCGGCGAGGGCGACGGCCGTGGTGTCGGAGCCGCCGCGGCCGAGGGTGGTGATGTCACCGGTAACCCGGTTGAACCCCTGGAAGCCGGCGACGATCGCGATCGCGCCATCGTCGAGCGCCTCCTGCACGCGCTTGTGCGTGACGTCGACGATGCGCGCGGCGCCGTGCTGGGCGTCGGTGATCATGCCCGCCTGGCTGCCGGTGAACGAGCGCGCCTCCTGGCCGAGGCTCTCGATCGCCATCGCGAGCAGCGCCATCGAGATGCGCTCCCCGGCGGTAAGCAGCATGTCGAGTTCGCGCGGGGAGGGCAGCGGGGCCACCTCGTGCGCGAGGTCGAGCAGCTCGTCGGTGGTATCCCCCATCGCGGACACGGCGACGACCACGTCGTTGCCCGCCTTGCGGGTCTGCACGATGCGCTTGGCGACCCGTTTGATGCTCTCGGCATCGGCGACGGACGATCCGCCGTACTTCTGCACGATCAAGCTCACGGGTGCTCCTGGGGTCGCAGCCTCCGGCGCGGAGACCGCGACGATTCTATTCGGTCGGCCGAACCGGTGTTCTCCGGTTACGCGACGCGCCTCAGGACGTCAGTGCTCGACGAGCCGGCGGCCCTCGAAGGCGCGGCCGAGGGTGACCTCGTCGGCGTACTCCAGGTCGCCGCCGACCGGTAGGCCGGACGCCAACCGGCTGACACTCACCTCGATCGTGCGCAGCAGCCGGGAGAGGTAGGTGGCGGTCGCCTCACCCTCCAGGTTGGGGTCGGTCGCGATGATGACCTCTTCCACCGACCCGTCGCCGAGCCGCAGCAGCAGCTCGCGGATGCGCAGGTCTTCCGGGCCGATGCCGTCGATGGGGCTGATCGCACCGCCGAGCACGTGGTACAGGCCGCGGAACTCGCGGGTGCGCTCGATGGCGACGACATCCTTGGCCTCCTCCACCACGCAGATGGTGGCGCGCGAGCGGCGCGGGTCGCGGCAGATGTTGCAGCGCTCCTGGTCGGCGACGTTGCCGCAGTCCACGCAGAAGCGCACCTTCTCGCGCACCTCGAGCAGGATCTCGCCGAGCCGCCGGACGTCGAACGACTCGGTCTGCACGATGTGGAACGCGATGCGCTGCGCCGACTTCGGCCCGATGCCGGGGAGCCGGCCGAGTTCGTCGATCAGCTCCTGGACGATGCCCTCGTACACGCGCTACTCCCGGGTCCGAGGCGGCAGGGGCGTCTCCTCGAGGAAGCTCGCCCCCAGGATCTCGCGCACCACGGCCTCGCCGTAGCGCTGCGGCTGCGGCGCGGCGGGTGCTTCCGGCGCTCCTCCCGGTGCCGGCGGGTGGTCGGGGGCGTCGATGCGGGCGAGGAACTTCACCCGGACGCCGAGCACGTCGAGGATGGCCTGCCGGAGGATCTCGCTGACGCCCTCGCCGGTGGTCTGCTGCTGGCGGAAGCTGGCGACGTCGTTCTCGCTCACGAAGCCGAGGGTGAGGATATCGCCCCGGAGCGCGAGCGGCGACGCGGTGAAGACGACCGTCCAGGCGGCGAGCTTGATGCGCTTGACCGCTTCGAGGATCTCCGGCCACGAGTCGCGCACCCGCTGGAGGTCGAGCGGCAGGCCGGGCACCGGCTCGGGCTCACCGTCGGCGGGCGCCGCGATGTCCGACGCGGGCGTCGACAGGGCCGGCGACTCCGGAGCGGCCGGCGCGTCCGAATCGGCGGGCGCGGGCTCCGCCGTCCGCTTCGTCCCGCCGGAGCCGGGGACGACGACGTCCCAGCCCGGCTCGCTCATCGGCGCGGCGGTCCGCGGCGGCGGGACGGCGCGCGGCGGCGCGGCCGTCTCGGGCG
>JAODAX010000116.1 GCA_025463675.1 Naasia sp. | reverse complement strand
AGCTGTTCGCGGGGGCCGAGGGCGGGCGGATCTGGATCTTCGACACTTCCACGGCCGAGGTCGTGCGCGACAACGCCGGTCACCGCTGGCCGCAGTTCATTGGCGACCTCGCCTGGACGCCGGACGGCAGCCGGATCATCCTGACGGACAAGGCCGGCGACATGGGCATGGTCGAGGCCGAAACTCTCGCGCCGGTGGGCGAAGCGGTCCACCTCGGCGCGTCGGCGTACGGAGCCCAGCCGGGCCCGGACGACCACTCGGGCTTCGCCCTGGTCAGCGATACCCCGGCGGAGGTCGCGACTTCCGACGAAGTGATCAGCGGCATGCGCGAGTGGGTGCTCGCCGACCTCGAGACCGGTCAGATCACGCGCGGCGAGACCGGCTTCGACCTGTTCACACTGTCCGTCTCACCGGACCACCGGCGCCTCGCCGTCGCGGGAATGAACGGCGAGGTGGCGCTCGTGGACGTGGCCAGCGGGGAGCTGGTCCGTCCGGCGGTCGTGGCCCACGCCCGTGGGGCCTGGTGGGCGGCGTGGTCGGCGGACGGAACCCGGTTCGCCACTGCGTCCCAGGACGGCAGCGTGGTCCTCTGGGACGGAACGACGGGGCTCCCGGTGGGCAGCGTGCTCATGCCCGAGGAAACGCTTCTGAACGTCGCCTTCCTGCCCGACGACGAGACGTTGCTGCTGGCGCCGTACACCGACAGCTTCTACCGCTGGGACACCAACATCGCCCGCGTCATCGGGTTCGCCTGCCGCGCGGCGGCCGGGGACTTCGACGAGGCGGACTGGGAGGGCTGGTTCGGCAGCCGGCCCTACCGGCAGACCTGCCCGTGAGGGCTCACTGAGGCACGGTCCTCGTGATCGCCTTGACTGCCAGCATCGCCTTATGGTAACGATTCGCGCCCCGAGGGTGACGTGCGTCACATTTCTCTGTTAGGCATTGTCGTGGTGGCACTCACCCCGATGCTCAACGGAGGAACGCTCATGAGGCGGACCAAGAAGTGGCTCTCACTCGTCCCGCTCACTCTGGCGCTGGTTCTGGCCGGCTGTTCGGGCGGAGATGGCGGTGATGAGCCACCGGGAGGCGGCGAGCCGGACGCTCAGGCCGGTGGCGCCTTCAGTGTTTCGAGCAGTGAGCCCGAGGCGTTCGCGCCCACGAGCAACTGCTACTCCTCAGACTGCTCCCAGATCATCAACCTGGTGTGGACCGGCCTGCTGCAGGTCGACCCCGAGACCTCCGAGCAACAACTCCAGATGGCGGAGTCGATCGAGTCCGAGGACGGTCAACACTGGACCATCAAGCTCAAGGACGGCTTCACCTTCAACAACGGCGAGCCGGTTGACGCGGCGTCCTTCGTGCGGTCGTGGAACTACACGGCCTACGGTCCGAACGCGACCCAGCTCGGCTTCTTCCTCGCCAACGTCGAGGGTTATGACGACCTCCAGGGCGAGAAGCCGAAGGCCAAGGAGTTGTCCGGCCTGAAGGCGGCAGACGACCTCACCATCGAGATCGCGCTGACCAAACCCTTCTCACAGCTCCCGCTCGTCCTCAGCTACGCGCCGCTCGGTGCGCCGATGGCGCAAGCCTGCTTGGACGACCTGAAGGCATGCAACGAGCAGCCGATCGGCAACGGTCCCTACGAGTTCTCCGAGCCGTGGCAGCACAACGAGACGATCACGCTGGCGAAGTACGCCGACTACGCCGACCAGGACACTGCAGGACTGGCCGACGAGATCACCTTCAAGATCTACGCCGACCTGAAGACCGCCTACCGGGACTTCCAGGCTGGCAGCCTTGACATCGTCACACCGGACCCGTCGCAGACCCCGCAGGCCCGCACGGCCTACCCCGATCAGATCCTCGAGGTCGACAGCGGCTCGTACGCCTACTTCGGCTTCCCTCTCTACGAGGAGGCCTTCTCCGACGTCCGCATCCGGCAGGCGCTGTCGATGGCGATCGACCGTCAGGCGATCATCGATCGTGTGCTCGACGGCCGTTTCATCCCAGCCCTTGACGTGATCTCGCCGTTCGTCCCGGGCAGCCGCGAGGACGCATGCGACACATGCAGCTACGACCCCGAGGCAGCCAAGGCACTCTTCGACGAGGCCGGAGGCATCCCAGGCAACAAGATCAACATCTGGTTCAACAACGACGGCGGTCACGAGGACTGGGTGCAGGCGATGGCCCAGGGATGGAAGAACGACCTCGGTCTGGACTATGAGTTCAAGTCGCAGCCGTTCACTCCTTACCTCGCGGCCCTCGACACCCGGAGCACCGTGGACGGCCCGTACCGTCTCGGCTGGCTGCCCGACTACCCCTCCCCGCAGAACTACCTCGACCCGCTGTACGGGGCCGGGAGCACGAACTACGGCGACTGGAAGGGCCCAGAGCACGACCAGTTCCTTGAGCTGGTGGCTGAGGGCGACGCCGCTGCCACGGTCGAAGAGGGTCTGCCGGCGTACCAGGCCGCCGCAGACGTGGTCCTGGACAACCAGATCGTCATCCCGCTCTGGTTCGGCAAGACGTTCATCGTCACCAGCGAGAACGTCGAGAACGTCGAGTACAGCCCCACCAACCAGCTGCTGCTCGCCGAGGTGGGTGTCACCAGCTGATCGGTGAAAGCCGGGAGCGGGCCGGGAACTCCGACCCGCGCCGGTCGCAAGGCGCCTGGCCGGTCACTTTCACAGGAGGGGATGGCGATGGGGCGATACGCCGTTCGACGCCTGCTTCAGTTCATCCCGGTGCTCATCGGCACCTTGTTCCTGCTTCACTACCTGACCACCCTGTCGTTCCAGTTCAACGGCAACCCGGTGCGTGCGCTCTTCGGAGACCGTCAGCCACCGCCGGAGACGATCGCGGCCCTGACCCGCGCCTTCGGTCTGGACGATCCCTGCCTCTCACAGCCGGGCAACCCGTGCGTCGGCATGTTCGTCGAGCGCGTCGGCGGCTACTTGCGAGGTGACTTCGGGGTCGACTTCAACCTTCAACCCGTCACCGACCTGATCACGCGGGCTGCGCCGGTCACCCTGCGGCTGACGCTCCTCGCGATCGTCTTCGAGTCGGTCGTCGGCATCCTCGCCGGCGTCATCGCCGGTCTCCGCAAGGAACGCTTCGCCGACAACCTCGTCCGGATCTCGACCGTGCTGGTGATCTCTGTCCCGATCTTCGTCGTGGGCGTGCTGACTCAGATCATCTTCGGCCTCTACATCGGAAACTGGGTCCGAGACCGCACGGAATCCGAGACGATGGAGGCGATCTTCTCGATCTCGTACCAGTCTGACCATCCGTGGGCGAGCCTGATCATCCCCTCCATGGTCCTCGGCGCCACATCCCTTGGGATCATCGCCCGGATGACTCGCACCGAACTCATCGAATCGCTGCGATCTGACTACGTCCGCACGGCCAGGGCCAAGGGCCTCAAACCCACCCGGATCGTCGGCATCCACGCCCTGCGCAACTGCCTCATCCCGGTCGTCACCCTGATCGGCATCGACATCGGCGGCCTGATGGCGGGAGCTCTCATCACCGAGGGCATCTTCAACATCCCCGGGATCGGCGGCCTGGTGTTCCGCTCCGTCCGCACCGGAGAGACACCAATCATCATGGCGGTGGTCCCCCTTCTCGTCCTGGTGTACCTGATCGCGTCCCTCTTGGTCGACCTCCTCTATGCCGTACTCGACCCGAGGATCCGATATGAGTAGCAGCAGTCCCGTGACCGAGGCTCCAGGCGCTATCCCGCCCGAGACTCCGGTCAGGGGGCGGGGGCCCACATCGGGGAGCATCTGGAAGGACGCCCGCCACCAGTTGTCTCGCAACCCGGTGTTCGTCGTGTGCTCCTTGGTCGTGCTGGTCGTCGTCTCCTGGGCGCTGTTCCCGCAGCTGTGGACCAGCCTCGGCAAACTCGAGTGCGACATCAACATCAACCGGACGCCGCCGTCCTGGTTCCCGGGCAAGACGCAGCCTGGCTACGACGCGGACCTGGACGGGTACGTCCTGGGAACCACGACGCTGGGGTGCGACATGTACTCCCAGATCATCTGGGGGGCGCGTCCCTCCATCGTGGTGGCCGTCATCGTGACTGCGATGACGGCGCTGGTGGGCACGACGCTCGGCCTGGTGGCTGGCTACTACGGCGGGTGGGTCGACACCGTCATCTCACGGATCACCGACATCTTTCTCGGGCTGCCGTTCCTCCTGGGCGCGGTGATCTTCTTGGCCCTGCTCAAGTCGCAGAGCATCTGGGCGGTGATCCTTGTCCTGGTCGTGCTCGGGTGGACCCAGATGACCCGGATCGTGCGCGGGACCGCGCTCAGCCTGCGCGACCAGGACTTCGTGGAGGCGGCGCGGGCGATGGGGGCGACGAACGGCCGGATCATCCTGCGACACATCCTGCCGAACGCGCTGGCCCCGATCATCGTCCTGTGCACCATCTACGTCGGATCGTTCATCGCCGCCGAGGCCACTCTCACCTTCCTCGGGGTCGGGCTCAAGCCACCCGAGGTGTCATGGGGCATCACCATCGCCCAGGGCCAGGACTTCGCGGTCGCGGGCTTCCCGCACCTGCTGGTGTTCCCGTGCATCGTGCTGGTGGTCACCGTGCTCAGTTTCATCCTCATGGGTGACGCGCTGCGAGACGCTCTCGATCCGAAGGGTCGATGATGCCCGAATCCGACATCTTGCAAGCCGGCACGCCGGCGGACAGCAAAGCCGTCGCGTCGTTGTACTTCGACACGACGGCGCCGCTCCTCGACGTCCAGGAGCTGCGCGTCGACTTCCAGACCAAGGAGGGAGTGGCCCACGCAGTAAACGGGGTGAGCTTCACCCTCGAAGCTGGCAGGACACTGGGCATCCTGGGCGAGTCCGGTTGCGGCAAGTCCGTCACGGCGCAGGCGATCATGGGCATTCTCGACTCGCCTCCTGCTCGGGTCGTCGGGGGAAAGGTGCTGCTGTCGGGAGTCGACCTGCTGACACTCAACGAGGATGCCCGGCGTCAGATCCGCGCCAATCGCATCGGCATGGTGTTCCAGGACGCACTCAGCGCCCTCAACCCCGTCTTCACGGTCGGCTGGCAACTCGGCGAGCTGTTCCGCAAGCATCGGGACTTTTCGCGAAAGCAGGCCAAGCAGGAGGCGGTCCGCCTTCTCGATCTGGTCGGCATCCCGGCGGCCGGGCAGCGCGTCGACGACTTCCCACACCAGTTCTCGGGCGGCATGAGGCAGCGGGTGATGATCGCGATGGCCCTCGCGCTCGACCCGAACGTGATCATCGCGGACGAACCCACGACTGCGCTCGACGTCACGGTGCAGGCACAGATCATGAAGTTGTTGGCCGACCTGCAGGCCGAACGCAACATGGGGCTGATCCTGATCACACACGACATCGGAGTGGTCGCGGACGTCGCCGACGACATCTGTGTCATGTACGCGGGCCGCGAGGTCGAGAAAGCCGACGTCTACGCGATCTACGACAGTCCTGCCCACCCCTACACCCAGGCACTGCTGGAGTCGATCCCGCGCGTCGACATGAAAGGGCAGCAGCTCGCATCGATTCAGGGGCTGCCGCCCAACCTGACCAGTATGCCGTCCGGCTGCGCCTTCCACCCACGGTGCCGCTTCGCTCGGGAACGGTGTCGCGAGGACACGCCTCCGCTCTACACCGTGACACCCGGCCGGCTGAGCGCCTGCCACTTCTTCCAGGAGGTGCTCGACTCATGAGCGAGGTGATCCTGGCCGCAACCGACGTTCGAAAATACTTCCCGATCACGGCTGGCGTACTCAAGCGCACGGTCGGCCACGTCCAGGCAGTCGACGGGATCTCCCTGGAGCTGTACCAGGGGGAGACCCTGGGGATCGTGGGTGAGTCCGGCTGCGGCAAGTCGACTCTGGCCCGGGTCCTGATGGGCCTCATTCCGGCGACCTCGGGTTCGGTCAAGCTCGAGGGCGAAGAGCTGGTCGGCATGAAGCCGAGCCGGCTCCGCAAGATCCGTCGCGACGTGCAGATCATCTTCCAGGACCCGTACTCCTCGCTGGACCCCAGGATGACCGTCGGCAAGATCATCGGCGAACCCTTCGAGATCCACGCGGAAGTCGCCCCCAAGGGTGAGCGACGTCGCAAGGTCCAGGAGCTGCTCGAGGTCGTCGGGCTCAGCCCCGAGCACATCAACCGGTATCCCCACCAGTTCTCGGGTGGCCAGCGCCAGCGGATCGGCATCGCCCGGGCGCTGGCCCTGCGGCCGAAGGTGATCATCTGCGACGAACCGGTCTCCGCCCTGGACATCTCCGTGCAGGCTCAAGTGGTCAACCTGCTCGAGAACCTGCAATCGGAGTTCGGGTTGTCCTACATCTTCGTCGCGCACGACCTCTCCGTGGTCCGACACATCTCCGACCGGGTCGGAGTCATGTACCTCGGCAAGATGGTCGAGCTCGGGACGGAGGACCAGATCTACGAGCGGCCGACACATCCATACACGCAGGCCCTGCTGTCTGCCGTCCCAGTGCCCGACCCGGGGCTGCGCGGCCACCGGAAACAGATCGTGCTCACGGGAGAGCTGCCCTCTGCTGCCAACCCCCCGTCCGGCTGCCGGTTTCGCACCCGCTGCTGGAAGGCGCAGAGCGTCTGCGCTGAGAGCGAGCCGGCGCTCGAGGTCCGCGATGGCGGAGATCACCCCTCGGCCTGCCACTTCGCCGAGGTCATCGACGTCACGCACGCTGCGTACTGACGCCTTCGTCCTCGCCCGCCCCCGGCGACCCGCACACCTCCTCAACGAGGCCGCATGGTGGGACTCCTGGCACGGGAAGGGCTGCTGGCGGGCGCCCGAGACGCCACACCGGGTCAAGGCAGGTAGTCGTCACCCGCTTGGGACATCCCTCGCGGAGCCAGCGCCGATCTCGGTCGTGCAAACGGGCTGCTCCCACCCCGCGGGGGTGTTCCATCCCGCCCGAGCCATGTAGCACGGTCGTTCGATGAGGACGACAGACCCCGATCCGCCCGGGACGGTCGAGTCATCGGCAGGCGTCACGATCGGAGTTGACTGGGCACCGATCGCGGGAGCGACGAAGATGGCGGTCACGGCGGTGACGCCGATCGCGCCGGCGATCGCGGCGGGGAACCACCAACGATCAGAGTCGGAAGAGAGGCTGTAGCGGTTCATGGTGAGCTCCTTGGCTGCGGCGGTCTGGCCCGCCGCCTCTGCCTCTGTTCTCCAGCACCCCGGTACCTGTCGCGCTTTTCCTTGGTATCCATCGGGTATCCGTCCCGGTGACGCTGCTCTCCGACGGGAGGACGCTGGCGAGGTGGGCACCACCGCTCTCGGTCCGCTGACTGTCTGCGGCGTACTCCACGCGCCAGGGCCCAGCCCGTGAGCGCCAAGGAGCCGATGGGACGCGCGGTTCTCCGGGGGCGCCACTGCATGGGTAGGTCAGACCACCCAATGCCGCATAGGTCCTCGGGTCTGATCGCCGGACTGCCGTTGCCCGTATTGCAGTCACCGACCGCAAGTGTGCGCATCAACTCGCTCACAGAGCCGACAGTCCTCGGGTCGAGGCGGACACGGTCTGCGCCGTCGCAATCGCATGTCACCCCACGTCCGGTTGCGCCGCGTCCCTACCTGGGCGTGGCAGTCCACAAGCGGACGGGTTGGCAGGGCAGGTCGACCCTGGAGAACCCGCCGTCACCGTGGAAGATCACCCGCTGCGAAGGCGCCAGATGAGTGCCTGTCGATGGGTCTTCGCTCGTACCGAGGTTCCGTGCATACCTCGGATGCGCTCCACCAGAGACCTGTAGCCGGATCCGGACTCCGGGTTTGAAGCGGTGGGCGATTGCGTCGAGCCGGAGCTGGATCGGCCCGTTCGGTTGATCGGGTTTCAGTCTCGTGAACCCATCGCTCACGTTGATGGATCGACCGTCCTGCCTGACTTCGCACAGTCTGACGAAGAAATCGGCGTGTGGATTGTCGGTCTCGTACACCAACTCGACGCGGGGGCTGCCGATAACCTCCATAGGCTCGACCAGAGGTGTGCTGGTGAAGATGAGAACGTCCGATCGCTCCTCCAGTTTGCGGTTGTCGCGGTGACCCCCGATCGTCGGGTTGATCACACGGCCGCCAACAGCCGGAGTGGGATCCGCGGGGTCGTAGGTGAACGCCGTTGGGCTGTTGCGTGGCGGCGGCACGGTCTCGCTGAGCCCACCGTCGGGCTGGGGGTAGAGCACGCGCTCCTCGGTCGGTGGCGGCCAAGTCGCAAGGTGGCGCCATTCCTTGGCTCCTGTCACGAAGATGCGGACAGGGCTCGGCCGTTGGCGGTCACTGGTCGCGCTGAGATGTTCGGCGAGCCAGTCGAGGGCCTCGGTCATGACCGTTCCGGCGCCCTTCGTGGCGGTCTGGACGTGGGTCCATGGTCCGATGGTGAGTCCGACTGCCACACCTCGCCGCTGGAGCCGCTCGTACTGCTCGAGCATCTGAGCGGGGAATCGGTCCTGCCACCCCGTCTGCAACAGGACCGGGACAGTAACCCTCGCGAGTGCCGGCCCCAGGCGCATGTTGCGCCACACGGGATCCTCAGGATCCGTGGCTTGGAGCCAGTCCCGGTACGGCATGCCACTGTCCGAGAGGACGGTGTCCTGTGCCCGCGTCAGCGGGAGGTCTTCGAAGGCAGGTCTCAGCCGTCGGCTCGCCGTCACCCCGCGCAGGATCCCCCGGGCCGCACCGACGTCGAGGTGACCGAGACCGTCCATCAGGTTCGCGACTTCTTCGAGCGAGAAGGCTCCGGCACCATGGACGACCCAGTGCGCGTCGTGTGCGGAGATGGCTACGACCGCCGTCGCCAGCTCCGGGGGAGGATCCAGCATCACCGCCCACGCCGTGTGCCCCGCGTACGAGGCTCCCCACAGCGCGAAGCGGCCGCCGAACCAGGGTTGCTGTCGCAGCCAGGCGACGGCATCAGCACCGTCGGCGATCTCCTGGCTGAACGGGTCGAAGTCCCCACCCGACCCGAACGTTCCGCGGCAGCTCTGATTGACCACGTGGTAGCCGTGACTGGCAAAGAAGCCCGCGGTGAGTTGTGCGATCAACCCATCACGGCCGTACGGAGTGCGGATCAGTATTGCGCCCGACGATGTGCCCACGGGGACATACACGTCAGTCAGGAGCTGCACGCCGTCACGCATTCGGACGCGTTCATGAGACACGGTGTAGTCGTGGCGGCCCGACGGCATCCGCAGGATCCGAGCAATCGCTGGCCCGAGCGGAAGCCGCAGGCGGGGCTCCATCCCACCCTCGCTGCTCAGTGAACGAGTGGGGCGATCACACCGCACGCCACGCGGCCGCCCGCGTCGCCGGTGCTGAACGTCGTGGTGTCCGGTCCTGCCACACCGCCGACCGTGTACCGGCTCGGGATGTTGGCAAGGTTGTCGCGGCCGGCGTGCACCATCACTGCGGACCCGTCCACGTCGCGCAGACTGTCCAGGCTGAACCGGTCGGTGGCGAAGCTGGTGTACGCGTGACCGTCGGCGGTCACCAGCAGCGGTGGCATGTCGCCGGCGTGGTCGCCGTGATTCAGCAGCGTGGGGTTGTAGTGGCCGCCGGCGGACATGAAGGGCCCGGTCGGCGCCGCCGGGTCACACACTCCGACCGCGTGGATGTGGAATCCGTGGAAGCCCGGCGTCAAACCCTGAGCGAGGCCGCTCACGACCACCTTGTCCCGTACCTCGTGCAACATCATCCAGCCCAACGCGCTGCCGTCGACACCGACCAGTTCGACCCTCACGGCCGAAGAACCGGGGTGCTTGCGATCCGTCCCCGCAGTGGCGTTCGTCGCGACCACACTCGCCACCACGATCACGGCGGACGCGCCCGCCATCATCAACCTGCGTACTTTGCTCCTGCCCATCACCTTGCTCACCTCATCCATGGACTCTGCGTCTGATGTCCCGGACGGGCCGAACCCGCGTCGGTGCCGAGAGCTCTGGACTCGGTCGCCGCCCAGGATTGGCTGGCCCAGGCGTTCGCTTCTCCTATCAACCATTGATCCGGGTACGGAATCTGTCAACGAGACCTCTAGACCGGACTGCCTGCTGAACCAGGACCTGATGGCCCCCGACCCTGGCGTTCACGTCGGAGGGGAGCGGCTCCCCCCTCAGTGGTCGTGCGTCGAAGCGCCGCCTGTCGGCGCATGGCCGCGCATGTCGACGGCACCGACGCTGTGGCCGCTACGGCGATGCCGGGACTGCATTCCGGTTGCGCAACGTCGTCCATCCCACCAGCATCCAAGCGAGACCCACGCATACGAGGGGGATCACGAGGAGTCGCTCGTCGATCTCGGCCAGAGCACCTCCAACCGCAAGTGCTGGCAGCGTGCCCAGACCGATCCAGAACGTCAGCGGGGCGGGTGCTCGGCCGCTCCTCGGAAGCGTCAACTGCCCCATCAGTGAGGTGCGTCTAGCTCTTGCCGTTGATGCCGACACGGGTGGCCCACCACGTGCGTCCTCTCGCCGCCTGTCGGCCGCGCCTTACGCTGCGCAACTGACCGGGCTCCGTCAGCGAACCAAGACGGATGTAGCCATCGCGCCACTATTGTTCTGTGGACGGTCATTCGCCAACGGCGCCGGCGGCGACCGTGCTCGTCGTGGCGCTCCGATGATCCGAGGACCCGTGGTCGCATCGATCCAAGCACGTGGCGGGCCCGGGGGGTTGTCATGGCTCGGGGGCGCGTTGCTGCTCGGCGTGATGGTGGCGGTCGACCTCGTGCTCGGGCGCCAGATCAACGGTGCGTACGCCGGTGCCGCGGTGCTCACCGCCATCAACGCCGACGTGCGCCGCACGGCGAGCGTGGCCGGGCTGGCGCTGCTGGCGTCGGTCGCTTCGGGCACGTGGAACGACAACCTCGGCGAACGGGACTGGGCCCTCCGCTTCGCCACGTGCGTGCTGATCTGCGCCTTGGCACTGATGGCCGCAGACGCGAACCATCGCCGGAGCGAACGCCTCGCCCGGACGACGGCCTTGGCGCAACGCGTGCTCGACGCACTGGCCGTCGAGCTCACGGGTGCCCGCACCGTGAAGGAGGTGACCGACGGTTTCCTCGGTCATGCCATGGGCACCCTTGGTGCCACCTCGGCGATGGTGCTGTCCCTGGACGCCGACGACGTGCTTCGGACCCTCAGCTGGCACGGACGAG
>JAODAX010000034.1 GCA_025463675.1 Naasia sp. | reverse complement strand
GTCGCGTCCGGGCGGAGGCCGCCGGGCACCGGGTGTCGTTCCTCGAGCCCGCGGACCGGTCGCTGGTGGGGTCGTTCGCGCTGATCCCCCAGGTCGTGGACGCGGTTCGCCTGCGGTGCTCGCGGCGGGCGGGGTTGCCGACCGTCGGGGCGCCTCGGCGGCCTTCGCGCTCGGCGCGTACGGCGTCCAGGGTGGACCCGGCGTGCTTCGGCACACGAGAGTCGGCGGCCGGCGACGAGCACCGGCGGCGCACATCCCGCGAGACCCCGGCGCACGCGAGCGTCCTCGCCGTCGCCATGAGCGGTCGAACCGGGCCGTGCGCACCATCGAGGGCGGCGGCATCGTCGCACCGTTCCCCGGCGAACTGGCTCACCGGCCGCTTCCGGGCCACCGGTCCCTGATCGGCGACGCCCTGCTCGCTCGGGACGCGCCGGTCCTCGACATCTTCAGCGGGCCAACCGTCCGCACACGCTGACGCGCTTCGCGCGTCGACGGCACCCGGGTCAGGTACCGGTAGCAGGAAGACGACGACGAGAGACCGGACGGCACGGGCGACGCCGCCGGGCGGCCGGAGGCGGGCGCGGATGCGTCGCGGTGATCGCCAGCGATATTGGTGACGATTTCGTTGACCCCCCGACCGGCCGGGAGTAGCGTCGGAAGCGGAACCGGGGACCAGTCGGCCTCACCCGTGTCGACGTCCGGCTTCCACCTATCTGGGGAGATCGATGTCGATTGCAGAGGCGCCCGTTGCGGTTGCGACCCGCTTGTTCATCAACGGTGCGGAGGCGGATGGCGCCGACGGTGAGCTGACCGTCGTCGACCCGGCCCGCGGGGGCACCATCGGGACCGCGGCTGCCGCATCCCGCGACCAGGCCCTCGAGGCCGTGCGGGCGGCGAAGGCAGCGTTCCCGGCCTGGGCTGCGCTCAGCCCGCAGGAGCGGGCCGCCCAGATCGAGGCGGCGGTCGCGGCGATCGGGGAGCACTTCGAGGAGCACTCGCAGATCCTGTCCCGCGAGAACGGCAAGGTCCTCGACGAGGCGCACGGCGACGTGTTCGTGTTCGGCTTCCGCTGCGGTCTGGCCACCGGCCTCGCCGACCAGGTCGACGAGACCACCACCCTGCCTGGCCCGCCGAACGAGACCATCGTCGGCTACGTGCCGCGCGGCGTCGTCACCATCATCGTGCCGTTCAACTGGCCGCTCGCGATCCTCGGCGCCTCGCTGCCCTACGCGCTCGTCGCTGGCAACACCGTCATCCTGAAGCCGCCGCCCTCGGCCCCCCTCGCCACCTCACTGCTGGTGCGCCGGATGGCCGAACACCTCCCGCCGGGCGTCCTCAACGTCGTCACCGGCCGCGACGCCGAGATCGGCGAGCCGCTCGTGTCGAACACCGACGTCTCGATGGTGCACTTCACCGGGTCGGTGCGCGGCGGCAACAAGATCATGGAGATGGCGTCTAAATCGCTCACCAAGGTCGCGCTGGAGCTCGGCGGCAACGACGCGGCGGTCGTCTTGAAGGACGCCGACCTCGGCGAAGCGGGCCTCGACGCGCTCTACCACGGCATCTTCGACACGACCGGCCAGATCTGCATGGCTGCCAAGCGCGTGTACGTCGACCGCTCCCGCTACCAGGAGGTCGTCGACGGCCTGTCGGCGCGGCTCGAGAAGGTCGTCCTCGGCGACGGCCGGGACCCGAACACCACCATGGGCCCGCTGCACGCGCCCTCCCAGAAGGCGTTCGTCGAAGAGCTGCTGAGCGAGGCGCGTGCAGCGGGCGCCGAGATCCGCGAGTTCGGCGAGCTGCCCGGCGGGGAGTTCGCTGAGGGCAACTTCCTTCGCCCGTCGCTCGTACTCGACCCCGACCCGTCGCTCCGCGTCGTGACCGAGGAGCAGTTCGGGCCGACCATCCCGATCATCCCCGTCGATGGCGAGGACGAGGCGGTCGCCGCCGCGAACGACACCTGGGCCGGCCTCTGCGCATCGGTGTGGACGGCCGACCGGGCGAAGGCGGCTGCCATCGGCAAGCGCCTGCAGGCCGGCTACATCTTCGTGAACGCCCACAGCGCGGCGGTCCTCGACCAGCGCGCGCCGTTCGGTGGCGTGAAGGGTTCCGGCCTCGGCCGTGAGATGGGCATCGAGGGGCTGAGGGAGTTCATGGACACCCACAGCGTCGCGCTGCCGGCGTGACCTGAGACGCATCCCACCCGGGCGGCGACCCGCCGCCCGGGCTGAACCCGTGCGCCCCGGCGGAGCCGCCCGGATGGGCGGCCCGCGTTACGCCGCACCGTGGCTCGTGGCGGCGGCCGTGGTCGCGCTCGGTCTCATCCTGCGCGGCCCGATCATCGCCGTCGCTCCCGTGGTCGGGCAGATTCAGGCGGACCTGTACTTCACGGCCGCGCAGGCGGGACTGCTCACCAGCGTGCCGGTGCTCTGCTTCGCGCTCGTCACGCCCGCTGCCGCCTTCCTGCTCGCGCGCGTCGGCCCGGACCTCGCCACCACACTCGCGATCCTCGGCGTGGTGCTCGGCGTCATCGTCCGATCGGTCGACGGGCCGGTCACCGTCGTGGCCGGCACCCTGATCCTCGGCGCATTCATCACGGTGGGCAACGTCGTCGTGCCGGTGCTCATCCGCCGGGAAGTCGCGCCGGAGCGGGCCCGCCTCGCGACCGCCCTCTACTCGTGCGCGCTCAACCTCGGCTCGGTCCTCGGCACGTTCGTTACCGCGCCGCTCGCCGAGCTGGCCGGCTGGCGGGTCGCGCTGGGCTGGTGGGCGGTGTTCACCCTCGGGATCCTCGCCCTCTGGCTCGTCGCCGAGGGCCGACGGGGTCTCGTCCGGGAGCCGCGCACCGACGCCGCGCCCGTGCTCGACACTGCCGAGCGCGCCGCGCTCCGCCGCCGCGACCGGTTCACGGGCGCACTCCTCAGCATCGCGTTCATCGGCCAGACGTTCGCCTACTACGGCGTGAGCGCGTGGATGCCCACCGTGCTCGAGGACCGGCTCGGCTTCGGGCTCACCGAGGCCGGTGCCGCCGCAACCGTCTTCCAACTGCTCGGCATCGCCGGCTCGATCGGAGTGCCGCTGTTCGCTCGTCGGATCGGGCTGCGCGCCGTGGCCGTCACGATGGCGGTCACCTGGCTCACGGTCCCGCTCGGTCTGCTGCTCGCGCCGGAAGGGTGGCTGGCCTGGTCGATCATCGGCGGCGTCGCCCAGGGTGCAGGCATCTCGCTCATGTTCATCCTGGTCGTCGAGATCGCGCGCGACGGCGCCCAGGCGGGGCGGCTGTCCGCCGTCAGCCAGGGCGTCGGCTACGGCTTCGGCGGGGCGACCGCGCCCGCGGTGCTCGGCGCCGTGCACGACGCCACCGGCTCCTGGGACCTGCCCCTCGTCCTCATCACGCTCGCGCTCGTCCTGTTCGGGACGCTGATCACCTGGACCGTCGTGCGCTCCGACGCCGCGGCCGCCGAGCGCAGACCCGCCTGACCGTCCGACAGAAAGGGACACCGATGTCCGCAGCAGAGCTGCCATACCCCCTCCGCCCGCCGCGTAGCACGCCCGAGTCGCGCCACGGCCTGCCGCCGCGCCCGCGGACCGAGGAGCGCGACGACATGCTCATCGACCGCGATGTCGAGGTCGTCACCCGTTCCGGCCGCACGGTGCAGCTCGACGTCTACCGACCGAAGGACGGCACCCCGGTGCCGCCGCTGATCGCCTGGTCGCCGTACGGCAAGCACGACCCGGCACCGATCGGCCACATCTACCCGGCGAGCGGCGTCCTGCCCGAGCACATGAGCGAGCTGACCACCTTCGAGGCCCCCGACCCGGTGTACTGGGTGCCGCGCGGCTACGCGATTATCACCGCCGACATCCCCGGCACCTGGTACGCGAAGGGGCCGGCCAGCTACATGTCACCCGAGGAGGCCGAGGACTTCTACGACCTCATCGAGTGGGCGGGCGTCCAGGAGTGGAGCAACGGCAAAGTGGGCCTGTCCGGCGTCTCCTACCTGACCGTCGCGCAGTGGCGCGTCGCCGAGCTCAACCCGCCGCATCTCGCCGCGATCAACCCCTGGGAGGGCTGGAGCGACACCTACCGCGAGGTCGCCCGGCACGGCGGCATCCCGGAGACGTCGTTCTGGCCGTACATCTGGGAGCGCTGGGGCGCAGCCACCGGCGAGATCGAGGACTTGGAGAAGGAGGACGCCGAGCATCCCTTCTTCGACGAGTTCTGGGCGTCGAAGGCGGCCGACCTGGAGAAGATCACCGTGCCCGCGTTCGTGGTCGCCAGTTGGAGCGATCAGGGCCTGCACACCCGCGGCACCTTCGAGGGTTTCCGCAAGATCGCCTCGGAGCAGAAGTGGTTATACGCCCACGGCCGCAAGAAGTGGGCCGAGTACTACCTCCCCGAGCAGGTGGAGCGGCAGCGGGCCTTCTTCGACCACTTCCTGAAGGGCCTCGACACTGGCGTGCAGGACTGGCCGAAGGTCGTCGTCGAGGCGCGTACCGGCTACTACGAGGGCGAGTTCCTCGAGTCGACCGAGTGGCCGCTGCCGGAGGCGGAGTACCGGTCGCTGCACCTCGACGCCGCGACGGGCGCCCTCTCGGACGCGCCGGTCGCGGAGGAGTCGAGCGGCAGCTACCACGGGCTCGGCGACCCGTTCGCCGCCGAGCGCCTCGTCTTCGAGCACACCTTCGAGGAGGACACCGACATCGTCGGGCACAGCCGCGCCGTGCTCTGGATGGATGCTCCCGAAGCGGACGACATGGACGTCTTCGTCGGCCTGTTCAAGCGGGACGCCGCGGGCGAGATCGTGCCGTTCGCCTTCTTCGCCCAGTTCGAGGACGGTCCCATCGCTCTCGGCTGGCTGCGCGCCTCGCACCGGGAGCTCGACGAGGAACTGTCGACGCCGTTCCTGCCGGTGCTCGCGCACCGGCAGGCGCTGCCGCTCGAGTCCGACGGCCCCACCCGGCTCGACATCGAGATCCTGCCCTCCGGCACGCGGTTCGCCGCGGGGGAGAGCCTGGTGCTCGTCGTGCAGGGCTACGACATCAAGCACTACCGGAAGCCCCTCGTCTACGCCCGGCACGAGACCGACATCAACACCGGCCCGCAGGTCCTGCACACCGGCGGCCGGTACGACTCCCACCTCGTCCTCCCGGTCCTCCGGAAGGCCTGACCCGGCGCACCCGAAACGACCTCGGCGCGGTAATAGTTACTACTGCGCCGAGGTCCTTTCTCCCGCGGCGGACCGAGCGCCAGAGGCGACCGACACGCTAAGGCGTCGGCGCCAGCGTCCATGCGGCCGGCGCGCGCGGCCGGGGCGCGCAGCGGCGGGTCCATCGCCGCGACGCCGAACAGGGGTCCTCGGGAGTCGCCTTTCGTGGATGGCTGACGGGCGCACCTCGGTCGACTAGTGCTGTCGCGTTCTCCTGGAGGGAGCACCGACCGTTGCCTCGCACCGCGCGGAGTGGTGGAAGCATCGCGCTCGGCGAACCCGCGAAGCTCGGCGCCCGGGAACGACGAAGGCCCGGCCCCCGAAGGGACCGGGCCTCCTGCGTCAGGCGATCGTCAGCCGACGACCTGGACGTTGGCGTAGCCGTTGCCGTTGAACTTCTGCAACTCGACGACCTGCACGGCGGGCGAACCCTCGACGGTGGTGTCGATCGGGCCGAACGTGAAGTCGGTCTCCAGGCCGGAGATCGACGTCAGCGCCTCGTAGAACGACTCGCGGGTCGGCTCCTCCATGTTCTTGAAGGCCTCCTCGAGGATCTGGGCACCCGTCCACGACCAGACGCAGTGCGGGAACGCCTTGCCGTCCTGCTCGTGACCGGTCACGTACTGCTCGATGGCGGCGAAGTAGGCCTTGCCCGCTTCGGACTCCGCGAACGGCGGCGCGGCGGCGGCCTGGGCGAACCCGGCAGCGTAGACGCCCGTGAAGGTGTCAGCCGTCACGCCGGCGGGGGTGAGGATTCCACCCGGCGAGGCCGTGTTGGAGGGCAGGAAGAGGATCGGCTTCCAGCCGAGCGCGGCGACCTTCTGAAGGTCGGCGATCGCGAGCGGCGTCACGGACACGGCGTGGAACAGCACGTCCGCACCGGTGGCCTGGAGCTCGGTGATCTGACCCTCCAGGCTCGACGCGGTGGGCTCGTAGCTGAGCTCCTTGACGATCTCGATGTCGTCGCTGCCCTCGATGGCGTCCTTGAAGCCCTGGGTGTAGCCCTTGCCGTAGTCGTCGTTCTGGAACAGGACCGCGACCTTGTGGGGCTGGCCGTCCGCGACGAGTGCCTCACCGAACGCGCCACCCTCCTGCTGGTACGAGGGCACCAGACCGAGGTCCAGGTAGCCGTCCTCGCGGGAGCTGAAGACCGGGTCACCCGTCATGACGAGCACCTGCGGGAAGCCCTCCTCGGCGGCGGCGTCGCGCCAGGCGCGGTTGGTCGGCGTGCCGAGCCCGAGCGCTCCCGCGAAGACCTCGTCGGAGACCATCTGCTGGAAGTTGGTGACCGACTTCTCCGGGTTGTACTCGTCGTCGTAGGTCTTGATCTCGATGGTCCGGGTCTTGCCGTCACCGAACTCAATGCCGCCCTCGGCGTTGCGAACCCCGAAGTACGCGATGGCGCCGTCGGCCGTGCAGTTACCGGGGCCGGCGGTGGCGCCGGTGAGCGGCGTGGTGATGCCCAGGGTGAGGGTGTCGTCGGTGATGCCCGGTGACGCCTCGGCGGCACCGCCGCCGTTGCCGCCGCCGTTGCCGCCCGCCGGGGGTTCGGCGCGGCCGCAGCCGGTGATCGCGAGTGCGACCACTCCGGCCGACGCGGCGAACGCGAGCATGCGCCTGCCGGTTGCTGTGGTGATCATGTGGTGCCTCTCCTTCGAGGGATGCGGGTTCAGTGCTTGGTGTTTTCGGTGTTTTCGATGGCCGGCTCCGTGCTGTTGCTGGAGTCGACGTTGTGCCCACCGCGTGCACGCCGGAAGCGACGTGCGAGTACGCGGGGAAGACTGGCGAGCCCACCCGGGAGCAGGAACAGCACCAGCAGGATGACGATGCCCTGCACGACCGTGGTGCTCTCCGGGGAGATCGCGTTGGTGATCTGGGGGACGAGGACGTAGACGGCGCCGCCGAGGATGGAGCCGACGATGCTGCCCGCGCCGCCGACGATGGTGGCGATGACGAGCTCGATCGAATGGCCGAACGACAGCGTCTCGCTCGAGGTGTACTGCAGCGCGACGATGTAGAGGAAGCCGGCCGCGCCGCCGTACATGGAGGCGATCGTGAACGCGAGCACCTTGTAGCGGTAGGGCGAGATGCCCATCGAGGCGGCGACCGACTCGTTCGCCTTGACGATCGCGAACGCCCGGCCGTACTTGCCGCGGACGAGGAAGAACGCGAGCCCGAACAGTGCGGCGGCGATGATCATGACCAGGTAGTACTGCCACTGGTCGTCGGCGAGGCCGGACCAGGCGGGCGCCGAGAACGGGTTGCCCTTGTAGGTCTGGCCGTCGGACGCGACGTAGTCCAGCCGTCGCACGGAGACGCCCTCGTTGCCGCCGGTGATGTCGGAGAAGCGCTTGGCGATCGGCACGCCGATGATGGGCAGCGCGATCGTGATCATCGCGAGCGCCAGTCCGCGCAGCCGCACCGCGGCGAGGGCGACGATGAGGCCGACGATGCCGGGGATGATGATGGCGAGGGCGAAGCCGATCACGATCGCGCCCTCCGCGATGCTGCCGCCCCAGAGGGCGCGGATCGGGATGATCGCGCAGTACGCGCCCACGCCCACGAAGAAGATGTGCCCGAGGGACACCTGCCCCGTGTAGCCCATGACGATGTTGAGGCCAAGCACCGCGACGGCGAAGACCGCGATGCGGGTGATCGTCTGGTTGGTGAACTCGGTCGCCGAGAGCGGCAGCACGAGCAGGATGATCGCGATGACGGCGCCGAGCGCCCAGCGCGCCCACGGCCGATCAACGAGATTCCGCAACCCGTTCATACGCGGACCACCGACTTCCGGCCGAAGAGACCCTGCGGGCGCAGGAGGAGGATGACGAAGAGGAGCACGAACGGCACCGCGATCTTGAGGTCGTGGCCGATCCAGGGGAGGAACGTGCCCGCGAGGTTTTCCAGGACAGCGATCCCCAGCGCGGCGACCACCGCGCCGATGGGGGAGCTGAGTCCGCCGATGATGACGGCTGCGAGGGCATAGACGAGGATCGCGTCGAAGTTGCCCGGGTTGAGCTGCGCCTTCGCGGCCAGCAGGATGCCGGCGATGGTGCCGAGCGCAGCGGCGAGGCCCCAGCCGACCATCAGCATCCGGCCGACCCTGATGCCGGACAGCGCCGAGGAACCGGGGTTGTCGGCGACGGCGCGGAGGCCGAGCCCCATCTTCGTCTTCGTGAACAGCAGCTGCAGCACGGCCATCAGCGCGACGATCGTGAGGAAGGTCGTGAGCGACCACAGGCTGATGGCGATGCCGGCGACCGTGAAGCTCGTGCTCGTGTTGAAGAAGAACGGGTACGGGATGAAGTTGAAGCCCCAGATCATGCCGATCGCGCCGGTGATCAGGGTGAGCAGACCGATGGTCGCGACGACCTTGGTGTCCTCCTCACCGCCCTGGAAGCGCCGCATCACGAACCGCTCGATGAACGCGCCGATGGCGAACGAGGCGGCGACCGCGACGATCACGCCGACGAGCACGCCGAGGATGAGGTTCACCGGCACGACGAGGTTGCCGACGGTCATCCCGATGTAGGAGCCGAGGACCGCCATGCCGCCCTGCGCGAAGTTGATGAGGCCGGTCGCCTGATGGACGAGGACGATCGCGAGGGCGAGAGCGGCGTAGATGGACCCTTGGGCGAGCCCGTCGACGACGAGCTGTACGAACGTGCCGAAACTGTTCATCTCCCTCTCACCCTCCCAGGTACGCGCGGCGGATCTCGTCGTTGCCGCGCAGCTCGGCGGTGCTGCCGCTCAGCACGCTGCGGCCCGTCTCGAGCACCACCGCGGTGTCGACGACCGAGAAGGCCAGGTTCGCGTTCTGCTCCACCACGAGCATCGCGATGCCGGTCTCCAGCCGCAGACGGGAGATCGCCGCGTAGACGTCTTTTGCGGTGGAGGGCGCGAGGCCGAGCGACGGCTCGTCGAGCACCAGCAGAGTCGGCTTGGCCAGGAACGCGCGGCCGATAGCCATCATCTGCTGCTCGCCGCCGGAGAGAGCCGAGCCGTTGGAGGTGAACCGGCGCTTCAGGTTGGGGAACAGCTCCAGGATGAACGCGATGTCCGTTTCGATGCCCGACCTGTCTTTGCGGAGGTAGGCGCCGACGCGGAGGTTCTCCTCGACGGTCAGGTTCGGCAGGGTGCCGCGGCCTTCCGGTACGTGCGAGATGCCGAGCGCCGCGACCTCTTCCGGTCGCTTGCCGCGGATGTCTTGGCCCTTGAAGGTGATGGTGCCGGACGGCACCCGGACGGTGCCGCTGATGGCCCGGAGGGTGGTGGTCTTGCCGGCGCCGTTCGCGCCGAGGATGCCGACCGCGGCTCCCTCGCCGACGGAGAGGGAGACGTTCTCGATCACCTGGACGGAGCCGTAGGCGGCGGTGATCCCGCTGACTTCAAGCAGCATCGGGAGCCCCCAGGTATGCCTCGATGACGCGCGGGTCGGCCTGCGCTTCGGCGGCCGTGCCCTCCATCAGCTTCTTGCCGTGGTCGAGGATCACCACGCGGTCCGTGACCTGCGAGATGACCGACATGTTGTGCTCGACGATGACGACCGTCATTCCCTCGGAGCGCAGCGACTTGACGGTCGAGATGAAGTGCTCGACCTCCCCGTGGCTGAGTCCGGCGGCCGGCTCGTCGAGGAGGAGCAGACCGGGGTGCAGCATCAGCGCGCGGGCCAACTCGATCGACTTGTGCAGGCCGTGGCTGAGCTCGTCGGCCGCGTCGTTCGCGGCCCAGCGGAGCCCGACGCGGTCGAGCGTGTCGAGGGCCTCCGCGCGGAGTTCACGTTCGGCACGCACGGTGCGGGGCAGGCGCAGCGCCCATTCGGCCGCCGAGCCGGGCAGGCGGGTGTGGCCGCCGAGCAGCACGTTCTCGAGGACGGTGGCCTCGAGCTGCAGTGCGGGGTGCTGGAAGGTGCGGGCGAGGCCGTGGCCGGCGAGCTTGCCGGGGGCGAGCCCGAACACCTCGGCGTCGTCGATGCGGATGGAGCCGCTGCTCGGCCGGTAGTGGCCGGAGATGCAGTTGAACAGGCTGGTCTTGCCCGCGCCGTTCGGGCCGACGAGGCCGAACACGCTGCCGGCGGCGACCTCGAATCCGACGTCTTCGAGGACGTGCACGCCACCGAACGACAGGTTGACGCCTTCGAGGATCAGTCGCGAACCCATTGACCCTCCTCGTGGTTCATGCATCCTTGCATGCGATCCCTCTCGCCTCGCGGAGCCGCGAGCGGTGCACAGGAGTCGACGGGATTGTCGACAATACCGAGGACGATCCTAACCACAAGATCCGGTCACGATTCATAACATTCGGGTCCGTCGTGTCGCGCGCGGCCGGCGCGGGAAGGACCCCCGTTGCGGGCTCGGCTAGAGTCGACGCAATCGGAAACGGGAGCTTCGCGTGACGGAAACCAGTGCCACGGCCTCCGTGTCGTTCTCGGATCTGGACGAGTCGCTCGGCCACCTGATCCGGCGCGGTCAGCGCGTGCACACCGCCATCTGGGCGTCGCGCGTCTACGCCGGCCTGACCAGCGCGCAGTACGCGGTGCTCACCGTGGTCGCCGGCTACCCGCAGTCCAGCCAGGGTGCGCTCGGCGACGTCGCATCGCTCGACAAGTCGACCACCGCCGACGTCGTCTCCCGACTGACCCGCCACGGCTGGCTGCGGCCGGAGGTGGAGGCCGGCAGGACCCGGGCGCATGCGCTGACCCCGCCGGCCGAGGTCGCGCTCGGCGTGATCACCGACCAGGTGTGCGCCGTGCAGGACGAGCTGCTCGCCCCACTGCCGGAGGCCGCGCGCGGCGAGCTCATCGACCTGCTGGTCCGCATCGCCTACCCGGATGGCGACCCGGTGCCGCCACCACCCGCGGACGGTGTGCCCGTGCTGGGCTGCGCCGAGGGCGTCGGCCACCTCCTCCGCCGCGCCGAGCGGCGCAGCCAGCGGATCTGGGCGAGCATCGTCGGCCGCGAGGTGACGGCGGCCCAGTACGCGGTCTTCTGCGCGATCCGGAACGAGCGACTCGACCAGCGCACCATCGCGGCTCTCGCCTCGATCGACACGTCGAACGCGGGCGACGTCGTCGCCCGGCTGGGCGAGCGGGGACTCGTCAGCGTCGAGCGGCCGGAGAGTGACCGGCGGCGCACGCTCGTCGCGCTCACGCCCGCGGCGTTCGAGCTGCTTCGCGACCTGACGCCGAAGGCGGAGGCGGTGCATCGCGAGCTGCGCTCGCCCCTGCCGAAGGCGGGAGCCGACCGCCTTCGCGACCTCATGCACCTCCTCGCCTACCGGCGCTGAGGCGCCGCTCGGCGGGCGGGGTCAGGCGACGGTGACGACCCCGCGGATGACTTCGCCGCCCTCGAGCTCCTCGAACGCGCGAGGCAGCTCCTCCAGCCGGTAGCGGTGCGTAATGAACCCCGCCGCGTCGAACCGGCCCGCCGCGATCAGGTCCGGGAAGACCTGGAAGCCGGAGGCCACCTGGGTGGAGCCGTAATAGGAGCCGACGATGCTCTTCTCCGCGCGGAAGAAGTCGGTGGCGGGCAGGTCGATCCGCGCATCCAGCGGCGGGATGCCCACGGTGATGACGTCGCCGCCGCGGCCGGAGGTCAGCCCCTTCACCTGCTCGCCGGTGCGGCCGACGCCGGGGTCCACCGTCTCGGTCGCGCCGTTGCGCAGCGCCGTCTCCCGCTCGAACGGGTTCGGGTCGACGGCGATGATCCGCGCGGCACCGGCGATCCGTGCCCCCTGGATGAGTGCCTGGCCCACGCCGCCGCAGCCGACGACCGCGACGGTGCTGCCCGGCTGCACGCGGGCCGTCCACAGCGCGGCGCCCGCGCCGGTGGAGATGCCCAGCCGATCAGCGCGAGCTGCTCCGCGGGCAGGTCCCACTCGACCTTCACGGCGAGCCGGGCATCCATCACCATCTGTTCGGCGAACGCGCCGAGCCCGAGATCGCGGTCGCGCCCGCCCCGGAGGAGGTGTGGGCGCGGACCGTGCCGCGCACCGACCGGGTCTCGGCGCACAGGTGCGACTCGCCCCGCAGGCACCAGCAGCACTGCTTGCAGCGCGGCACGGGGCTGCCGATGATGCGGTCGCCGACCCGCAGGCCGTGCAGGTCGGCGCCCACCTCCGTGACCAGGCCGGCGACCTCGTGGCCGATGATGGTCGGGTTCTGCAGGCCGAGGTAGCCGCGCAGGCCCGAGATGTCGCTGTGGCAGACGCCCCCGGCCTCGACGGTGACGGCGATGTCGCCGGCGCCCGGCGCGGTGGGCGTCACCTCCTCGATCTCGAGGGGCAGTCCGACGCCGTGCATGATGGCAGCTCGCATGACCGGTTCTTCCTCGGTTCGCGTGGTCGCTCGGTCAGAGCGAGGTCTTGATGAAGACGGCCTGGGGCTCGGTGAAGAACTCGCGGCTGAAGTTGCCGCCCTCCCGGCCGATGCCGGAGAAGCCCGGCCCGCCGATCGGCGCGCGGAGGTCACGCACCTGGTAGCAGTTCGCCCACACGGTGCCCGTGCGCAGGCGCGACGCGGCCGTGTGGATGCGCGCGGCCGACTCGGAGAAGAGGGTCGCAGTCAGCCCGTAATCGGTGTCGTTCGCGAGCGCCACGCCCTCGTCGAAGGTGTCGAACCCGGTGACGGTCGCCATCGGTCCGAAGACCTCTTCGCGCCAGACTCGGCCGGTGGGGGAGACGTCGGTGACGATGGTCGGCGTGAAGCTCCAGCCTTCGCCCGGGCCGCCGGTGACCACCGTGCCGCCCTCGGCGGATGCGAGCGCGAAGTAGTCGGACACCCGGTCGAACTGCTTCTTGGAGGCCAGCGGCCCGAGGTCCGTCTGTGGGTCGAGCGGGTCGCCGACCCGAAGGGCAGCGGCGTGCTCCGCGAAGCGCTCCATAAAGGCGTCGTGCACGCCGCGTTGGACGAGGACGCGCGTGCCGGCGAGACAGACCTGCCCGGTGTTGTTGAACACGGCGCGCGCGGCGGTCGATGCCGCGAGGTCGAGGTCGGCGTCGTCGAAGATCATCGACGCGCCCTTGCCGCCCAGCTCGAGGGTCGCCGCCACCAGGTTGCGGGCGGCGGCCTCGCCGACATGCCGGCCGACCGCGGTCGAGCCGGTGAACGTGATGCGGTCGACATCCGGCGACGAGATCAGGGCCTCGCCGACCACGGCTCCGGCGCCCTGGACGACGTTCAGCACACCGCCGGGCCAGCCGGCCTCGAGCGCGTATCTCGCGATGAGGTAGGCCGAGGTGGGGCTGTCCTCGGCCGGCTTCCACACCACGGTGTTGCCCCACGCGAGCGCTGCGGCGATCTTCCAGATGCCGAGCATGAGCGGGTGGTTCCACGGCGAGATGGCGACGACCACCCCGGCTGGACGGTAGGCGGTGAACGCGTGGAATTCGGCGCCCATCGGGTACATCTCGCTGGTCGCGAGCGCGACGTGGTCGCCGAAGAACCGGATCATGGCCACCGAGCGCGGCACGTCGATCGAGCGCGCCGCGGCGAGCGGGCGGCCCATGTCGTACGAGTCGGCCTGGGCGAGCTCCTCGGCGTGCGCCTCCATGCGGTCCGCGAGCGCGTGCATCAGTGCGCCGCGCTGACGCTCCGGCAGGCGCGACCAGGCCCCGCCCTCGAACGCGGCGCGGGCGGCCGCGATCGCGTCGGCCGCGTCGGGCGCGCCGCCCGCGGCGATCGTGCCCTGGACCGCCTGGGTCCACGGATTGACGTTGTCGAGGGTGTCGTTCCCGCGCGACGAGCGCTCCTGACCGTCGATCAGGTGGGGGACGAAGTCGAGAGCGGGCATTGCTCCTCCTAGTGCGTTCGCCTGAGTCCCGATCGGAACTCAGGCCTTGTTCCAGCGTGCGCTCTCGTAGCCGGTCCGCGTGTCGGCGGAGTACGGCGCGGGGCGGACGGTGGCGCGGATGGTGCTCTGCTCTGCGGCTCCAGGACGACGAGGCGATCGCCGCCGCCTGGCTCACCCCAGACCAGCTCGACCTCGTCGCCGACCTCGACGCCCGGGGCGAGCGCGGCGAGCGACAGGGCGCGCCGCTCGTTGGAGGAGTAGCAGGTGGAGGTCGACACGCCCACGGGGGCGCCGTCCTTCAGCACGGAGTCGAAGTTGGCGGTGCCGTACGTCGCGTTCGGCAGGTCGAAGAACTTGTAGACCGGGCCCTCGGGGGTGAACAGCGAGCGGTGCACGCGAGCGAGGTCGTCGGCGTTCCACGCGAGGGTGAGCTTGCGGCGCTGCTCCGCCGGGTTCAGCGCCTCGAGGGAGTCCCGGCCGATGAAGTCGTGGTCGAACTTGATGAGCTTGCCGTGACCGAGGTCCCGGGGCCGGACGTAGTAGTCCTCGATGCGGTCGGACTCGTAGCTGCCCGTGATCGACCCGATGGCCTCGAAGCCGTCGGCCGGCAGCCACTTCCGGGAGTCGGCCATCGCATCGCCGGTGTAGATCGGCGGCACCGGGGAGGGGATCCAGCCGACCTCGCCGCTCACCGACGGGTAGGCGCGGGAACCGACGCTGAGGATGCCGAACTCCTCGCCGGCAGCGAGGATCGCGTCGCCGATGCGGCCGGGCATCTCGTACGGTCCCCACAGCTCGAGGCCGGGCTGGCCGGCGACGCCGTGGCGAAGCGTCCGCACACGGACAGCCTCGACGTTCATGTAGCCCATCTGGAAGAACTTGGCCTGCTCGATGGGACCGCCGTTGATTTTCTCGAGCAGCTGCCAGGCGAGCGGTCCCTGCACCTCGAAGCGGTGCAGCTCGCGGCTGACCGGGCCGGTCGGGCGCGAGGGGGAGCGGTGGTCGATCCGGGTTTCGAGGTCGTAGCCGCCCGTCTCGGCGTTGAAGTCGAGCCAGTGCGCCGTGGGGATGCGGCCGACGAAGGTGAACTTGTTCGCCGCCTCGCGGCAGAGGATGCCGTCGCCCAGCACGTTGCCGTCGTGTCCGGTGGCGGTGAACTGCTTCGCGCGGTCGACGTCGGAGTCTGCGACCGAGCCGATGCCGGTGTCCGAGACGAGCTTGACGGCGTCCGGCCCGTAGTTCACCATGTGGTGGCTCTGGTCGAACAAGGCGCCCCCGGTGTGCCAGGCGCGTTGCTCGGCCTGCCAGTTGGTGAACTCGGCGGGCACGACCGGGTAGACGTGCTTGCCCACCTTCGACGCCCGGAAGTGGCCGACCAGATCGTCGGTCGCGTCGAGGAGCCCCTGCAGGCTCTCGGCGACCATCGTCGGGGTTCCTTCCTCCGCGTCGTCGCGGACGGCGAGTGCTACGCCGGGGGCAAACATCCGTATGCGGATTGCGACGAGTCTAGGTCGGCGGGGAGGTCGGGTCAAGGATCGCGGGGCGTGCCCGGTCAGGCCTCCGCCGCCGCGATCGCGCGCAGCCAGGACAGCGTGCCGTCGGTCATCCAGGAATGCGCGCCGAGCTCGCCGAGGAGCGCCCGCGCGTCCTGCATTTCATGCTCTCGCCGGGCGGCGTGCTGGCGCGTTCCGGTCAGCAGCCGCTCCACCAGCTGGGCGCCGTCCGGCCCGAGCTCGCCGGCCAGCTCGGCGCGGACCCAGTCGCCGGCGCCCAGCAGCTCGCCGGCCTGCACGCTCTCGAACACCACCGCGGCGAGGCCCTTCATGAACACGCTGCGCACGAGCTTCAGGCCGGCCGCCGCGCCCGGCTCGTCGCCCACCGGCGTGACGGGCAGGCCGAGTCCGCCCCACAGCTCGGTGAGTCGCGCGGCGCCGGGGCCGCTGACGAGCAGCGGTGTCAGCTCCGCCTTGCGGGGGACCGGGGCCATGATCGCGACATCGGCGAACAGGGCGCCCGCCGCGGTCGCCTCCGCAGCGAGGGCGCGCTTGTCCTCCGGCGACCCGGTGTTCATGTCGGCGTAGACGGTGCCGGCCGCCAGGTCGGGCAGCACCCCCCGGGCGACGGCGGCCGCGGCGGACGCTCCGACGAGGCTCGCGACGACGTCCGCACCGCGCACCGCGGCCCTCGGATCGGCGGCGCGGACGACTCCGGGGGGCGGGTTCTCGACCACCGGATCGAACGCGGCGACCGTCGCGCCGCGGTCCGCCAGCCCTGCCGCGTAGAGCAGGCCGGCCTCACCCAGACCGAGAACGGCGACACGCATCGGAACCCCCTTGTTGGGCAGATTGTAGACAGAATCGGCGACTAAGAGGACTCTGTATTCGGGGGCATCACCCGAGCTGAGGAGAGTTCATGACCGACGTGCTGGACGAGCAGTCCGTCAAGGGACCTGCGGTCGCCGACCTGACCGCCGCGATCCGGCGCGCCATCGTCGACGGCGAGTTCGCGCCGAACCAGAGGCTGATCGAGGCGGACCTCAGCGCGACCTTCGGCGCGAGCCGCGCGGCGGTGCGCACGGCGCTGTTCGAGCTGGCGGGCGACGGCCTCGTGGATCGTCTGCCGAACCGGGGATCCCGGGTCCGGGCGATCTCCCTCGAGGAGGCCATCGAGATCCTCGAGGTGCGGGCGGGGCTCGAGGAGCTGTGCGCGGCGAAGGCGGCGGAGCGGATCAGCCCTGCCGAGGTGGCGGAGTTCACGCGCCTGCGTCAGGACCTGCTCGCGGCGGTGACGGCGGGCGATTTGCTCGGCTACTCCGGCCTCAACCAGCAGCTCGACCAGCGCATCCGCGAGCTGAGCAGGCACGCGACGGCCATCGGCATCCTGGAGCGGCTGCATGCGCAGAGCGTGCGGCATCAGTTCCGGCTCGCCTTCCAGCCGGGGCGAGCGGGGGTGTCGGTGCGGGAGCACGTGGCGATCCTCGACGCGGTGATCGCCCGCGATCCGCAGGCCGCGGTCGAGGCGATCCGCGCGCACCTGCGCAGCGTCATCGAGGCGCTTCGCGCTCTCGGCTGACGCCGCGCAGGTGCCCCGGTCACTCGTCGACCGGCGGTGTCCCGTGGGTGTGGAACGTCGAGATCGTCTTCATGCCCCACGCCTGGCCCTTGGCGCGCTCCGCCTCGGACCAGGTGACGGTTTTCCAGTCGGGTGCGAGCACGAGGCGGGCGCCCGCGTTCGCGAACTCGATGCGGTTGCCGCCGGGCTCGTAGACGTACAGGAAGAAGGTCTGCTGAATCGCGTGCTTGTGCGGCCCCGACTCGATGTGGATGCCGTTCTCGAGGAAGATGTCGGCGGCCTTCAGGATGTCCTCGCGCGTGTCGGTCGCGAAGGCGATGTGGTGCAGTCGGCCGTTGCTGCCCGTCCAGTCGCCCGAGTAGACGAGGTCGTAGGTCTTGTTCGTGAAGTGGAACCACTGGGCGGCGAGGCCGCCCTTATCAAGCTGGATCTGCTCGGTCGCCTCGCCGCCGAGCACGTCGCGCACGAAGATGCCGTTCTCCACGACGTCCTTGCCCAGGTAGTTGACGTGGTCGAGCCGGCGGGCGTTGACCCCGCGGCCCGGGAACTTGTCGGCCTGGTTCTTGAGCGCCGGCTTGGCGTCGGCGGGAGCCTCGAACCACTCGGTCTCGTAGTAGATCTCCATCGGGTGGCCGTCGGGGTCGGTGAACGCGTAGCTGCGCCCGACGCCCTGCTCGCCGTCCTTCCAGCCGACGCCGCGACCGGCCGCCTCGATGGCGGCGACGCGACGCTCCAGCGCCTCCGGGCTCGCGGCGCGCAGCGCGACCCGGCCGACGCCCGACTTCGGCGAGGCGGTCAGCTTGATCGTGTAGCGCTCGTAGTCGTCCCACGCGTGCAGGAACGAGCTGTCGCCGTCGACGGCGACCTCGCGGAAGCCGAGCAGCTCCGTGAAGAACCAGCGGCTCTTATCGAACTCAGAGGTGAGCAGCTCGACGTGACCGAGGTGGGCGATGTCCAGGAATCCAGGACCTCTCATGACGCTCCTTCGCGATGTGGGTGGTGCAGGTTAGGCGGAACGGGGGAAGACGGTGCCGTCGAAGAGCTTGCGCGCTGTCCGGTACACGACCGAGGACGCGATGTCGGTGCTGCCCGGGACGAAGTCGATGCGGATGTCCATGTGCCCGGTCGGGTGCTCGATCCGGAACGGCGCACCGGCGGGCGGGAGGACCGCGAGGTCGTTGCCGACCGCGCCGTCGATGGCGATGCCGGCCGCGACGGTCTGCGCGCCGAGCACGCCGATGGACGTGTGCACGCGGATGGGCAGGAAGCTCCGGGTGGAGATGGTGCCGCCCGCCGCGGGCGGCGACAGCAGCACCATCTTCGGCACGGTCGCCTCGGACACGTCGCCCATGCCCATCAGTTCGGCGGCGGCGAACCGGAGGCCGCGGATGCGGGCCTGCAGCTGCTCATCGCCCTCCAGCGCGCCGGGTTCCTCGGTGCCCGCGACGCCGAGATCGGCCGCGGTGATGAGGACCGACGGCATGCCGTTATCGACGCAGGTGACGCGGACGCCCTCGACGATGTCGCTGACGTTGCCGGTCGGCAGCAGGGCGCCGGTGGTGCCCCCGGCCGTGTCGGAGAAGGCCAGCTCGATGGGCGCCGCGGTGCCGGGCACGCCGTCGATGGCGAGATCGCCGGAGTACTGCGGGCGGCCGCCGGGCGTCGGGAACCGCGCGACGACTGTGCTGTCGGTGTTCACCATCCGGATCCGGACCGTCGTCTCTCCTTCGCCGGCCGCGACGAGCCCGCGCTCCACCGCGAAGGGGCCGATGCCGGCGAGGATGTTGCCGCAGTTCTGCGAATCGGTGACGACGGCCTCGTCGACGACAACCTGCAGGAACAGGTAATCCACGTCGGTGTCGCCGGACGTCGACGCGGCGATGACGCCGACCTTGCTGGTCAGCGGATGCGCGCCGCCGATCCCGTCGATCTGGCGGGCGTCGGGGCTGCCCATGATGCGCAGCAGCAGGTCGTCCCGCTCGGCGGTGTCCGCGGGCAGGTCATCGGCGAGGAAATAGGCGCCCTTGGACGTGCCCCCGCGCATCAGCATGCAACGGATGCCGTCCTCACCGGCGGGCATGGTCCTCCGCGGTAACGTACTCGACGCCGAGGTCGGCGAGGACCTGGCGGAGCCCGTTGCGGTCGAGGCTCAGCTCGCCCCGCTGGTAGGCCGCGCGGGACGCGGCCTCCTTCTCGACGCGGGAGCGGGAGGCGGCGAGGGCGGTGTCGATCTGGGCGCGCGGCACGCACAGCACACCGTCGTCGTCGGCGACGATCGCGTCGCCCGGGTGCACGGTGACGCCGCCGACCACGATCGGCACGTTCACCGAGCCGGGAGTGGCCTTCACGGTGCCCTGCGCGTTCTGCGCGCCCGCCCAGACGGCGAAGCCCAGCTCGCGGAGGTCGCTGACGTCGCGGACGCCGCCCGTCGTGACGAGAGCCCGCACCCCGCGCTGCAGCAGGGCGGTGGCGAAGAGCTCGCCGAAGGAGCCGTCGAGCGAGGGCGAGACGGTGGTGACGACGAGCACGTCGCCGGGTCGGCACTGCTCGACCGCCGCGTGGATCATCAGGTTGTCGCCGGGCCAGCAGAGAACGGTGATCGCGGAGCCCGCGAGGCGGGTGCCCTCCTGGATGGGGCGGACGACGGGGCCGACCAGGCCGCGGCGGCCCATCGCCTCGTGCACGGTCGCGACGCCGTGCTCGGCGAGCTCCGACAGCTGCTGCGCCGACGGGCGCGGGATGTCGGTGACGACGACATGGGTCATCGCGTGACCCCCGGGAGCTGGAGGAAGGGGAAGGCCATGCCCGCCAGTCGACCACCGTGGACGCGCAGTGTCAACAATCCTGTCCACGATCCGCGGGCCGAATCCGACTGATACGGAATTGCGACAGGATTGTCGTCAATCCGTTGACCCTGTCCCGCAGCCGGAATACGTTGCGAGAACCGGTCCGGGGACCGGGGCGCGAACGAGGGAGTTCCCGATGGAAGCGACAGCACGAACGGCCGGCGGCGACGCCCCGGCCCGATCGGCTGCATCCGTCCTGCCTCCCTCCGCCCGCCCGGTCGCGTCGGCTCCGCCGCACGTGGCACCCTCTCCCGGCGCTCGCCGCGCCTTTCCCTCCCCGACCCGCCGTGCCCGGCACGCTCCGGGTTTCACCCATACAGAAAGAGAACGATGAGCAGCCCCAGCAACCTTCAGGAACTCCTCGATCAGGCCGGCAACCCGGTCGATCTGCTGCGCAACTCGAAGATCGGCGCGTACATCTACCCCGTCGTGCCGGCCGAGTTCACGAACTGGCAGCGCGAGCAGCGCGCCTGGCGTGAGACCGCCGTCCTCTTCGACCAGTCGCACCACATGGACAACCTGATCATCCGCGGCAAGGACGCCCTCAAGCTTCTCCGCGACACGGCCATCAACTCGGTCGAGAACTTCCCGGTCGGCATGGCCAAGCAGCTCGTCCCCGCGGCCTCCAACGGCGGCGTCATCGGCGACGGCATCCTCTTCCACGAGATCGAGGGCGAGTACGTCTACGTCGGCCGTGCGCCCGTGGCGAACTGGCTCCTCTTCCAGGGCGAGAAGGGCGGCTACGACGTGGACATCGAGGTCGACCGCCGCTCACCGGGCCGCCCCTACGGCAAGGCCGTGAGCCGCAAGTACTGGCGGCTGCAGATCCAGGGCCCGAACGCCTGGCCGATCATCGAGAAGCTCCAGGGCGGGCCCGTCGAGCAGGTCAAGTTCTTCCGCATGGGCAAGCTCACCATCGACGGCACCGAGGTCAGCACCCTCCGCCACGGCATGGCCGGCGCGCCGGGCCTCGAGCTGTGGGGCCCGTACGAGGACGCCGAGCGGATCCGCAACGCGATCCTCGAGGCCGGCCGTGAGTTCGGTCTCGAGCCGGTCGGCTCGCGTGCCTACTCGTCCAACACGCTCGAGTCCGGCTGGATCCCCTCCCCGCTGCCCGCCATCTACTCCAGCGAGGCCGAGCGCGCCTACCGTGAGTGGCTGCCGGTGGACAGCTACGAGGCGACCAACGCCCTCGCCGGCAGCTTCGTCTCCGACAACATCGAGGACTACTACCTCAACCCGTGGGAGCTCGGCTACGGCAGCTTCGTGAAGTTCGACCACGACTTCATCGGCCGCGACGCGCTCGAGAAGATCGACCCGACCACGCAGCGCCGCAAGGTGACGCTGGCCTGGAACGCCGAGGACCTCGGCAAGGTCATGACCTCGCTGCTCGACGTCGAGGGACCGGGCCACCAGTTCTTCAACCTGCCGAACGCGAACTACGGTTCGTCGAACTTCGACTCGGTCATCGACGCCAACGGCAAGGTCGTCGGCGCCTCGCTGTTCACCGGCTACAGCGCCAACGAGCGCCGCGGCCTGTCGCTCGCGACCGTTGACCCGGACGTCGAGATCGGCACCGAGCTGCGCGTCCTGTGGGGCGAGAACCCGAACACTGAGAAGACCGCGGCCAACCCGCACACGCAGGCCGAGGTCCGCGTCGTCGTGAGCCCGGTGCCCTACTCGGTCACCGCGCGCAGCGAGTACCAGGGCGGCTGGCGCAGCGCCAACGCCTGATCCGCGAGAGAAGCCGTCGAGGAGGAGCGAAGTGACCATCACCACACCCACCGATGCCCAGAGCGAAAAGCGACGCATCGAAGCCGCGAAAGACCCGGCTTCGAGCGTGCGGCTCATCGTCTCGGGTGAGGACCGGCCGGGGATCGTTGCAGCGGTGTCCACACTGCTGCACGAGGCGGGCGCGAACATCATCACGCTTGACCAGTACTCCACCGATCCGGAGGGCGGGCGGTTCTACCAGCGCACCGTGTTCCACCTCGACGGCTTCTCCGCGAAGCGCCCCGACTTCGAGCGCCTGCTCGACGAGCGGCTGGTGAAGGGCCTAGGTCTCACCTGGGAGCTTCGGCCGGTCGCCCAGCTCAAGCGGGTCGCGATCTTCGCATCGAAGTCGGATCACTGCCTCCTCGACCTGCTCTGGCGGCACCGCCGCGGCGAACTGCCGATGACGGTCACCATGGTGATCTCCAATCACCCGGACCTCGCGGAGGACGTGCGCCAATTCGGCATCCCGTACTTCTACGTCCCGGTGGACAAGTCCGACCGCAGCGCGGCCGAGCGGCGCCACCTGGAGCTGCTGAAAGGCAATGTCGATCTGGTGGTGCTCGCGCGCTACATGCAGATCATCACCGGCGACTTCCTGCGGGAGGTCGAGGTGCCGGTGATCAACATCCACCACTCGTTCCTGCCGGCCTTCATCGGCGCGGGCCCCTACGCGAAGGCGAAGGAGCGTGGCGTCAAGCTCATCGGCGCCACGGCCCACTACGTGACCGAGGACCTCGACGAGGGCCCGATCATCGAGCAGGACGTCGTGCGGGTCAGCCACTCCGACGCAGCCGCCGACCTGCAGCGCAGGGGAGCGGACGTGGAGCGCCAGGTGCTGGCGCGCGCGGTCGAGTGGCACTGCGAGGACCGCGTGCTGCGCAACGACAACTCGACGATCATCTTCCACTGATCGCCGGAACCGGGCTCCTAGGAGCTCACGCCTGCGGCGCTGCCGGAGTGCGCATGCCCATCGGCGTCGCGCTCCGGCTCGTCGGAGCCGGCCAGGAACTCCATGGACCGGACCGACGAGTTCACCAGGTGCCGGTACACGCCGCCGGGTCGCGCGCCCGGATGGTCGGGCGGCAGGTAGCTGCGCAGCAGCGCCTCCGAGATGCTGGCCGCCGCGCGGCGCAGCAGGAGCACGTAGTCGGCGGGGGAGTTGCCGTCGTTCGCGACCACGATCGCGAGGACGCCGACGACCACGTTCTGCGAGCCCCGGATCGGCACCGCGATGCCGCGGGTGCCCTCGTAGAGGAAGCCCTCGGTGACCGCGTAGCCGAGCCTGCGGGTGCGGAGAACCGCCTGCCGCAGTTCCGCCTCGGTGGCGATGCCCGACTCGGTTCGCGGCGCGAGTCCGCGCGCCAGGATGCGGGGGACGAGATCCTCGTCCGACGCCGCGAGCAGCACGAGGCCGCTCGAGGAGTGCTGGAGCGGGATGCGGCCGCCGACCATCGAGCCGTTGACCACGGCGTCGCGCGCCGAGAGGCGCTCGATGATGAGGACGTCCAGGTTGCTGCGCACGGCGAGCTGCGTGTGCTCTCGGACCACCGACTGCACGGCCTGCAGGTGCGGGAACGCGATCTCCCGGAGGCCGAGGACGCCCGGCGTCCGGCTGCCCATCTCCCACAGCCGCACGCCTACGCGGTAGGTGCGGTCCGGCATCCGCTCGAGCAGTCCGTGCTCCACGAGTTCGCCGACGATGCCGTGCGCGGAGGAGATCGGCACATCGGCGCGGCGGGCGATCTCGGTGAGATTGAGGAACGGCGCGTCGATGCTGAACGAGTCGAGCACTGCGAGCACTCGGCTCACCGCCGAGATCCCGTTCGATCCGCGTGCCATGTCGCCTCCCAGAGAACCGTATTTCTTTCAAGCGAAAGAGTCGAGTCGGGCTTCCCGGTGCTCTTTAGACTGACCGCATTCCACCCTTCTGGCGACGTCGGTGTCGCCGTGGAACGACAGTAAGGACGACATAGATGTCAGAGACTCTCGCCCAGGCCATCGCGCGTGCGGGCAGCCCCATTGAGCTGCTCCGCAACCAGAACTGGCCCGCCTTCACCTTCCCGGTGGCCCCCGAGTTCACCAACTGGCGTGACGAGCAGCGCGCCTGGAACACCACCGTGGCGCTGATGGACCAGTCGCACCACATGACGCAGCTCTTCATGCACGGCGCGGACGTCATCCCGCTGCTCGAGTCGATCTCGCCGAACACCTTCGCGACCTTCCGCAAGGGCGTCGCGAAGCAGCTGATCTCCGTCAACAAGGACGGCTACCTGATCGGCGACGGCATCCTGTTCTACAACGAGGAGGGGCCGGACGGGCTGGTCCTCATCGGGCACCACATCCTCATCGACTGGGTGCGCTACAACCTGGAGAAGGCCGAGGCGGCGGGCAAGGACGTGCACCACCGGCTCGAGGCGAACTCCAGCATGCGCGAGGGCGCTCCGCCCACCTTCTACCGCTACGAGCTGCAGGGCCCGCTGGCGAACGAGGTGCTCGCCAAGGTGCTCACCGCACCCGCGCCCAGCGTGAAGTTCTTCCACATCGGGGACTTCGAGATCGGCGGCCGCCACGTCTACGGGCTCCGGCACGGCATGGCCGGCCAGCCCGGCTTCGAGTTCTACGGCCCGTGGGCGGACAGCGACTTCATCCTCGAGGCCCTCATGGAGGCGGGCGCCGAGTTCGACATCCGCCGGGTGGGCGCGAAGGCGTACTCCAGCTCCCCGCAGGAGTCCGGCTGGGTGCCGACCCCGTTTCCCGCGATCTTCGATGAGGACTTCGCCGAGTACCGCGAGTGGCTGCCCGCCGCGCGCGCCGGCTCGGTCGCGGGGTCGCTCTACTCCAGCGACATCCATGACTTCTACATGACCCCGTTCGACATCGGCCTGGGTCGTTCCGTCAAGTTCGACCACGACTTCTCCGGGCGGGCGGCGCTCGAGAAGATTGCGGAGTCGCCCAAGCGCCGCAAGGTGACCCTTCTCTGGAATTCGGAGGATGTCGCCGACATCGTCCGCTCCCAGGTCGAGCCGGGCACCCCTGCCAAGTTCCTCGACTTCCCCAAGGCCCGCTACGGCTTCTACCAGATGGACGAGGTTCAGGTGGACGGCAAGCGGGTCGGCATCTCGACCGACGCCGGATATGTCTCCTTCGACCAGCTCTACATGTCGCTCGCGACCCTCGATGTGGAGTTCGAGGACGGCGCCGAGGTCGAGGTCATCTGGGGTGAGGACCCCATCTCGAAGAAGCCGCAGGTCGACCGCGCGCACCGCCAGGTGCGCATCCGGGCGACCGTCGCGCCCGCGCCCTTCCACGACTTCGCGCGCACGGTCTACCGCGCCGACGCCTGAGCCCCCGCGCAACTGACAGGAGAAACACCATGGCAATCCCCACTACGCAGCTTCTCGACGACTTCTCGCTCGAGATGACCGGCAAGGACGTCCCCGGGCTGCTGGAGGCCGCACCGCTGCTGCCCACGGGCACCCGGATGAACGTCACCTTCCTCGGCAACGAGGACCTCGAGATGCGCGTCACCGCATCGAAGGCGGTGCTCGAGCAGGGCCTGATCCCGGTCCCGCACATCTCGGCGCGCCGTATCAAGAGCCAGGAGATGCTTGAGGAGTTCCTCTCCGCTCTGCAGGCCGAGGGTGCCAGCACCAACGTGTTCAGCGTCGGTGGCGACCCGAGTAAGCCCGAAGGTCCGTACGAGGGCGCGCTGGACCTGATCAAGTCCGGCCTGTTCCAGAAGCACGGCGTGCAGCACGTCTCGATCGCCGGCTACCCCGAAGGCCACCCGGACATCACCGAGGCTCAGCTCTGGGCGGCGCTCGAGGGCAAGTTCGCGGTCCTGCAGGAGCAGGGGCTGCCGGGCACGATCCTCACCCAGTTCGGCTTCGACGTCGACCCGGTGGTCGCCTGGATCGAGCAGGTCCGCGCGAAGGGCATCGACCTGCCCATCCGCATCGGCGTCCCCGGCCCGGCCGGCATCAAGCGGCTCGTCACGTTCGCGGCGCGCTTCGGCGTCGCCTCGAGCGCCAGCATCGCCAAGAAGTACGGCTTCTCGATGACGAACCTCCTCGGCACCGCCGGCCCGGACAAGTTCATCAAGGACCTCGCGGCGCACCTCGACGCCCGCCACGGCGACATCGGTCTGCACTTCTACACCTTCGGCGGCGTCCCGGCGACGGCGAAGTGGATCAAGGAGTTCTCCGGCAAGCTGCAGGCCGCCGGCTGACCTCTCGGTAATCGCAACGTTCCCGCAGTATCGCAACCGCAC
>JAODAX010000031.1 GCA_025463675.1 Naasia sp. | reverse complement strand
GCGAGCGGGGAGAACACGATCGCGCCGACGCCGTGCTCCTCCAGGACCGGGAACAGCCCGCGCTCGATGTGCCGGTCGAACATGTTGTAGCGGGGCTGATGGATCAGCAGCGGCACGCGATGCTCGGCCAGGGCGGCGACCATGGCAGCCGTTCCCTCGGGGGAGTAGTTGGAGATGCCCGCGTACAGCGCCCGGCCGCTGTGCACGGCGGTCGCGAGGGCACCCGCGGTCTCCTCGATCGGCGTCCCCGGGTCCGGCCGATGCGAGTAGAAGATGTCGACATAGTCCAGGCCCATCCGCGCCAGGCTCGCGTCGAGCGAGGACAGCAGGTGCTTCCGCGACCCCCAATCTCCGTACGGGCCGGGGTGCATCGAGTACCCGGCCTTCGTCGAGATCACCAGCTCGTTCCGGTACGGTCGCATGTCGGCGGCCAGCATGCGACCGAAGACGCGCTCCGCCTCGCCGGGCGGCGGGCCGTAGTTGTTGGCGAGATCGATGTGCGTGATGCCGCGGTCGAACGCGTGCAGCACGATGTCGCGCTGGGTGGCGTAGGCGCGGGTGTCGCCGAAGTTCTGCCAGAGACCGAGCGAGATGGGCGGCAGCAGCAGTCCGCTGCGCCCCGTCCTCCGATACTCGAGGGTCGAATAGCGGTCGGCGGCGGGCTGGTGCGTCACGGATCGATCCTAGTTACGGCCCGGAATGCGCCCGGGGTGTCGGCAGTTGAGATATGCGGCGGTCCGCTCCGCGGGCCGGATGTGATGAGAGAGAGATTTCGCGATGGAGACCTTCGTTCTTGCCGGCGGCTGCTTCTGGTGCCTCGACGCGGTGTACCGCACCCTCGACGGGGTTTCCGACGTGGTCTCGGGCTACACCGGCGGCGCGGTGCCGTCGCCCAGCTACGAGCTCGTCTGCACGGGCACGACCGGGCACGCCGAGGCCGTCGCGGTGACCTTCGACCCGGACGTCATCCCGCGCGACGTGATCCTCGACGTGTTCTTCACCCTGCACGACCCGCGCCAGCTGAACCGGCAGGGCGCCGATGTGGGCACCCAGTACCGCTCGGCCATGTTCTACACGAGCGACGAGCAGAAGGAGCTGTTCGAGGCCGCCGCGCGCCGGGCGGCCGCCCTCTGGGACGGCACGGTCGTGACCCAGATCGAGCCGCTCGGCAAGTACTTCGTCGCCGAGGAGTACCACCAGGACTTCTTCGCCAAGAACCCGAACCAGGGCTACTGCATGGCCGTGGCGGTGCCCAAGGTCAACAAGGTGCGCAAGAGCTACGCGCAGTACATCAAGGCCGCATGACCTGATTCGTGGAGGCCCCGATCCTCCCCAGGCGAGAGCCCCGATCCGTATTCCACGGGCCGGGGCCTTCGTCGTCCCGGCCGCGCAGCGTTCGCCCAGGCTGTCCTCGACCGGGGGCGGTGCGATCGGCACGTTTCGCCGCCCCCGGCACCCGATTCAGGAGGAGAAGACATGTCCACGACCGAGCTGAGCGTCACCACCGTTGGCGTGGTGGGCACGGAGCCGAATCACATCCGCACCGCGGAGGGAGCGGACATCGCGAGCTTCCGGATGGCGGTCACCGAGCGCCGCTACGACCGCAAGCAGGAGAAGTACATCGACGGGGAGACGAGCTGGGTCACGGTGAAGGCGTGGAACCGGCTGGCGGCCAACGTCGCCGACTCGGTGCACAAGCGCGACCGGGTGATCGTCCGCGGTCGGCTCGTAGTGAAGGATTGGCAGGACGACAAGGGCCGCAGCGGCACCACCGCGGAGCTCACCGCCGAGGCGCTCGGCCACGACCTGCTGTGGGGCACGAGCGTGTACACCCCGAAGTCCGCTGGAACGCCCGCGGGCGCGCTGCCCCAGCAGTCGAGCGAGCCGGCGGCGCAGGCGGGGGACTGGGGCGCGGCCGTCCCGTTCGGCGCGGACGAGGACCTGCCGTTCTAGCCCCTACGCCCGCGGCGGAAGGGCGCGGGGAGCCCTCCGGAGCCTCCGTAGGATGGAGGTATGGCCGAATACATCTACTCCATGGTGCGCGCGCGCAAGGCGCACGGCGACAAGGTCATCCTCGACGACGTCACGATGGCCTTCCTGCCCGGCGCCAAGATCGGCGTGGTCGGCCCGAACGGTGCCGGCAAGTCGACGATCCTCAAGATCATGGCGGGCCTCGACCAGCCGAGCAACGGCGAGGCTCGGCTGAGCCCCGGGTACAGCGTGGGGATCCTTCAGCAGGAGCCCCAGCTCGACGAGGACAGGACCGTCCTCGAGAACGTCCAGCAGGGCGTCGGCGAAATCAAGGCGAAGATCGATCGCTTCAACGAAATCAGCGCCGCGATGGCGGAACCCGACGCGGACTTCGACAAGCTGCTCGAGGAGATGGGCACCCTGCAGGAGCAGATCGACGCGGCCGACGCCTGGGATCTCGACTCACAGCTCGAGCAGGCGATGGACGCACTGCGCACCCCGCCCGGCGACGCCACGGTCGCGAACCTCTCCGGTGGCGAGAAGCGGCGCGTCGCCCTCTGTCAGCTGCTGCTGCGCAAGCCCGATCTGCTGCTGCTTGACGAGCCCACCAACCACCTGGACGCCGAGAGCGTTCTCTGGCTCGAGCAGCACCTGGCTAAGTACCCCGGCGCCGTGCTCGCCGTGACCCACGACCGGTACTTCCTCGACAATGTCGCGGAGTGGATCGCCGAAGTCGATCGCGGCCGGCTCTACCCCTACGAGGGCAACTACTCGACCTACCTCGAGAAGAAGCAGGAGCGGCTCTCCGTCCAGGGCAAGAAGGACGCGAAGCTCTCCAAGCGCCTCTCTGAAGAGCTGGACTGGGTGCGCTCCAATGCGAAGGGTCGCCAGGCGAAGTCGAAGGCCCGCCTCGCCCGCTACGAGGAGATGGTCACCGAGGCCGAGCGCACCAGGAAGCTCGATTTCGAGGAGATCCAGATCCCCGTCGGTCCGCGGCTCGGCAGCCAGGTGATCGACGCGAAGAAGGTGAAGAAGGGCTTCGGCGAACGGATCCTCATCGAAAACCTCAGCTTCACCCTGCCGCGCAACGGCATCGTCGGCATCATCGGCCCCAACGGCGTCGGCAAGACCACGCTGTTCAAGACGATCGTCGGCCTCGAGCCGCTCGACGGTGGGGAGCTGAAGATCGGCGAGACGGTGGACATCTCCTATGTCGACCAGAGCCGTGCCGGCATCGACCCGAAGAAGACCTTGTTCGAGGTGGTCTCCGACGGGTTCGACTACATCACCGTCGGCAAGACGGAGATCCCGTCGCGCGCCTACGTGTCCACGTTCGGCTTCAAGGGCCCGGACCAGCAGAAGCCGGCGGGCGTGCTGTCCGGCGGTGAACGCAATCGGCTGAACCTGGCGCTCACCCTCAAGCAGGGCGGCAACCTGCTGCTCCTCGATGAGCCCACCAACGACCTCGACGTCGAGACGCTCTCCAGCCTCGAGAACGCTCTGCTCGAGTTCCCCGGCTGTGCTGTGGTCATCACCCACGACCGGTGGTTCCTTGACCGGGTGGCGACGCACATCCTCGCCTACGAGGGCACGGAGGAGGACCCGGCCAACTGGTACTGGTTCGAGGGCAACTTCGACTCGTACGAGCAGAACAAGATCGAGCGGCTCGGCCCTGAGGCGGCGCGCCCGCATCGGTCCGCCTACCGCAAGCTGACCCGCAGCTAGCCGCGATGCGCCTGCACGTGCCGATCCAGCTGCGCTGGTCGGACCTCGACGCCTACAACCACGTCAACAACGTGGAGATGCTGCGCATCCTGCAGGAGGCCCGCATCCTCGCGTTCTGGGCGGATGACGCTCAGGACCCGGACGACGCGGGCGCCGCGGTACTCGACTCCGGGGTGGGCGGCAAGGTACTGACGCTGATCGCCCACCAGGAGATGGAGTACCTGGCGCCGGTGCCGTTTCTGCGCCTGCCGCTCGACATCGAGCTGTGGATCGGCCGCCTCGGCGGGGCCAGCGTGCAGGTCTGCTATGAGATCCACTCGCCGGCGGGCGTCACGCCGCGGGTCCTCTTCGGGCGTGCGTCGACGACGCTCGTGATGGTGGACCCGGTCAGCGGCGCGCCGTCCCGGATCGGTGAGCGCGAGCGCGACGCGTGGGCGCCGTACGTCGAGGAGCCGGTGGCCTTCACCCGCCGCTGATCAGTCGCGTCCCGCCCCTCGTCACGGCTGCAGGTTTACGGATCCGGAGGCGGTTCAGGGATCCGGAGAACCGCCCTGACACGCGGTGTGGCAGGCCCTCCCACGGCGCGTCGGGAGGCAAGCTCCGGAACCGCGAACCGTCTCCGGATCCGTGTACCGACTCAGTCGGCGGTTGGGACGCGGATCATGCCCTCCTGGGCGACGCTCGCGATGAGGCGGCCGCCGCGGTCGTAGATACGCCCGAGTGCGAGCCCGCGCCCGCCCTGCGCGCTCGGCGACTCCTGGACATAGAGCAGCCAGTCGTCGACCCTTGCGAAGCGGTGGAACCACATGGCGTGGTCGAGGCTCGCCATCTTGAGCCCCGGGGTCATCCAGGAGATGCCGTGCCGGCGCTGGATGGACTCCAGGATCGAGTAGTCGCTGGCGTAGGCCAGGGCTGCCCGGTGCAGCGCCGGGTCGTCGGGCAGCGTTCCGGTGGCGCGCATCCACACCGCCTGGTGGGCGACGTGCTCGCCCTCCACCTGGAAGTAGATCGGGGAGGGCGCGTGACGCATGTCGAAGGGGCGGCTGTGCGCCCAGTGCTGGGCCACCGGGTGGTCGACGCGGCCGAGCACCTCCGTCGCGCTCGGCAGCTCCTCCGGGTCCGGGATGCCCTCCGGGATCGGCGCCTGGTGGTCCAAACCGGGGTCGTCGTCCTGGAACGAGGCGATCATCGACAGGATCGGCAGCCCCTGCTGATAGGCCTGGGTGCGCCGGGTGGAGAACGACCGGCCGTCGTGGATCCGGTCCACCGAGAAGGTGATCGGCAGCTCCACGTTGCCGGGCCGCAGGAAGTACCCGTGCATCGAATGCACGGTGCGGTCCGCGGTCGTCGTGCGCGCCGCCGCCATGAGCGACTGCGCGAGCACCTGCCCGCCGAACACGCGCTTGGTGGGGCTCCACTCGGAGGGCCCGGTGAAGATGTCCTCGCTCGTGCGGGCGCCCGTGTCGGTGAGGTCGAGGGCGCCGAGGAGGGAGGCGAGCGGATCGGTCACGGAGTCTCCCGGCTGCGCCGGAGCGGCTCCGGACGTCTCAGTGGATTAGTTTAGACAGCCGGATGAACCGCACCTTCACGCTAGTCGACACGCCCTCCGTGGACGACCTCGCCACCTACCTCGGCCGGGCCGCTCGTGTCGAGGACGGCTCGGTGCGCCTCATCGCCGATTCCGGCGTCCTCGCCGCCTACATCGCGACCCTCTACCCGGCCGGGCTGCTCGACGCCGGACCCACCGTGCTCGGGCTGCGCACCTTCGCCCTGCGAGGCGGGACCGAGTTCGATGCGGTCGTGCCGATCCGGTCGCTGCTCGACCGCCTCACCAGGGCGCGCGAGGCGGCCGGCGACGGGCACGTGCCGGTCAACCTGCCGACCGAGGTGAGCACCGTCACCTGGGCGGGGATCTCCCCGCCGCGGGGCGGCTGGAAGCATGTCGACGACACGATAGGCGGCGTCCTCGAGGCGGCCGGCCGTGACGGCATCGAGGCGGTCGCAGACGCGCTGCCCGAGGGCACGGGCGAGCAGATCGTGCGCCGGGTCCGGGGGGACATCTGGGGCCGCCCCATCGAGGGTCTCGAGCACGTGCCGGCGGGGGCGGGCTTCGCCGGCATCACGCTCGGCTTCCTCGGCGCGGCCGACGAGCCGATCCCCGTCTTCGAGGCGGGCGCGTGGACGCGCCTCAGCACGGCGCGCGGCCACATTCTGGTCCGTCGCCGCTCCTGGTCGCTCCTCGGCTGACCCCGAGCTCAGTCGTCGAAGGTGTTGACCATCGCCTGTGCCGCTCGCTCGAGGTAGCCCCACAGCGTGGTCGCCTGCAGCGGGGGCAGGTCGAGCGAGTCGACGGCGGCGCGCATGTGCTTCAGCCAGCGGTCCCGCTGGTCAGGGTTCACCTTGAAGGGCAGGTGCCGCAGGCGCAGGCGCGGGTGCCCGCGCTCCTGGCTGTAGGTGCCCGGGCCGCCCCAGTACTGGATGAGGAAGCCGGTGAGCCGCTGGATGGCGGGCTCCAGGTCCTCCTCGGGGTAGAGCGCGAGGAGCACCGGGTCGCCCGCCACGCCCTCGTAGAACTTCCGGACGAGCCGGTCGAAGGTGGGCCGGCCGCCCACCTCCCGGTAGAAATTGCCGGTCACCGCTTCGCCGCCGGCTGACGCGCGCAGCGTGACGGGGCTGGGTGGCGGAGGGATCGGCGTCTGCTCGTCGCTCATCGCGGCTTCCCCTCGGCCTTCGGCGCACGTGGCGCCCGCGGCTTCTTCGGCGCGGCCTGCAGCGCGGCCGCGGCAGGGGCGGGGGAGCGGGCACCCTTGACGCTCGTCGCACCATCGAAGCCGGACAGCACCACGGTGTTGAGGGAGGGTAGCTTCACGCCCATGTCGTCGAGGGCGCGCTTGAGGCGCCAGCGCAACTCGCGCGCGACGTCGTCCTTCGCCGAGGTGCGCGTCTTGATGACAATCCGGATGACCAGCGCCTCCGACGAGATCGACTCCAGGCCCCAGATCTCCGGCCGCTCGAGCACCGTCGCGCGCCACTTGTCCTCCTCCAGGAGGGTGTTCGCGGTGGCCAGCATGCGCTCCTGCACGGCGTCGATGTCCGCGTCGTACGGGATGGCGAGGTCGATGATGACCCGCGCCCAGCCCTGCGACATGTTGCCCACGCGCAGGATCTCACCGTTGCGGACATACCAGAGGGTGCCGTTGACGTCGCGGATCTGGGTGGTGCGGATGCCGACGTTCTCGACCACGCCGGTCGCCTGCCCGGTGTCCACCACGTCGCCCACGCCGAGCTGATCCTCGACCACCATGAACAGGCCGTTGAGGACGTCCTTCACGATGTTCTGCGCGCCGAAGCCCAGGCCGGCGCCGAGGGCGGCCGTGATGAGCGAGAACGCTCCGGTGATGGCGGGATTGATCGCCGTGATGATCAGCAGGATCGCGACGATCGTGATGACGACTGTGACGACGTTGTTGAGCACGGCGCCAAGTGTCCTGGTGCGCTGAACGAGGCGCACAGCGGTCAGCGGCGACGCGTGCAACGCCTGAGTGTCATCGACCTGCTGGCGGCGCTTGACGCCGTGAACGATGCGATCCACCACCCGCTGCACGACGAAGTGCAGCACGATGCGAAGAAGGATTGCGCCGATCACGACGCCGATCACGAAGATCGGCACGCCCCACATTTCCCAGAATGCTGTCCACGTCATATCCGGTCCAGTCTAGGAAGCCGGCGCTGGGCGGCCGGTGACCGGGCGGGTCGGTGTCGCTACGCTCGCCCCGGACAGGCGAGGGAGCGCCCGAGGGGCGCGTGCGGCAGCTGCGCCTGGTGGTCAGGCCGAGGACTACGAGGCGGCCCTGCGGTTCTACCGCGACGTGCTCGGGATGCCCGAGCAGGAGTCCCACTCGGGCGCCGGGGGAGCGCGGGTGGCGATCCTCGATGCGGGGCGCGCGACGCTAGAGCTGTCGAACCCCGCCCAGGTGGGGCTCATCGACGCGGTGGAGACGGACGAGGTGCGCAGCCCGCACCTGCGGGTTGCGTTCGAGGTGGACGATTCGGCGGCGGTCACCGCGGAACTCGCGGATGCGGGTGCCCAAGTGCTGGCAACGCCGCGGGTGACGCCGTGGAACTCCCTCAACGCCCGCCTGGCGGGCCCGGCGGGGCTCCAGCTGACGCTGTTCCCGGAGCTCGGCGACGCACCCCAGTGAGGCGGACCGCGCGCGCCTGCGACGGTTGCGGCCTAACGGCAACGGTGGAACGTTGCCGTTAGGCCGCAACGTGGCGTCAGCGGGCGTCGCGCTCCTGGACGCGGAGGGCCCGCTCCACCCCCGCCAGGTTCTCGATGACGAGGCGCCGGAGCGCCGGGGTGTCCGGGTGCGCGTCGAGCCACGCCCGGGTCGCGTCGACCAGCTCCTGGTTGGCCAGAGTCGCCGGGTAGAACCCGGTGATGATGCCGGACGCGATCGCGTAGCTGCGGTTCTCCCAGATGGTGCTGAGCGCGTCGAAGTAACGCGTCACGAAGTCCGCGAGCACGCTCGGGTCGGCCGCCCGCACGAAGCCGAGGCCGGTGGCCCGCACGATGAGGTTGGATGCGCCGGTCTCCTCGACGATGGACCGCCACGCCGCGACCTTCGCCTCCGCGGTCGGCATCGCCGCGCGAGCGTGGGCGGCGGACTGCTGCCCGGTCGCCGTGTTGTCGCCCGCGAGCGTCGCGTCGATCTCCGCGGTGCCCGCCCGCCCCCCGGCGGCGAGGGCGATGAGCAGCTCCCAGCCGAGGTCGGTGTCGATGTCGAGGCCATCGAGCTTGGCCTCGCCATCGAGCACGGCCTGTACCGTGTCGAGCTGTGCCGGGGTGTGCGCCACCGCGGCGAACGCCTTCAGGAACTGGAACTGCGCGTCCGAGCCGGCCTCCGCGTCCTGCGCGAGCCGCAACAGGGCGTCGCCGAGCTCCGCCATGGCGGCGTCGCGGGTCTCCGGTGTCACATACATCGATGCGGTGGTCTGCACCTGCGAGAGGACGGTGCGCAGCGTCGTCGACTCGGTCTCGGCGCCCGCGTTGCGGAGCACGAGCTGCACGAAGTCGCGGGCCGCCGTCTCCGCGTCGCGTGTGGAATCCCACGCCGACCCCCACACCAGCGAGCGCGCTAGCGGCGCCTCGATGGCGGAGAGCGACTCGATGGCGACCGCCAGCGAGTCCTCGTCGAGGCGGATCTTCGCGTAGGCGAGGTCGTCGTCGTTGAGCAGCAGCAGGTCCGGCTTCGCGGTGCCGACGAGGTCGGCCACTTCGGTACTCTCGCCGTCGATGTCGAGTTCGACCCGGAAGTCGCGCACCAGCTTGCCCTCGGTCAGGTTGTAGCCGCCGATCGCGACCCGGTGCGGGCGGATGGTCGGCCACTCCTCGGGTGCGGTCTGCGCGACGGCGAAGCTCGAATAGGTGCCGTCCTCGCCCACCTCGAAAGCCGGGCGGAGGGTGTTGACGCCGGCGGTCGACAGCCACTTGTCGCTCCAGGCGGCGAGGTCGCGGCCGCTGGCCGCCTCCAGCTCGACGAGGAGGTCCTTCAGCTCGGTGTTCGAGTACTGGTGCTTGCGGAAGTACGCCGCGACACCGGTCAGGAACTCGGTGCGGCCCACCCAGGCCACCAGCTGCTTGAGCACCGACGCGCCCTTGGCGTAGGTGATGCCGTCGAAGTTGACCTGGACGTCTTCGAGGTCGTTGATGGTCGCGACGATCGGGTGGGTCGAGGGCAGCTGGTCCTGGCGGTACGCCCAGCTCTTCTCGAGCGCCGCGAACGTCGTCCACGCCTCGTGCCACTCGGTCGCCTCTGCGGTCGCCAGCGTGGAGATGTACTCGGCGAACGACTCGTTGAGCCACAGGTCGTTCCACCAGCGCATCGTCACCAGGTCGCCGAACCACATGTGGCCGAGCTCGTGCAGGATCGTCACCACTCTGCGCTCGCGGATGGCGTCGGTCACCTTCGACCGGAACACGTACGACTCGGTGAAGGTGACCGCTCCCGCGTTCTCCATCGCGCCCGCGTTGAACTCGGGCACGAACAGCTGGTCGTACTTGTCGAACGGGTACGGGTAGTCGAAGATCCGCTCGTAGAACTCGAAACCTTGCCGCGTCTTCTCGACGATGTAGTCGGTGTCGAGATGCTGGGCGAGGGAGGCGCGGGCGAAGACTCCCAGCGGGATGGTGCGCCCATCCGAGGAGGTGAGTTCGCGCCGCTCGACGGCGTACGGACCGGCGATGAGGGCGGTGATGTAGGACGAGATCACCGGGGTGGGTGGGAAGTCCCAGCGCTTGTTGCTGTCGCCCACGTCGACCGGCTCGGGCGTGAGGGAGTTGGAGACGACCTCCCAGTGGTCGGGCGCGGTGACGGTGAAGCGGAAGCGCGCCTTCAGGTCGGGCTGCTCGAACACGGCGAACATCCGCCGGGAGTCGGGCACCTCGAACTGCGAGTAGAGGTACACCTCGTCGTCGACGGGGTCGACGAACCGGTGCAGGCCCTCGCCCGTGTTGGTGTAGATGGCATCGGCGCTCACCTTCAGCTCGTTCTCCGCTGCGAGGTCGTCGAGCTGGATGCGCACGCCGTCGCTCACCTGCGCGGGGTCGAGGTCGCGCCCGTTGAGGGTCACCGAGTGTACGGTCCGCGTGATGGCGTCGATGAACGTGGAGGCGCCCTCCTTGGCGGAGAACGTGACCGTCGTCACGCTGCGGAACACCTCCGGTCCCGTCGTCAGGTCGAGCTCGACGGCGTAGTCGTGCACCGTGAGCAGCGCCGCGCGCTCCTGGGCTTCCGCGCGGGTGAGGTTCTCTCCGGGCATGGCGGGTCCATCCTTCGTTCTGGGTCGCTTCCAGCCTAGGCAGTCCGGCCGCGCTCCCGACGCCCGCTCATCCTCCGGGGGCGGGCGGCTTCACGATCGGCAGCACGCGTGCGCCGGGCAGGGCGGCGAGCAGCGCTCCCCTCACGAGCAGCTTCGATGCCCGCAAGCCGCTGCCGATGACGACCCGCCCGCTCGCGGCAACCGCTTCGTCCACGAAGACCGGCCATCCGGGGGGCAGCCCGATCGGGGTGATGCCGCCGTACTCCATCCCGCTGAGCGAGGTGGCGGCCGCCATGGGCGCGAACGACGCCTTCTTCGCCTCCAGCAGCCGGCGCACGACCCCGTTCACGTCGATCCGGTCGGTGGCGAGGATCAGGCATGCGGCGTAACGGAGCTCGTCGCCGCGCCTGCCTTCGACGACGACGCAATTGGCGCTGTCCGCCATGCCGATGCCGTAGCGCTCGCAGAACGCCGCCGTGTCGGCGAGTTCCGGGTCGATGGGGGCGGCGAGCACCGGACCCGGCGTGCCGTCGAGGGCCGCGCGGACGGGAGCGGCGAGCAGGCCCCGATGGTCGGCTGCGGGCAGGAAGTCGAGCGTTCCGAAGCGCATCCTCCGACGCTAGTGGGGGCACGGGTTGGGGCGCCCCCGGCGTCCGTGGCCGTCCCTAGACTGGCCGCATGCGGATCCACCTCGCCACGGACCACGCCGGGCTCGACTTCAGCCGCCGGCTCGTCGAGCACCTGAACGACGGCGGCCACGAGGTCGTCGACCACGGACCGGAGTCCTATGACGCCCTCGACGACTATCCGGCGTTCATCATCGCCGCCGCTCAGGCGGTCGTCGCCGACCGGCAGGCGGGGCGGGAAGCGCTGGGCGTCGTGTTCGGCGGCTCGGGGAACGGTGAACAGATCGCGGCGAACAAGGTGCACGGCGTCCGCGCCGCGCTCGCCTGGAACGAGTCGACGGCGCGGCTCGCGCGCGAGCACAACGACGCGAACGTGATCTCGATCGGCGCCCGCCAGCACACGCTCGAGGAGGCGGTCGGGCTCATCGACGCCTTCCTCGCCGAGCCGTTCTCCGGGGATGAGCGGCATCAGCGCCGCATCGACCAGCTGGCCGAGTACGAGCGCACCGGCGGAATCGCGCCAGGCGAGCACACCCCCGGCATCGGGAAGGCCGATGCCTGAGGGTCACTCGATCCACCGGATCGCCCTCCAGTTCCGCGCCAACTTCGTCGGCAGGCGCGTCGCCGCATCCAGCCCGCAGGGGCGGTTCGCCGCGGGCGCCGCGGAGCTCGATGGCCGGCTGATGCTCGAGTCCGTCGCCGTCGGCAAGCAGCTGTTCCTCGAGTTCGAGGGAGAGCGGATCCTCCGCGTGCATCTCGGCCTCTACGGCGCGTGGGACTTCGCGGGCGAAATCAGCGCGGATGCGACGATCGCGTCGGCGGGCGGCCGGATGGGGCAGACCAACCAGCGCGGCACGGCGCTCACCGGGTATGGCGAGGAGATAGCGCTCGACTTCGCTGCCAGCATGGGCGCCCCGCGGCGGCTGCGGATGGCCGAGCAGGAGAAGGAGCAGGGCCTCGACGAGTTCCCACCGCCCCCGGTCGGCGCGGTGCGGGTGCGCCTGCTCACCGACACGGCGGTGGCCGACCTCCGCGGCCCGACGGCGTGCGAGGTGATCAACCCGGTCCGGGCGAACACGGTGCTCGGGAAGCTCGGCCCCGATCCGCTCGTCGACTCGGGCAAGGATGCCGAGGATCGCTTCGTCGCCGCGGTCCGCAAGAAGCCGACCCCGATCGGCCTGCTGCTGATGGATCAGAGCGTAGTGAGCGGGATCGGCAACGTGTACCGCGCGGAGCTGCTGTTCCGGGCGCGCCTCGACCCGCACACCCCGGGACGCGAGGTGCCGGAGAAGCAGGTGCGCGCGCTCTGGCGCGACTGGGCGCGCCTGCTCGAGATCGGCGTGCGGACCGGCCAGATGATGACCAAGGACGACCTGTCCGGGGAGGAGTGGGCGGCCGCCATGGGGAGCCAGGCGGACCGGCACTACGTGTACAAGCGACACGGGCTACCGAGCCCGCGCGGCCGCGGCAACGTGGTGATCGAGGACATGGGCGGGCGCAACCTGTACTGGGCGCCCGGCTGGCAGAAGCGGCCCAAGCCGCGGACGGAAACCTGAGTGCGCCAGAACCCGAGCTTCACCCTGACCGACCCGGCGGAGCTGAAGCGACTCGTGCGCGAGAACCCGTGGGGCACCCTCATCAGCAGCACCTCCGAGGGCATGGTCGCCTCGCACTACCCGCTCGTGCTCGACGAGACGCGCGAGGAGCTCACCATCGTCAGCCACGTCGGTCGGCCCGACGAGGTCGTGCACGGCCTCGGCTCGTCCGAGGTGCTGCTCATCGTGCAGGGCCCGCACGGCTACATCTCGCCCGGCTGGTACGACGCGAAGCCCGCGGTGCCCACCTGGAACTTCGTCGTCGCCCACCTGTACGGCGTGCCGGAGGTACTGAGCGACCAGGAGAACTACCGCGTGCTCGGCGACCTCGTCGAGGTGTTCGAGCGGGTGCTGCCCGAGCCCCGGCTGATGGAGGGCACACCCGCGAACGCGGAGTACGCGCAGCGGATCAGCTCGGGCACGGTCGGCTTCCGGTTCACGCCGACCCGGGTCGTGGCCAAAAGCAAGCTGAGCCAGAACCGATCGGAGGAGACCGTCGACCGCATCGTCGCCGAGCTCGAGGGCACCGGGCCGTACGCGCAGCCCGCGCTCGCCGCGGAGATGCGCCGTGCGCACGAGCGCCTCCGCGAGGCCCGACGGGCCCGAGATGTCTGAGTCGGCCGGCGCGGAGGCGCTGCTGCTGCGCGACGCGCGGCTGCCCGGAGCGGCCGCTCCCGTCGACGTGCTTCTCGAGTCGGGCCGGATCGCCGGCATCGCGCACCGGCACCTCGGGCTCGGCCGCTTCCGCTCGGCGCACGCGGAGACGGTGGACCTCGACGGCCGCACGCTCATTCCTGGACTGTGGGACGAGCACGTGCACTTCACGATCTGGGCGATGTCGCGCCGACGGCTGGACCTGTCGGAGTCGCGGAGCGCCGCCGAGGCCGCGTCGCTCGTCCGGCACCGGCTCGAGAAGGCGGGGATGCCGCCGGTCGGTCCTCTCGTCGGCGTCGGCTTCCGGGATGCGGCATGGCCGGACCTCCCCACCCGCGACCTGCTCGACCGGGAGACCGGGGAACGACCCGTCGTCCTGCTCAGCTCCGATCTGCACAGCGTCTGGCTGAACACCGCCGCGGCCACCGCGCTCGGCGAGACGAGTCGCGATGCCCTTCTGCGCGAAGCCGATGCGTTCCGGGTGGAGCAGGCGCTCGACGTCCTCCCCGACGCGCTCGTCGACCGCTGGGCCATGGAGGCGCAGCGGGCCGCGGCCGGGCGCGGCGTGGTGGGCATCGTCGACCTCGAGATGGCATGGAACCGCGAGGTCTGGCTGCGGCGCCGCCGGCTCGGGGCCGACGCCCTCCGGGTGCGGTTCGGCGTCTACCCGCAGCACCTCGACCGCGCCATCGAGGAGGGGCTCCGCACCGGCGACGCGGTCGACGACGGCGGCCTTCTCGAGGTGGGCACGCTTAAGGTGCTCATCGACGGTTCGCTCGGCACCCGAACCGCCTTTTGCCGGCACCCCTACCCCGAGGCCGCCGAGCTGCCCGCGCCGAACGGGATCCTCACCGTGCCCGCCGACGAGCTGGAGGAGTTGCTGCGCCGCGCATCGGCGGGCGGCATAGCACCGACGGTGCACGCCATCGGCGACGAGGCGAACCGGGTCGCCCTGGACGTGTACGAGCGGGTGGGCATCGGCGGCCGCATCGAGCACGCCCAGCTGCTCGCGCCGGAGGACGTGGCACGCTTCGCCGCCCGCGGCATCACCGCGAGCGTCCAGCCCCGGCACGCCATCGATGACCGCGACATCGCGGCGCATCACTGGGCCGGCCGCACCGATCGCGCCTTCCCGTTCCGGTCCTTGCTCGACGCCGGGGTGCGGCTCGCGTTCGGGTCCGACGCCCCGGTCTCCCCGCTCGACCCGTGGGAGGCGGTGGCCGCCGCCGTCTTCCGCACCGGGGACGGGCGGCCGGCGTGGCATCCGGAGCAGGCGGTGACGGCGGCGGAGGCACTCGCCGCCTCGGCGGACGGCCGAACCGGAGTGGCCGAGGGCGACGTCGCCGACCTGGCGATCCTCGACGCCGACCCGCTGATGGTGACCTCGGCCGGCGCGATGCGCGCGATGCCGGTGGCGGCGACTGTGCTCGGCGGCCGGTTCACGCACCGCGCGCTGTAGCGGCGCCGGGGCCCCGCGAGTCGCCGAAAGGGCCTGGCAAGTCGCCGACGCACCAGCCCTTTCCGGCATCTCGGCCGGGGTCGATGCCTCGGAGCGTCAGGCGGTGGCGATGTGGGCGTGCAGGAACCAGCGGTCCTTGACGAGGCCCCGCTCGATCTCCACGAGCACGTCCTGGCTGGCCGCGTCGATCTCCTCGAGCGCCTCGATGCCCGTGTGCAGGATCTCGAGCGTGGCGTCGATCTGCGCGACCACCTGAGCGATGGTGTCCGGCACGCTCTGGAAGCCGTCCCTCAGTGCGGGTGTCGTGGTGTCGGCGGCCACCGTGCCGGTGCGCCCGTCGACGGGCAGACCCAGGGCGACGACGCGCTCGGCGACGAGGTCGGCCCACTCGCGGACGTGGTCGACGTAGACGTCGAGAAACTCGTGCACGGCGATGAAGCTCGGGCCGCGCACGTGCCAGTGGGCCTGCTTGCCGTCCACGCTCATCGCGGTCAGGTTGACGACGAGGGGCTGCAGGAACCGGGCTGCGCCGGCCGCGACATCGGGGCCCCACACGGAGGTGGTGGCGGGAGCGGCGGTGATGGTGTCGGTCATGAGAACTTCCCTTCCGGTCGACTCCTCCAACGCTAGCGACGCACGAATTGTTCGCAAGGAAGCGAAGCCTGCGCTTACCCGGCGGAATGGCCGGCGCGCGAGCCGGGTTGGGGGAGGAGATGACTGTTCCGCTCTCCGTACTCGACCTCGCCTCCGTCAGCGAAGGCTCCACCCACTCCGCCGCGCTCGCCGACACGATCGCCCTCGCCCGCACGGCGGACGAGCTCGGCTACCGGCGCTTCTGGGTGGCGGAGCACCACGGCATGCCGGGGGTGGCCAGCTCGTCGCCGCCCGTGCTGATCGGCGCGATCGCGGCGGCGACCCGGCGCATCCGGGTGGGCTCGGGCGGCGTCATGCTGCCGAACCACTCCTCTCTGGTGGTGGCGGAGCAGTTCGGCACGCTCGTCGCCCTGCACGGCGACCGCATCGACCTGGGCCTGGGCCGCGCGCCCGGCACCGACCCGATCACCACGTCGGCGGTCCGTCGTGGGGCCGCGCAGGAGAGCGTCGACGACTTCCCCGATCAGGTGCTCGAGCTCCTGGCGTACTTCGGCACCATCCCGCCGCTCCCCGGCGGCCAGGGCGGCCGGATCCTCGCCATTCCGGGGCTCGGCGACTCCCCGGAACTCTGGCTGCTCGGCTCAAGCGACTTCAGCGCCCGGCTCGCCGGGATGATGGGGCTGCCGTTCGCCTTCGCCCACCACTTCGCTGGCGGCCGGCACACGCGGCTGGCCTTCGAGGTCTACCGGCAGAGCTTCCGGCCGAGCGTCGTCCTCGCCGAGCCGCACTCCATGGTCGCCGTGTCCACCACGGTCGGCGAGACGGGGGAGGAGGCCCGCCGGCTGACCCTGCCCGGTGCGCTGTCGATGATCCGGCTGCGCAGCGGCCGACCCGGCCGGGCGCCATCGCTCGCGGAGGCGGAGGCGCACACCTGGACCGAGAGCGAGCTGGCCTACGTCGACGAGCGCATCGCCACTCAGGCGATCGGCGACCTCGGCACGGTCCGCGCCCGCGTCGACGCGCTGGTGGCCGAAGCCCAAGCGGACGAGGTGATCGTCGTGCCTCAGGCGCCCGAGCTGCGGCAGCGGGAGGACACCCTGCGCGCCCTGGTGGGCTGACGCGTGGAGCACCACGCCCCGGTGCCGCTGACCGGGGGCCGCTGACCGGGGTCAACCCCGGCCCGGAACGGGGTGGGAGCACCATGCCGGTCCGGCCCGCGTCTCCGAAGGCTGGAGCACCCGGACGACATCCGTCGCCCGGATGCGTTGCCCAGCCACCAGAATCGAGACGACCCACGACCCACGACCCACGACCCACGACCCACGACCCACGACCACGACCCACGACCCACGACCACGACCACCGAGACCACCGAGACCACATCGCTGCCCGCGGTCCCCGCCGCGCCGGCCGCCTCTCGGGAGCGTGGCCGCCTCGCCGGCTACGCCGGCCACTGGTCGCGCGTGCCCCGCGGACTCGGCTTCCTGCTGCCGACCGTGCCGATCGTCACCGTCTCCCTCGCGGTCCTCACCGCTCTCTTCTCGACCGGCGCAGCACGCTGGTCGTCATCTTCGGCATCTTCATCCTGCTCGCGTCGCTCGTCGCCGCTTGCGGCTTGGACCGTTCGAGCTAATCCGGCTGCAGGGTGCCGGCTGCCCGCCGATCGGGCCGGAGCGGGCGGCGTCGGCTACCTAGTCAAGGACCGGGTGGCTTCGCTCCAGAAGCTCCGCGACGCGGTCGATCGGGTCGCGGCCGGCGGCACCGTGCTCGACCCAATGGTGGTCAGGGCGCTGCCCAGCGCGCCGACACGATCCGCTGGCCGCGCTCACCGCCCGGGAGCGCGAGGTGTTCGGCCTGATGGCGGAGGGCCGCACCAACCACGCCATCGCGTCCGCGCTCGTCATCGGCACGGGCGCCGCCGAGAAAAACGTGACCGCGATCTTCCAGAAGCTCGACCTCGAGGACTCCGGCACCGAGCGCCGCCGCGTGCTCGCGGTGCTGGCCTTCCTGCAGCGCTGAGCCGCCGGGGCCGTTCCGCAACGTTCCCGCGGAATCGCAACGGTGTGCGGTTGCGATTCCGCGGAACGGTTGCGAAACCCCGTCACGTCACCGGGTTCCCTCGACTGTCAAGGTGTTGAGCGCCTCTCGCGTCCGGTGGACCCTGGGCACGGGGGAGAGAGAGGCAGGATCATGGACAACTGGGTCATCTGGGTGATCGTCGCCGTCGTCGTCGTCGCGGTCATCGTTGTGGCGCTGCTGCTGATGCGCCGCAAGTCCGCGTCGCATGCGGAGGCGAACCGCCGGCGCGCCAGCGAGATGCGGTCGCAAGCTCAGGAGCAGACGGCGGCGGCCCGCGAGCACGAGGCGGAGGCGTTGCAGAAGCAGGCCAACGCGAAGCGTGCGGAAGCCGATGCCGAGCGCGCCAAGCTGGAGGCGGAGCGGTTGCGCCGTGAGAGCGACGAGCGGGCGTCCGAGGCCAGCGGCCTGCGCACCAAGGTGGACGAGACCCTGCAGCGTGCCGACAAGGTCGACCCGGACGTCGACCCGAACCGCTCCCGCCGCTGACCGTCCGGGGCCGCGCCGCAACGTTCAGGCGGAATCGCAACGGTGTGCGGTTGCGATTCCGCGGGGACGTTGCGAATCGTCAGCGGTCGTCCTCGCGCTGCCGGCGGTCGCCTTCCACGAACGCGACCGCGAGGAAGACGGCGGCGAGCGCCACCTGGACCCAGCCGATGGCGCTGCCGAGCGACAGCCAGACGATGCCGAGTACGGCGAAGGCGGCAGCGGCAATGACGAGCATCGCCAGCTGCCAGGGCTGGAGGGGAGCGCGAGACCGTGGCACGCGGTCACCCTAGCGAAGTCGAGTCGGAGGGGATGACGGGAATCGAACCCGCGTAATCAGTTTGGAAGACTGAGGCTCTACCATTGAGCTACATCCCCGCAGGCCGTTTCCGGCCCGGCTAGCACCTTACCGCAGGGCCCGCGCTGCACTCAGCGCCGCCGGCTCCGGAGAGTCGCCCGGGGCGCCCGATCGAACGCGGTGCGTCCACCACTCTGCGCGGTTCGAGGCACCGAGCGCGGTAGGTGCACACACCGCGCTCGGTGCCTCCTACCGCGC
>JAODAX010000029.1 GCA_025463675.1 Naasia sp. | reverse complement strand
AGAATCTCACCGAGGAGGGCGCCGAGCGAGGGGTCGCCGGCGACACCTCCGTGGGCCATGTTCACCTCAAGGTGGGCGACATCGGCACCGCCCGCACCTTCTACGTCGACACGCTCGGCTTCGAGGTGACCGCGGAGTTCGGCGATCAGGCGCTGTTCGTGTCCGCGGGCGGCTACCACCACCACCTCGGCATGAACACGTGGGAGAGCGCTGGCGCTGGCCCGCGCACGCCGACGCTCGGCCTCGGCGAGGTGTCGGTGCGCGTGCCGACTGCGGACGACCTCGGCGCACTGCGGGAGCGGCTCACCGCCCGCTCCGTGCCGGTGCAGGACGACGGCGCGGAGGTGCGCCTGACGGACCCGTGGGCGAACCTGGTGCGCGTGACCGTCGCCCGGCCCTGACCGGTGGCGTGGCGGTAGAATCGGGCGCATCCCCGAACGGAAAGAAGGGCGGCCCCGTGCCCACCATCGTCGTCGACGTCATGCCGAAGGCCGAGCTCCTCGACCCGCAGGGGAAGGCTGTCGCCGGCGCCCTCGCGCGGCTCGGCTCCTCCCGCTTCAGCGGAGTTCGGATCGGCAAGCGCTTCGAGCTCACCGTCGACGGCGCTGTGGATGATGCCGTGCTGGACGAGGTGCGCGGCATCGCCGCGAGCCTGCTGTCGAACTCGGTGATCGAGGACGTCGTCGGCATCCGCGTGCAGGAGGAGGCGGCCCGATGAGGATCGGCGTCGTCACCTTCCCCGGCTCGCTCGACGACCGGGACGCCGGGCGCGCCATCCGCCTCGCCGGAGGCGAGCCGGTCGCCCTCTGGCATGGCGACCACGACCTGCAGGGCGTCGAGGGCATCGTGCTGCCCGGCGGCTTCAGCTACGGCGACTACCTGCGCGCCGGCGCGATCGCCGCGCGCAGCCCGATCATGACCGAGGTCGTCGATGCCGCGAACCGCGGCCTGCCCGTGCTCGGGATCTGCAACGGCTTCCAGATGCTCACCGAGGCGCACCTGCTGCCCGGCGGACTCATCCGCAACGAGAAGGGCAGCTTCGTCTGCCGCGACCAGACCCTCCGCGTGGAGAGCTCGTCGACCCAGTGGACGAGCGCGTTCACCGAGGGCGAGGAGATCGTCATCCCACTGAAGAACGGCGAGGGCGGCTTCATCGCGGACACCGAGACGGTCGCCCGTCTGGAAGGCGAGGGCCGCGTCGCCTTCCGTTACCTCGGCTACAACCCGAACGGCTCGGTCCGCGACATCGCCGGCATCGCGAACGAGCGCGGAAACGTCGTCGGCCTGATGCCGCACCCCGAGCACGCGGTCGAGCCCGGCTTCGGCCCGGACACCCGCGCCGCGATGCGCTCGGGCGTCGACGGGCTGCGCATCTTCCGGTCCGCGCTCGAAGGCGTGCTCGCCGCGTGAGCCCGCGCTACTGAGACCGCGGCTACCGGCTACTCCGCGAGCATGCCGTAGAGGCTCTTGCGGACCCGGTCGAGTTCCTCCACCGCGGCGGCGCGCTGCTCGGGGGTCGCCTCGCCGCTCAGCTGGCGCACCGCGCCGGCGAGCTTCAGAAAGCTGGACCACAGGGGATCGTCCGGCTGCTCACCGCTGCCGGGCAGGCCGCCCCAGGCGGCGGCGATCTGGTCGGCGCTGTCGGCGAGCAGCCTCCTGCCCTCGTCGGTGAGCGAGTAGGTGTCGCCGCGACCGGACCCGCTGCCCTCGACGAGCCCCTCGTCCACGAGCTGCTGCAGGGTCGGGTACACCGAGCCGGGGCTCGGCCGCCAGCGACCCTCGGTGCGCTCCGCGATGGCGCGGATCAGTCCGTAGCCCTTGGCGGGCGCGTCGCCGAGGATCGAGATCAGGACGAGGCGGACATCGCCGCGACGCGCCCGGGAGCGGCCACGAGGACCCAACCCCGGTCCGAAGCCGCCGCGGGGGCCGGGCCCGAAGCCGGGGCCGAATGGACCGGCGCCGTCGGGTCCGGGCCGGAAGCCCGTGCCGAAGCGGTGATCGTGGCCTTCCGGGCTGCGCCGCGGATGTGCACCGCGGCGCCCCGGGAAGAAGGAGTGGGAGTCGAACATGCGACACCTCCGGACGTGGAGCCGGCCTTCCGGCCGGGCGAGGCGCCTCCTCGCGATACGTAACGATATATCGCTGACTATTGTTTACGCAAGACGACAACCTGCAGAGGGGCTGTGCCGTGGGGGGCGCCGAAGCCGACGATCGACGGCCCCCGGAGCTCCGGCTGCTCGCCGGTGACGCGGCCGGAGAGCTCCAGCAGCTCGCCGAACTCGACCCGGCGTCGCTCGTCCGAGAGCCTGTCGAGGAACGCTTCGACCGCCTGCGGACCGCGGCCCTGATCCATGCACCCACGGTAGCGCCGAGCCGGAGCGGAGGGAACCGTAGACTCGTCGGGTCCCCCGGATCAAGGAGCCCCTCTTCGTGCCCGAGACCTCGCTGCAGGCCCCCATTCCCGTCGTCGACACCGTGGAACGGGCAGGTCAGACGCCCGAGCGGGAGCAGCCGTACGCGGCGCTCGGCCTGAAGCCGGACGAGTACGCGCAGATCCGCGAGATCCTCGGCCGCCGCCCGACCAGCGGCGAGCTCGCGATGTACTCGGTGATGTGGAGCGAGCACTGCTCATACAAGAGCAGCAAGGTGTGGCTGCGCCAGTTCGGCCAGAAGGTGTCGGACGAGATGCGCGAGCGCCTGATGGTGGGCATCGGCGAGAACGCGGGCGTCGTCGACGTCGGCGAGGGCTGGGCGGTCACCTTCAAGATCGAGAGCCACAACCACCCCAGCTACATCGAGCCGTTCCAGGGTGCCGCCACCGGCGTCGGCGGCATCGTCCGCGACATCATCTCGATGGGCGCCCGCCCGGTCGCCGTGATGGACGCGCTCCGCTTCGGCGCCATCGACGACCCCGACACGGCGCGCGTCGTGCACGGCGTCGTCGGCGGCATCAGCTTCTACGGCAACTGCCTGGGCCTGCCGAACATCGGCGGCGAGACGGTCTTCGACTCCGTCTACCAGGCCAACCCGCTCGTCAACGCCCTCGCGGTGGGCGTGCTGCGTCACGAGGACCTGCATCTGGCCAACGCACGCGGCGTGGGCAACAAGGTGGTGCTGTTCGGCGCCCGAACCGGCGGCGACGGCATCGGCGGGGCCTCGATCCTCGCCTCTGACACCTTCAGCGCGGGCGGCCCGACGAAGCGCCCCGCGGTACAGGTGGGCGACCCGTTCGCCGAGAAGGTGCTCATCGAGTGCTGCCTCGAGCTGTACCGCGGCGACCTCGTCGAGGGCATCCAGGATCTGGGTGCCGCGGGCATCAGCTGCGCGACGAGCGAACTCGCGAGCAACGGCGACGGCGGCATGGCGATCGACCTCGACAAGGTGCTGCTGCGCGACCCCTCGCTCACCGCCGAGGAGATCCTCATGTCGGAGAGCCAGGAGCGGATGATGGCGGTCGTCGCGCCGGAGAAGCTCGCCGGTTTCCTCGCCGTCACCGAGAAGTGGGACGTCGAGACGAGCGTGCTGGGCGAGGTCACCGACACCGGCCGGCTCGTCATCACCTGGCGCGGCGAGACCATCGTCGACGTCGACCCGCGCACGGTCGCGGTCGACGGCCCGGTCTACGAGCGTCCCATCGCCTACCCCAGCTGGATCGACGCCCTCAACGCAGACGGCGCCGAGCGCCTGCCGCGCCCCACCGACGGTGCCGAGCTGCGCGATCAGCTCGTCCGCCTCGTCGCGAGCCCCAATCTCGCCGACAAGGGCTGGATCACCGACCAGTACGACCGCTACGTGCTCGGCAACACCGCGCTCGGCTTTCCCGACGACGCCGGCATGATCCGCGTCGACGAGGAGTCCGGGCTCGGCTTCGCGGTGGCCACCGACGCGAACGGCCGGTTCTGCCACCTCGACCCGTACCGGGGAGCGCAGCTGGCCCTCGCCGAGGCGTACCGCAACGTGGCCGTCACCGGGGCTGTGCCCGCCGCCGTCTCCGACTGCCTCAACTTCGGCAGCCCCGAGAACCCCGAGGTGATGTGGCAGTTCTCGAAGGCCGTCGAGGGCCTCGCGGACGGCTGCCTCGAGCTCGGCATCCCCGTCACGGGCGGCAACGTCTCGTTCTACAACCAGACCGGCGACCAGCCGATCCACCCCACCCCGGTGGTCGGCGTCCTCGGCATCATCCAGGACGTCGCCGCGCGGGTGCCGTCCGGCTGGCAGGACGAGGGCCACAACCTCTACCTGCTCGGCACGACGGCGCTCGAGCTGGACGGCTCCGCGTGGGCGGGCACCATCCACGAGCACCTCGGCGGCCGACCGCCGGTGGTCGACTTAGGCGGCGAGAAGCGGCTCGCGGAACTGCTGCACGCCGCGGCGGGCGAGTCGCTGCTGTCGTCCGCGCACGACCTGGCCGACGGCGGACTCGCGCAGGCGGTTGCGGAGGCGTCGCTCCGCTTCGGCGTCGGTGCGCGGCTCTGGCTCGGCGAACTGTGCGAGCGGGACGGCATCGACGGCGCCACCGCCCTGTTCAGCGAATCGACCGGGCGGGTGCTCGTGTCGGTGCCGCGCGACGAAGACGTGCGCTTCCTCGGGCTGTGTGCCGGCCGCGGCTACCCGGCCCTGCGCATCGGCGTGACGGATGGTGCCCCGGACGCCGACCCGGCGCTCGAGGTGCAGGACCTGTTCACGCTGCCGCTCGCCGAGCTGCGCGCCGCCTCCGCGGAGACGCTCCCCCGCTACTTCGCCTGACGCTACTGTCGGCGTCGCCGAGTTGCTTGTCGGTGCTGGTGATCGGCCCACTAACCAGCACCAGGAGGCAACTCGGCAGCGCTGCCTGACGCTGCGGTGGCGTCAGTCGGTTGCCGCCGGGGCCGTGACGGCGTCCGTCGACGCGGTTGCCGGGGCGGCGCTCAAGCCTCACGGCGTCGGCTTGGCGAAGAACGCGACGACGATCGCGCCCGCGATCGCGGCCGCCGCCGGGAGGAGCAGCGACTGCCCCATGGCGGTCGCGAACCCCTCCTGCAGGAACTCCGGGAGCCGGCCGCTGCCGAACTCGGCGGACGAGCCGCCGCCCTCCGCCGCCGGGAGCTCCGCGGTCAGGCGCGACTCCATCAGCACCGCGATGGCGGCGCTGCCGAGGACGGCGCCGATCTGCCGGGTGGTGTTGAAGACACCGGAGCCGGCGCCGGCCGAGTGCGGCGGCAGGTTGCGGATGGTCGCGTTCGAGATCGGTCCCCAGACGCCCGCGTTGGCGAAGCCCATGACGGCGCTCGGCACGAGCAGCAGCCAGATCGGCGTCACCGGGTCGAGCAGCAGCCAGTAGAGCACGAGGGCGAGTGCGAGGAGCAGGAGCCCCGCCACCGCGATGCTGCGCGCGTTCACCCGGTCGGTCACCGTGCCCACGACGGGCGAGAGCACGCCGGCGACGACGGCCATGGGCACGAGCATCAGCGCGGACTGGGTGGGGGTGAGGCCGCGGACGGTCTGGAAGTAGAACACCAGCGGCAGCGACATGCTGGTGACCGCGAAGCCGACGGTGGTGATGCCGGCATTGCCGAGCGAGAAGTTGCGGTCCCGGAAGAGCTCGAGCGGGAGCAGGGGCTCGCCCTTCTGGACGCGCTGCCAGACGAGGAACAGCGCGAGCATCACGATCCCCGCGACGATCAGCGACCACACCGAGATCGGCCCGGCGATCGTGCCCCAGTCGTAGTTCTCGCCCTCCTGGATGCCGAAGACGAGCAGGAACAGGCCGATCCCGCTCAGCACGACGCCCAGGATGTCGAACCGGTGACCGTTGGTGGCCAGCTTCGGCACGTTGCGCCACACGAAGTAGAACGCGACTGCGCCGATCGGGACGTTGATGAAGAAGATCCACTCCCAGCCGAAGCCGTCGACGAGGACGCCGCCGAGGATCGGGCCGACGAGCGTGGCGAGGCCCGCGGTGGCGCCCCACACGCCGTTCGCCGCGCCTCGGCGGTCGCGCGGGAAGATGCGGGTGATGACCGCCATCGTCTGCGGCGTCATCAGCGCGGCGCCGAGTCCCTGCACGACCCGCGCGGCGACGAGGAGCTCGATGCCGCCCGCCAGGCCGCAGGCGAGGGAGGCGAGGGTGAAGACGGTGAGCCCGGCGAGGTACAGGTTCTTGGGCCCGTAGCGGTCGCCAAGGCGGCCGGTGACGAGCAGCGGCACGGCGTAGGCGAGCAGGTACGCGCTCGTCACCCAGATGACCGAGGTGATGTCGGTGTCCAGGCCGGTGAGGATGGCCGGGTTGGCGACCGACACGATGGTGGTGTCGATCAGGATCATGAAGAACCCGATGAGCAGCGACCAGAGGGCGGGCCAAGGGCGTACGACGGGTCCCATTCCGCTTCCTTGTCTGTCGTTCAACGGGAGCCGTCCGATGCGGGCGGTTCCCACGGGAGCCGCCCGTCCCGCACCCGATCGAGGAGGCCCCGCGTCCAGGTCAGTTCGGCGCCCAACATCGCCCGCTGGTAGTCGAGGTCGATCCAGTACCGCTCCGGGATGTACCGCTCCGCGAGCCCGGCGGCTGCCCGGTCGTACCCGGCGAGCCGGTCTGCCAGCCGTGCGCGGCGCTGCTCCAGCAGGCGGAGGAACTCGTCGCGCGGCACATGCGGCGCCTCGCTCAGGGCCAGGGGGAACTCGGGGTATTCCTCCGCCGGCTCGGCGAGCATCGACGTGAGCCGCTCGCGGAGCGCCGCACGGCCGGCCTCCGTGATCCGGTAGGTGGTGCGCTCCGGTCGGTTGCCTGCACGGTCGCTGCCGGTCGGCTGCGCAAGCTCGTCCCGGGCCAGCCGATCGATCGTGTGATACAGCGAGCCGGGCCGCACCTTGACGAGGCGGTCGTCGTGCCGGGCAAGCATGAGCTGGTACATCTCGTACGGATGCATGTCGCTCTCGTCGAGCAGCGCCAGCGCGGCGAGCGCGAGCGGTGTCAGAGTCGGCATGGTCCCCCCGGGTTATTCCTCGTGGAATATACCCTGCCCGGGCTGCGCGTTCGGCGCGGGCGGTTCAGGGGTGGCGGAGACTCTCGTGGTGGTGGATGACCTCCGCGACGACGAAGTTGAACCACTTCTCCGCGAACGCGGGGTCGAGGTGCGCGTCCTCCGCGAGTGCGCGCAGGCGGGCGATCTGCTGCCGCTCGCGGTCGGGATCCGCCGCGGGCAGGCCCTGCGCCGCCTTCAGCTGACCGACCTTCTGCGTGCACTTGAACCGCTCGGCGAGCAGGTGCACGAGTGCGGCGTCGATGTTGTCGATGCTGCGGCGCAACGCGAGCAGCTCGTCCAACGTGAGCTGGGTGTCGGAGTCGAGGGGCTGGTCGCTCAGGCTCATGCGTCGACCCTATCCGCCGGCCGGGGGTCGCCGGTCGCCAGGCGCCGGGGTGCCGAGGCCGGCGATCCGCTGCTCCAGCCGCGCGCGAACGGCGGGCCATTCGTCGATGAGGATGGAGTAGACGGCGGCGTCCCGCCAGGTGCCATCGGCGCGCAGCCGATCGCGGCGGACCACCCCCTCGAACACCGCGCCGAGCTTCGAGATCGCCGCCCGGGACCGGTCGTTCCGCACGTCGGCCTGCAGCTTCACGCGCCCGAAGCCGCTCGCGAACGCGTGCCCGAGCACCAGCAGCTTGGTGGCCGGGTTCACCGCCGTGCCCCACACCGCTGGGGCGTAGGCGGTCCAGCCGAGGTGGGCGTGCTCGCTGGCGAGGTCGAGGTCGGACAGTGTCGTCGTTCCGACGAGGCGCCCCGCGGCGGGCCCGGCCCTCAGACGGACCGCGTAGCTGATCCCGGGCCCGGCCCAGGCGTAGTAGCCGTCGGCGAACTCAGTGAAACCGGCCAGGGTGTCGCGATAGCCCGCCGGGCCGCCGCCGTAGCCGCCCGCGAAGACCTCGGGCCGACCGATCGCGTCGAACAGCTCCGGCACATCGTCCCGGGTCAGCGGCGCGACCCGGACGACCTCGTTCTCGAGCGACTCGCGGGTCGGGACCTGCGCCGCCACGTCAGTCGAGGAGGTCGTGCCGGACGACGATGGCGTCCCGGTCGGGGCCGACCCCGATCGCCGAGATCCGCGACCCGCTCAGCTCTTCCAGAGCGAGCACGTAGTCCTGCGCCGTCTTCGGCAGGTCGCTGAACTCCCGGGCCCCGCTGATGTCTTCGCTCCAGCCGGGCAGCTCCTCGTAGATCGGCTTCGCGTGGTGGAAGTCCGACTGCGAGACGGGGACCTCGTCGACGCGGGTGCCGTCGACGTCGTAGGCGACCGCGACCGGGATGCGGTCGAGGCCCGTCAGCACGTCGAGCTTCGTGAGCACGAAGTCGGTGACGCCGTTGATCCGGGCGCTGTAGCGGGCGATCGGGGCGTCGTACCAGCCGGTGCGCCGCGGCCGCCCGGTGGTCGTGCCGAACTCGAAGCCGCGGCCTCGCAGCCACTCCCCCGACTCGTCGTGCAGTTCGGTGGGGAACGGGCCGGCGCCCACCCGGGTCGTGTACGCCTTCACGACCGCGATGACGCGGTCGATCCGATTCGGGGCGACGCCCGAGCCGGTGGCGGCGCCGCCGCTCGTCGCGTTCGAGGAGGTGACGAACGGGTACGTGCCGTGGTCGACATCGAGCATCGTCGCCTGGCCGCCCTCGAACAGCACGGTCGACCCGCTGTCGAGCGCGCGGGTCAGCTCCAGCGCCGTATCGGCGACCATAGGGCCCAGCCGCTCCCGGTAGGAGAGGAGGTCGTCGACGATCTCCTCCACCGCGATCGCGCGGCGGTTGTAGACCTTCACCAGCAGATGGTTCTTCTGCTCGAGCGCTCCCTCCACCTTCTGGCGCAGGATGCCCTCGTCGAAGATGTCCTGGATCCGGATGCCGACGCGGTTGATCTTGTCGGCGTAGGTCGGTCCGATGCCGCGGCCGGTGGTGCCGATCTGGCGCTTGCCGAGGAACCGCTCCGCCACGCGGTCGATGGTGCGGTGGTAGGCGGTGATGACGTGCGCGTTGGCGCTGACCAGCAGGCGGGAGACATCGACGCCCCGCGCGGACAGCGCATCCAGCTCGTTGAAGAGCACCTCGATGTCGACGACGACGCCGTTGGCGATCACCGGCACGACGCCCGGGCTGAGGATCCCGGAGGGCAGCAGGTGCAGGGCGTACTTCTCGTCGCCCACCACCACGGTGTGCCCGGCGTTGTTGCCGCCGTTGAACTTCACCACGTAGTCGACCCGGCTGCCGAGGAGGTCGGTCGCCTTGCCCTTGCCCTCGTCGCCCCACTGGGCCCCGATCAGAACCACCGCGGGCATGCGTCTTCTCCTCGTGTCGACCGGGTTCGATCCTAGTCGCGGCGGCCGGGGCACTCCCCGCCGAGCGCATGCGTGCGGATCCACTCGTGCATCACGATGGCCGCTGCCGCCGACGCGTTGATGGACCGGGTGGAGCCGAACTGCGGGATGTCGACGACCGCGTCGGCCGCGGCGAGCGCCTCGTCGGTCAGCCCGGGGCCCTCCTGCCCGAACAGCAGCACGCACCGCTCGGGGAGCGCGAAGTCCTCGACGGGCACGGATCCGGGCACGTTGTCGACGGCGATGATCGGCAGGCCGGCGACGCGCGCCCAGGCGACCAGGTCGGCGACCGTCTCGTGGTGCAGCACATGCTGATACCGGTCGGTGACCATCGCGCCGCGGCGGTTCCAGCGCCGGCGGCCGACGATGTGCACGGTGGAGGCGAGGAACGCGTTCGCCGTCCGGACGATCGAGCCGATGTTGAGATCGTGCTGCCAGTTCTCGATGGCGACGCAGTACGGGTGCCGGCGGCGGTCGAGGTCGGCGACGATCGCGTCCATCCGCCAGTACCGGTACTCGTCGACGACGTTGCGACTGTCCCCGTCGCGCAGCAGTTCCGCGTCCCACTGGTCGCCGGTCGGCCAGTCGCCCGGCCACGGGCCGACGCCGCGCGTGCTGCGCTCGTTGCTCGGCGGACCCACCTGCCCAGGCTAGGGCGGCGGGCGGCACCGGCGGAATCCCCGCGGAGGACGCGACCGCGCCCGAATAGGCTTCGGGGCGGGAGGAAGTCATGTCGCACGCCATCGTCATCCGGGAACTCGGCGGTCCGGAGGTGCTCCGGTACGAGGAGGTCGAGCGTCCCGAGCCGGGTCCCGGCGAGGTGCTCATCCAGACCGCAGCGGTCGGCGTGAACTTCGTCGACGTCTACAACCGCGAGGGCCGCTACCCGAACGACCTGCCGTTCACCCCCGGCGCCGAGGCGGCGGGCACCGTGATGGCGGTCGGCGACGGCGCACCGTTCTCGGTCGGCGACCGGGTGGCTACCGGCGAGGCGAAGGGCGCATACGCGGAGCACGTCGTGGTCGACGCCCAGAAGGCCGTGCGCGTCCCCGACGGCGTCGACGACCACACCGCCGCGGCCCTCCTGCTGCAGGGGTACACGGCGCACTTCCTCAGCTCGGCGATCGTGCCGCTCGATTCCTCCTCCACGGTGCTGCTGCACGCCGGCGCGGGCGGCGTGGGACTGCTGCTCACCCAACTGCTCGTCGCGCGCGGCGTGCGCGTCATCACGACCGTCGGCAGCGACGAGAAGGAGCAGCTCTCGCGCGCCGCCGGCGCCGCGGAGGCGCTGCGCTACGAGGGCTTCCGCCCGCGGGTCCGCGACCTCACCGACGGCGTGGGCGTCGACGTGGTGTTCGACGGCGTCGGCCGGGACACCTTCGACGAGTCGCTGGCGGCGGTGCGGGTACGCGGCACCGTCGTGCTCTTCGGCGCGGCGTCGGGCGCGGTGCCGCCATTCGAGCTGCAGCGGCTCGCGCAGGCGGGCTCGGTGATGGTCACCCGGCCGACGATGCACTCGTTCCTGCGGACCTCGGAGGAGCGGGCGGAGCGGGCCGAGGCACTGTTCGCCGCCGTCGCCGCGGGCAGCCTCGACATCCGCATCGGGGCGACGTACCCGCTCGCGGAGGCGACCCGCGCGCATACCGACCTGCAGGGCCGCGGGACCACCGGGAAGGTCCTGCTGCTGCCGTGACAGACGCCGCGCGCGACGCCGCGCCGCTCTGGCGACCGGACGGGCCGGACCTCGTCGTGCACGGCGACAGCCTCGCGGCGACCGCGCAGCTGCCGGACGGCGCGTTCACGCTCGTCTACCTCGACCCGCCGTTCAACACGGGGCGGCGACAGACGCGCACCGCGATGCGCACCACCCGTTCGGAGCATGGCGACCGCGTCGGCTTCAAGGGCATCACCTATGCGACGCTCAAGGGCGCCGCGTACTCCTACGACGACCGGTTCGCCGACTATTGGGAGTTCCTCGAGCCGCGCCTGCTCGAGGCCTGGCGGCTGCTCGACGAGCGGGGCACCCTGTACCTGCACCTCGACTACCGGGAGGTGCACTACGCGAAAGTGCTGCTGGACTCCCTCGTCGGCCGGGAACGATTCCTCAACGAGATCGTGTGGGCGTACGACTACGGCGGGCGCTCCACCCGTCGGTGGCCGTCGAAGCACGACACGATCCTCGTCTACGTGAAGGATCCGGAGCGGTATCACTTCGATTCCGCGGAGGTGGACCGGGAGCCGTACATGGCGCCGGGGCTCGTCACCCCGGAGAAGGTGGCCCGCGGGAAGCTGCCGACCGACGTCTGGTGGCACACCATCGTGTCGCCCACCGGCGCGGAGAAGACCGGCTATGCGACCCAGAAGCCGCTGGGCGTGCTGCGCCGCATCGTCGCCGCGTCGTCGGCGCCGGGCGACTGGGTGCTCGACTTCTTCGCCGGCAGCGGCACGACCGGGGCGGCTGCGCGGGCACTGGGCCGCCGATTCGTGCTCGTCGACGAGAGCGAGCAGGCCGTCGAGGTGATGCGCCGGCGGCTGGACGACGGCACCGTCGCGTTCCCCTCGCTTGGCTAGGGTGAGACCGCTTTCGACCCGGAGCGCTTCGAAGATGGAGGACGGCATGGCGCACGAACGCCGCGAGATCGAGTACTGGCTGTCCGACATGGATGGGGTGCTCGTGCACGAGAACTCGGCGGTGCCCGGCGCCGCCGACCTCATCCGCCAGTGGACCGAGCGCGGCAATCCGTTCCTGGTGCTCACCAACAACTCGATCTTCACGCCTCGCGACCTGAGCGCCCGGCTCCGCGACTCGGGACTGGTGGTGCCGGAGGAGGCGATTTTCACCTCCGCACTCGCGACCGCCGACTTCTGCGCGTCCCAGATCCCCGGTGGCAGCGCGTTCGTCCTCGGCGAGGCCGGTCTCACCACGGCTCTGCACGAGGCCGGCTTCATCATGACCGAGACCAATCCGGACTACGTCGTGGTCGGCGAGACGCGCAACTACTCATTCGAGGCGATCACCAAGGCGATCCGGCTGATCCGCGACGGTTCGCGCTTCATCTGCACCAACCCGGACGCGACCGGACCGAGCCCGGAGGGCGTGCTGCCGGCGACCGGCGCAGTGGCCGCGCTGATCAGCACCGCCACCGGACGCACCCCGTACGTCGTGGGCAAGCCGAACCCGATGATGTTCCGCTCCGCGATGAATCGGATCGGCGCCCATTCCGAGAGCACCGCGATGATCGGCGACCGCATGGACACCGACATCGTCGCCGGCATCGAGGCCGGCCTGCACACGATCCTCGTGCTGACCGGCATCACCGACCGGGCGGAGATCGACCGCTACCCGTTCCGCCCCGACGAGGTCATCGCCTCGGTCGCCGACCTGATCGACACCGCCGGCTGACGCCTCCCCTTCCGTTGACCGGCGCGTGGGGACGGAGACGGTCAGCGCGGGGTGGCGACACTGCCGGTCAGGGGCTCGCCGCTGGAGCGGCTGACGAAACACCAGTAGCGGCGGTCGCCCGCCGCCCAGGCCTCTTCGCTCGGCGGGTAGGCGGCCGAGTACTGGAGGTCCGGGTAGGCGCGCGCCGCCTCGAGGTCGAGCACGCCCGGCGCCGTGCAGAGGATGCCGAGGTCCTGGGTGAGCGCCTGCTCCCCGGGATACGGCGCGGACGCGTCGCCCGCATACACGCCGCGGGCCACGAGCTGCGCCGCGTGCGGCGCCCTGCAGTCGACGACGGTGAACTCGCGCGCCCAGGGCGACGGGAACGGGTCGAGGCATTCGACGCCGAACAGGGCCTCGAACCGGGTGACGCCGGGCGGCGCCGGGGCGATCGGCGCGGCGGGCATCGGCGGGCTGGGGGTGGGGGTTGGCGCGGGTTTCGGGGTCGACCCCGTCGGGGTCGGTGCCGGGGCCGCGGCGCCGCCGAGGCGGGAGCCGAGGAAGAAGGCGAGGGCGAGTCCGGCGACGGCGAGGACCGCGATCGCGACGACGACCATCCTGATCGGGCGATCGGCGGGACCCCGCTCGGCGTACGGTGCGGCGGGAGTTGATGCGCCCGGTACCGCCGGTGCGGCCGGGATCGGCGCCGTCTCGTCGCCGGGCGAGGTCACTGCGGCGCGAGGCCGAGATCGTCGAGGGCGATCGCCGCGCGGTAGGGGTAGCCGGCCGCCTCGATGACTTCGCGCGCCCCGGTGGCGCGGTCGACGACGACGACGACCCCCGCGATCTCCGCGCCGACCTTCTCCAGCGCCTCGATGGCGGCGAGCGGCGATCCGCCGGTGGTCGAGGTGTCCTCGAGCACGAGAACGCGCTTGCCGGCGAGGTCCGGGCCCTCCACCTGGCGGCCGCGCCCGTGGTCCTTCGGCTGCTTCCGCACCACGAACGCGTCGTAGGGCCGGCCGGCGGCGACTCCCTGGTGCAGCACGGCGGCGGCGATCGGGTCGGCGCCCATCGTCAGGCCGCCGACCGCGGCGATGTCGGGCACATCGGCGATCAGGTCGAGCATCACGCGCCCGATCAGCGGGGCGGCGCGGTGGTCGAGGCTGAGCCTGCGTAGATCGATGTAATACGTGGCCTTCTTGCCGCTCGTCAGGGTGAAGTCCCCGTGGAAGACGGCCTCGGCCGAGATCAGTTCGATGAGCTGGGTCCGCGCGTCCGTCACGGCAACCAGCCTAGGGCGCGACCCGCGACTCCCGTCCGGCTGCTGTCGCCGGCGAATCGCAACGCTTCGGCAGAATCGCAACCGCGCACCGCTGCGATTCTGCGGAACGGTTGCGAAACTGGCAGGCGGCGGAAGGGTCGGCGCCCGTGGGTATCGTGAAGGCATGCGCGTGGCCACCTGGAACGTCAACTCCATCCGGGCTCGGGTCGACCGCGTCGTCGACTGGCTGAAGCGCGAGGACATCGACGTACTCGCCATGCAGGAGATCAAGTGCCGGGACGACCAGTTCCCGGTGCTGCCCTTCACCGAGGCCGGCTACGACGTGGAGACGCACGGGCTGAACCAGTGGAACGGCGTCGCCTTCGCGAGCCGCCTGCCGATGGAGGACATCGAACGCGGGTTCTCGGCGATGCCCGGGTTCGGCAAGCCCGAGGCGGGCGCCGAGCTGCCGCTGGAAGCCCGCGCGATGAGCGTCACCGTCGACGGGGTGCGCCTGTGGAGCCTCTACGTGCCGAACGGCCGCGAGGTGGGGCACGCGCACTACGACTACAAGCTGGACTGGCTGGGCCGCCTCGCGGAGCAGACGGGGGCGTGGCTGACGGCGCAGCCGGATCTGCCCCTCGCCCTGATGGGCGACTGGAACATCGCCCCTCTGGACTCCGACGTGTGGGACATCGTCCTCTTCGACGGCGCCACCCACGTGTCGCCGAAGGAGCGAGCGGCCTTCGCGGCGTTCGAGGCGCTCGGCATGGCCGACGTGGTGCGCCGGTTGATCCCCGACGGCTACACCTACTGGGACTACAAGCAGCTGCGGTTTCCGCGCAACGAGGGCATGCGGATCGACTTCATCCTCGGCTCACCCACGTTCGCCGAGGCCGTCACCGCCGCGGCGATCCACCGCAACGAGCGGAAGGGCACCGCCCCGAGCGATCACGTGCCGGTCGTGGTGGACCTCGAACTCCCGGAGGAGCGGGATCCGGACGACCGTCCGATGATCTTCTGACCTGCGGCGGCGATCCGCGGTTCCGCGCAGGTCAGGGCGCGAGCAGCAGCGACACCAGCAGCAGCACCGGGAGCGCGCCGATCGAGGTGAGCAGCACCGTGTCGCGGGCGAGCACCTCGCCGCGCTCGTAGCGGCGAGCGTAGTTGAACACGTTCTGTGCGCTCGGCAGCGCAGCCAGCACGACCGCCGCGTACAGCTGCTCCGGGCCGAGGCCGAGGACGACGCCGGCGACCCATGCCACGCTCGGCATGAAGACGAGCTTGAGTCCGGTGGCGAGCACCACATCGCGCCGCGACGAGCCCCGTTCGAGGACTCGCTGGCCGTGCAGCGACATGCCGAAGCCGAGGAGCACGAGCGGGATCGCCGCGCCGCCGATGAGCGTGACCGGCTCGAGCACCGCATCGGGGAGGCGAATGCCGGACACCGCGACCACGACGCCCAGGGCGGACGCGATGAGGATCGGGTTCCGCAGCGGCTGGGCGAGGATGCGCGCGAGCGACGCCCGGCCCGACGTGGTGATGTCGAGGATGGTGAGCGCGACCGGCGCGAGCACGAGGAGCTGCAGCAGGATGACGGGCGCCGAGTATGCGGCGTCACCGAGCACGTAGAAGGACACCGGGATGCCGATGTTGCCCGCGTTCACGTACGACGACGCGAGGCTGCCGACGACGGCCGGCGCGACACCGCGACGCCACACCAGGAGCGCCACGAGCGCGAACACGGCCCCGGCCGCGAGCGCGGCGACGGCGGAGGCGACGAGCAGCGAGGAGAAGAGCACGTGGACGTCGGCGCCGGCGAGCACGCCGAACATCAGGCAGGGCGAGGCCACGAAGAACGCGAGCCGGCTCACCACGTAGCCCGCGTGCGGCCCGAGGATGCCGGCCCGGCCGACTACGTAGCCCCCCGCGACGACGGCACCGATGATCGCGAAGCCGATCAGGACGCCGCTCACAGGGGTCGATCCGCGGGCGTCACCCCCCAACGCTAGCGGCGCGGCCGACCCTCACCGACCCTCAGACGAGGCCCTACTCCGACTCCATGACCGCGCTGCCGCCGACCGGATCACGTCCCGCGCGGGTGTGGGACCTCGTCCGGTCGATCATCCTTGTGGTGCTGCTCGTCAGGCGTCGGCTCGCCTTCTGGGTGCCGCTCGGGACGGCCGCCTTCGCGATCGGCGCGCTCGTCGTCGGCTTCGCGATCGCCGTCTCGGGCGTGCCCGGCACGACCCTCTGACCCGCTACTTCACCAGCCGCGAGAGCACGCGGTCGGCGAGCGGCTTCCCGCCGGTCTGACAGGTGGGGCAGTACTGGAAGGTCGAGTCGGCGAAGACGACCTGCCGCACCGTGTCGCCGCATACCGGGCACGGCTCCCCCGTGCGGCCGTGCACGCGCAGGCCCGACTTCTTCTCCTTCTTCAGCTCGCTCGCTGCCAGCCCGTCCGCACGGGTCAGCGCCTCCTCGAGCGTGATGCGCATGGCCTCGTACAGCCGCGCCACTTCCTCCGCGGGCATCGCCGCCGGCTTGAAGGGCGACATCCGGGCCCGGTGCAGGATCTCGTCCGAGTAGGCGTTGCCGATGCCGGCGACCACCGCCTGGTTGCGTAGCACGCCCTTGATCTGGGCGCGGCCCGCCTGGGCGAGGATGCCCGCGAAGGCCTCCTCGGTGAATTCGGGGGTGAGCGGGTCGGGGCCGAGCCGCGCGATGCCAGGTACCTCCGCGGGGTCGCGGACGAGGTAGAGGGCGAGGCTCTTCTTGGTGCCCGCCTCGGTGATGTCGAGGCCGGAGCCATCGTCGAGCACGAGCCGCGCGGCGAGCGGACCCTTGCCGAGCCGCGACGGGACGGGGGCGGCGGCACGCCAGCGGATCCAGCCCGCGCGCGCCAGATGCAGCACAAGATGCAGCCCGCCTGCGGAGATGTCGAGGAACTTGCCGTGCCGCTCGACGCCGTCGATCGCGGCTCCGGCGAGCGCGGTCAGCGGCGGGTCGAAGGTCTTGAGCGCGGAGAAGGCGACGATGTCGACGCGGTCGATGATGCGATCGGTCAGGCGGGTGCGGAGGTCGGTCACGAGCGCCTGGACCTCGGGCAGTTCGGGCACGCTTCAGTGTCGCGCGGCGGCCGCTCCGGCGCCAGGGGTCGCCCGGACCGGCGCGAACGCAGGAAACCTGCGTGATGCGCAGGAAACCGTGCAGGTTCTGCCGCTTCTCGCCCCCCTCCCGCTCCATACGCTCGTAGGGACCGGGAGGAGGGTCATGGACCCCGCGCTGGAGACCGACGCCGCACGCCTGGCGGCAGCCGAGCCGTGGCGCGCGCTCAAGGCAGCCGTCATCCGCCTGCAGGCGCTGCAGCGCACGGACGGCTCCCTCGCAGAGGACGCCGACCGCACGCTCGCCGGCGAACTGGTCGCCGAGGTCGCTGCCCAGGTGGCGGCGCTGGCCCCCACCTTCCCGCACGACGCCGGCTACCTCAGCGCGGTCCGGGCGGACCTGGCCGGCTGGGTCGACGCGGGCTTCCCCATCCCCGATTTCGTCCGCTCGCTCACGGCGTTCAGCCCCGCGTCCGCTCGTGAGGACGACCTCGCGCACCTCGTCGTCTTCCCCATGTACACGCAGAACGGCAGCCGCGACCGCCTGTTCGAGGCGGTGCTGCTCGAGGTGCGCTGGCCGGAGTTCGCGGCGCGGCTCGAGGCGGGCGCCTACTCGAACGCGATGTTCCTGCCCGTCCGGTTCCTCGATTTCACGCCCGGCTACGACAGCGACTCGGCGGTGCTGTTCCCCGAGACGGTGTCGATCGGGGTAAGCCCCGTCCCCGCCTTCACATGGGGCGCGATCTTCGCCGATCGCGAGGCGGCCCGGTTCCGCCGGGTGGTCACCGCCGCCGCGGGTATCACCCGGCTCCAGCTGCCCGCCGACGCGGCCCCGCTACTCGAGGATCAGGGGATCGCCGAGGAGACCTTCGTGCTCTGGGACCTCATCCACGACCGCACCCACATGCGGGGCGACCTCCCCTTCGATCCGTTCATGATCAAGCAGCGGATGCCGTACTTCCTCTACGCGCTCGAGGAGCTGCGCTGCGATCTCACCGCGTTCCGCGAGGCTGTGCGCCTCGTGCGTGCCGACGACACCGACGACCTCACCCGGGACCGCGCGCGGCTCGCCCAGTACGCGATCCTCTTCGACCGCCTGTTCCGCTTCCCCCTCACCGGCACCCGCGTGCGCAACTATGACGGCCTCGGCGGTCAGCTCCTGTTCGCCTGGCTGCACCAGGTGCGTGTGCTGCACTGGACGGACAGGCGTCTCGCCTTCGACTGGGCGGACGTGCCGGACGCCGTCGTCGCGCTGTCCGATGCGATCGACGAGCTGTACTGGCGCAGCATCGACCGGCCGAAGACGGCGCACTGGCTCGCCGCCTACGAGCTGATCCGGAGCGTCCTCACGCCCGCCCCCGCGTCGAACTGGGCCGGCGGGCTCTCCGACGAGGTACTCGCCGGGCCGCCGGGGGGCTTCACCGACGCCGTCCTCGACGACGAGTTCCCGCTGTCGATGTTCTATGAGGCGCTCGGCCGCAAGCTCGCCGACGCCATCGTGTCGACGTCCGGTATCACCGGTCGCGACTGAGGCCCGGCGCCGGGCGCGGATCGGGAAGGATGGACGGGTGAGACTGCACGACGACACCCTGCGCACCTTCGCGAGCGACAACTACGCGGGCATCGCCCCCGAGGTGCTCGCCGCGATCGCGGCGGCGAACGACGGCCACCAGACCGCCTACGGCGAGGACCGCTACACCGAGGCACTGCAGGAGGTGCTGCGCGCCGAATTCGGCCGGGAGACGGTCGGCTTCCCCGTCTTCAACGGGACCGGGGCGAACGTGGTCGGCCTGACGGCGATGATGCCGCGCTGGGGCGCGGTGATCTGCACCTCCACGGCGCACATCCACACCGACGAGGCGGGCGCCCCGGAGCGGGTGAGCGGCCTCAAGCTGCTGCCGGTGCCGACGGTGGACGGCAAGCTCACCCCCGACCTGATCGCCCGGGAGGCGTGGGGGTGGGGGGACGAGCATCGCGCGCAGCCGCTCGTGGTCAGCATCACCCAGTCGACGGAGCTCGGCACGGTCTACACGTCCGACGAGGTGCGTGCGATCGCCGACTACGCCCACGAGCTCGGCATGGCCGTGCACATGGACGGCGCGCGGATCTGGAACGCCGCCGCCGCGCTCGGGGTGCCGCTCGCCGCGTTCACCGCGGACGCGGGCGTCGACGTGCTGAGCCTCGGCGGCACCAAGAACGGGCTGCTCGGGGCGGAGGCGGTCGTCGCTCTCCGGCCGGAGCGCGCGCCCGGCCTGATCTACCTGCGGAAGCTCAGCATGCAGCTCGCGAGCAAGATGCGCTTCCAGAGCGCCCAGCTCCTGACCCTCTTCGACGACGGCCTCGGCGTGCGCTCCGCCGCGCACGCCAACGCGATGGCGGCGCGGCTGCGCTCGAGTCTCGAGGGCACCCCCGGGCTCACCTTCTCGCAGGCGACCGACGCGAACGCGGTGTTCGCCGTGCTCGCCAACGCGGCGGCCGACCGCATCCGGGAGCGCTACCGCTTCTACGACTGGGACCGGGCGGCCGGCCAGGTGCGCTGGATGTGCGCATTCGACACCACCGAGGCGGACGTGGACGCGTTCGCGGCCGCCATCCGCGAGGAGCTGGCGCGGTGAGCGCGCTGCTCGACGCCGCGGCCGCGCTCGACGCCGTCGCCCTCCCGCTTGAGCACGCCCCGCTGCCCGCAGGGCAGGCGCTCGCCGGCTCCCCGACCACCGGCTCGGCGGTGCTCGCGGAACTGGGCGGCACCGAGGTCGGCGTGTGGGAGCACACGGTGGGCACGTCCACCGACGTGGAGGTGGACGAGGTGTTCGTGGTGCTCACCGGGTCGGGGACGGTCGAGTTTGACTCCGGGGCGGCGCCGCTGACGCTCGCGCCGGGTGTCGTCGGCCGGCTTGCCGCCGGTTCGCACACCACCTGGACGGTCACCGAGACCCTCCGGAAGGTCTACGTCGCCGGCTGACCCGGTGTTCCACGAATCAGAGCCGCTTCGCCGCTGGCTCCGCGTGTCGTCCTGAACCGTGGGCGAAACCCGCCGCCGAGCCTGATCCGCGCGCGATCTCCTGATCCGTGCGAAAGCCGACCGGCGATGCGGCCCGCTCAGGGGCGCAGGAGCACCTTGATGGCGCGGCGCTCGTCCATGGCCGCGTACCCCTCCGCCGCCTCCGCGAGCGGCAGCTCCAGGTCGAAGACGCGGCCGGGCTGGATCGCACCGGAGAGGACGTCGGGCAGCAACTCGTCGATGTAGTTGCGCACCGGGGCCACTCCCCCGCGGACGCCGACGTTCGTGCTGAACATCCGCCGGACGGGAAGCTCGGGGTCGCCGTTGGGGACGCCGACGTAGCCGACCTGGCCGCCGGGGCGGGCGGAGCGCAACGCCTGATCCATCGACTCCTTGGTGCCCACGCACTCGAGCACGCAGTCGGCGCCGCTGCCGTCGAACCGTGCGCGCACGGCCTGCACGCCCTCGTCGCCGCGCTCCGCGACGACGTCGGTGGCGCCGAACTCCCGGGCGAGCGCCTGCCTCGCCTCGTGCCGGGACATCGCGACGATCCGCTCGGCGCCGAGCCGGCGGGATGCGAGCACCGCGCAGAGCCCGACCGCGCCATCGCCGACCACCACGACCGTCTTGCCGGGGCCGACACCGGCGCTGACGGCCGCGTGGTGGCCGGTGCCCATCACGTCGGACAGGGTCAGCAGGTGCGGGATGAGCTCGGGCGCCGGGTCAGGGACCGGCGTGAGCGAGCCGTCGGCGTGCGGCACGCGCACGCGTTCACCCTGGCCGCCGTCCGCGAATGCCCCGTCCCGGTCGTCATCGCCCCACCAGCCGCCGTGCAGGCAGGAGGTGCTGAACCCGTTGCGGCAGTTGGCGCAGGTCCTGTCGCAGTCGTAGAACGGCGCGATCACGAAGTCACCGACCCGGATGCGCTGCACGTCGTCGCCGACCCGCTCGACGACGCCCACGAACTCGTGGCCGATCCGCTTCGGCTCAATCGTCTTCGTCACCCCGCGGTAGGGCCAGAGGTCCGAGCCGCACACGCACGCGGCGACCACCCGGACGATCGCGTCCCGGCCGGTGGCGAGCCGGGGGTCCGGCACCTCGTCCACTCGGATGTCCCCGGCACCGTGCAGAACTGTCGCAAGCATCCCTCGATGCTATGCGGGTCAGGCGATCTGCTCGTCCTCCGCTGGCACGAACTCGAAGCGGCCGACCGCCAGCGAGTCGCCGTCCGGCGCGACATCGACGCGCACGGTGTCGCCGTCGCGGACGGTGCCGGCGAGGAGGGCAGTCGCCAGCCGGTCGTCGATCTCGTGCTGCATGAGGCGCCGCAGCGGCCGCGCCCCGTACACCGCGTCGTAGCCGCGCTCCGCGAGCCAGGTGCGCGCGCTCGGCGTGACCGCGAGCTGCAGCCGGCGCTCCCCCAGCCGTCGCTCCAGCCGGTCGATGTAGAGCGAGACGATCTGGCCGAGGTCGCCGCTCGTCAGCGCCGAGAACACCACGATGTCATCGAGCCGGTTCACGAACTCGGGCTTGAACGACTGGCGGACCAGCGCCTGCACGGTCTCCTCCTTCTGCTCATCCGTGTACGACGGGTCGACGAGGTACTGGCTGCCGAGATTGGACGTGAGCACGAGGATCGTGTTCCGGAAGTCGACGGTGCGGCCCTGACCGTCGGTGAGCCGGCCGTCGTCGAGCACCTGCAGCAGGATGTCGAACACCTCGGGATGCGCCTTCTCGACCTCGTCGAGCAGCACCACCGAGTAGGGCCGGCGGCGGACCGCCTCGGTAAGCTGGCCGCCCTGCTCGTAGCCGACGTAGCCGGGAGGAGCGCCGACGAGGCGGGAGACGGCGAACTTCTCGCCGTACTCGCTCATGTCGATGCGGACCATCGCCTTCTCATCGTCGAACAGGAACTCGGCCAGCGCGCGAGCCAGCTCGGTCTTGCCGACACCGGTCGGGCCGAGGAAGAGGAACGAGCCGGTCGGGCGGTCCGGGTCGGAGACCCCGGCGCGGCTGCGGCGCACGGCGTCGGACACGGCACGCACCGCCGTCCGCTGCCCGATCAGGCGTCGGCCGAGCTCGTTCTCCAGGTTCAGCAGCTTCTCGGTCTCGCCCTGGAGCAGGCGGCCCATCGGGATGCCGGTCCACTGGGCCACGACCGCGGCGATGTCCTCATCCGTCACCTGGTCGTTGACCATCCGCGGCTCCTCGTACTCCTCGGTCTTCTCCGCTTCGCGGAGCTCGCGCTCGATCACCGGGATCTCGCCGTAGAGCAGGCGGGACGCCTCCTCCAGGTTGCCTTCGCGCTGGGCGCGCTCGGCGCGGATCCGCAGGCTGTCCACCTTCTCCTTCAGGTTTCCGATGCGGTTGAGGTCGGCGCGCTCCCGCTCCCAGCGGGCCTCGAGCCCGGCGAGCTTCACCTGGCGCTCGGCGAGGTCCTCGCGGAGCTTCGCGAGCCGTGCCTTGGACGCGTCGTCCTTCTCCCGCTTGAGGGCGAGCTCCTCGAGCTTCAGCCGGTCGACGCCGCGACGCAGCTCGTCAATCTCGACCGGGGCGGAGTCGATCTCCATCCGCAGCCGCGACGCGGCCTCGTCGATCAGGTCGATCGCCTTGTCGGGCAGCTGCCGGGACGGGATGTAGCGGTGCGAGAGCGAGGCGGCCGCCACGAGGGCGGCGTCGGCGATGGCGACCTTGTGGTGCGCCTCGTAGCGCTCCTTCAGCCCGCGCAGGATGGCGACCGTGTCCTCGACGCCCGGCTCGCCGACGTAGACCTGCTGGAACCGGCGTTCGAGCGCGGCGTCCTTCTCGATGTACTCGCGGTACTCGTTGAGCGTGGTCGCGCCGATCATCCGCAGCTCGCCGCGCGCGAGCATCGGCTTCAGCATGTTCGCCGCCGCGACGCTGCCTTCGCCGCCGCCCGCGCCCATCAGGGTGTGCAGCTCGTCGATGAACGTGATGATCTGGCCGTCGGATTCGTTGATCTCCTGCAGGACAGCCTTGAGGCGTTCCTCGAACTCGCCCCGGTACTTGGCGCCCGCGACGAGGGCGGCGAGGTCGAGCGAGACGAGCTGCTTGCCCTTCAGCGAATCGGCCACGTCGCCGGCCACGATGCGCTGGGCGAGGCCCTCGACGACGGCGGTCTTGCCGACGCCGGGCTCGCCGATGAGCACCGGGTTGTTCTTGGTGCGCCGGGTGAGCACCTGGCTGACCCGGCGGATTTCGGAGTCGCGACCGATGACCGGGTCGAGCCGGCCAGCGCGGGCGATCTCGGTGAGGTTGATGCCGTACTGCTGCAGCGCGCTCTTCTGGTCGCCCTGCTGCTGCCGGGCGTTCCCCGCGACGTTCGCCATGCGTTCCGCTCCTTCACTGACTCAAGTTGAGCCGTATTGACTCAAGTTTACCGGCCCGTGTGGCCGTCGCGCCATCCGCGGCCGATCGCTCACGGCGAACCGGCGGCTACGCCTTCCTGCCCGTCGGGATCGAGCGGTTCCGGGTTGAATGCGTCGAGCATCCCGGCCAGGAGCCAGCCGAGCCAGTCGAGGATCGCCGCCGTCTCCTCGTCCGGGAATTCTCCGGCGCGCTCGTGCAGCGCGACCCGGAGGTCGGTGAGCGTGCGCAGCCAGAGCGGCACCCGGTCGAAGGCCACGCGGACGACGCCGTCGACCGCCCCCTCGAGGTCCGCGAGCACGGCCCCCGCCGCGCCGTCCTTGTCGCCGAGGATGCGGGGCCGGGCGAAGTCGGCGAACTCCGCCGCCGCCTGGTCGTCGTCGGGATACGCGGAGGGGGCCAGCCGCGCGAGCACGGCGTCATCGACTGCCCCCAGCGTGAACAGCCTGCGCAGGTCGGCCGCGAGCGAGGCCAGGACGGCCTCCTCCCCTGGCGAGAAGCGTCTTTCGAGCGCGCCGGGCACGCGCCGGAAGCCGCTCACGTGTCCGCCGGCCGCAGAGTGGCGAGCAGGCCGTAGCCGTGCATCGCCTCGACGTGCCGCTCCATCGCCTCCCGGCTGCCGGTCGCCACCACGGCGCTGCCCGCGGTGTGCACCTGCATCATGAGGCGCTCGGCGATCGGCGGCGGGTAGCCGAAGTGGGTGCGGAACACCCAGGTGACGTAGGTCATCAGGTTGACCGGGTCGTCCCAGACGACGACGTCCCATGGCGCGCCGAGGGTCAGCTCCTCCTCGGTGCGCTGCTGTTCGAGTACGTCGCTCATCGGCTCCCCCGCTCCATCCCATCCTCCCCTGCCCCCGCATCGGCGGCGGGCGGGGAGGGGGATAGACGCAGGTGACGAGCACGACTGAGAGGATCATGAGGAGGAACCAGGAGATCAGCTTCGACGCCGAGACGGGTTCCCAGCCGTCCACCTGACCCGGGTACGCCCAGGCGCCCGCCCCCGTCGCGGTGTTCTCGGCGAGCCAGATGACCGCGGCAAACCCCGAGAATTCGGCGATCAACGGCAGTCTCAGGGACCGCCGCAGCAGACGGACGAAGCGCAGGTCGAAGAGCCGGTACACCCGCGCCATGTAGGAGCCGACGGCGGTGTAGACGAACCCGCTGAAGAGCGGCACGCCGGCGATGCGGAGCACGCGCGCGGACCGGTCGCGGGCGCTGCGTCGAGCAGGCCATGCGCGTAAGCGTCGAGGTGGGCCTCGAGTCGGGTGAAGCCGAATCGGCGCCCGCGGCCTGGTCCGCCGTCACCGCTAGCGGTTGCCGAACGGTCGCCAGAGCACGACCTCGGTGCGGGGATTGGCGCGCATGCCGGCACGGAGCGGGGTCACGCCGCCGTCCTCGCCCGCGGCGAACACCCGGCGGCCCGGTCGGCGCAGCAGCTCGTCGGCGAGCGCCGTCTCCAGCTCCCGGACGCGGGCGCGCAGCGCGGTCACCTCGTTCTCGAGTTCGAGGATGCGTCGGATGCCTTCGAGCGTGATGCCCTCGGCGCTCAGCCGGCCGATCTCGCGCAGCTGCGCGACGTCCCGCATCGAGTACCGGCGCGACTTGCCGGCCGTGCGGCTCGGCGAGACGAGGCCCAGCCGGTCGTACTGGCGCAGCGTCTGCGGGTGCATCCCTGCGAGCTCCGCGGCGACCGCGATGGCGAAGAGGGGCGCCAGCGCGAGCTCCTCCTCGCTGTTCATCAGAGGCTCCGTGCGCGGTCCACGAGGTCGGCGCGCGGGTTCTCGGCCGGGCTGGCGGCCACGAAGCTCTCGAGCGCAGCGCGCTGCTCGGGCGTGAGCCGGGCGGGCACCGCGATCTCGATGCGGGCGAGCAGGTCGCCGGTCCCCTTCGCGGTGCGCACCCCCCGGTCCTTCACCCGCAGCACCTTGCCACTCGAGGTGCCGGGGGCGACCTTCAGCCGCACCGGCTCGCCGCCGAGGGTGGGCACCTCGATGGTCGCGCCGAGGGAGGCCTCGGCGAAGGTCACCGGCACGGTGACGCGCAGGTTGAGGCCGTCGCGCTCGAACACGGGGTGCTTGCGCACCGTCACGGTGAGCACGAGGTCGCCGGGATCGCCGCCGTCGAGGCTCGGCTCGCCCTTGCCGCGCAGCTTGATCTTCTGACCGTCGCTCACGCCGGCGGGCACCTTGACGTTGATCGGCCGGCCGTCCGCGCCCTGCAGGCGCACCGTGTCGCCCTTCGTGGCGGTGACGAAGTCGATGGTCGTCGTCGCGGTGATGTCGCGGCCGCGGGTCGGGCCGCCGAAGCCGCGGAAACCGCCGTTCGACTGGCCGAACCCGGTGCCGCCCCCGCCGCCGAACATGCCGCCGAAAATGTCCTCGAAGTTCGCCTGCTGACTGGTGCGCCCCCCGGTGAACATGCCGCCGAAGACGTCCTCGAACCCGCCGCCGCCGGAGCCCGGCGCGGCGAACCGCGCACCGGTGCCCATCGCCCTGATCTGGTCGTACTCGCGTCGCTGCTGGGCGTCGGAGAGCACCGAGTAGGCCTCGCTGATCTCCTTGAACTTCGCCTCGGCCGCCGCGTTCCCCGGGTTGGAGTCCGGATGGAACTGGCGTGCGAGCTTGCGATAGGCCTTCTTCACGCTCTGCTCATCGGCGTCCTTGGCAACGCCGAGCACCTTGTAGAAGTCCTTGTCGAACCAATCCTGGCTGGCCACGATTCCTCCGGTCAGTCGGTCGGGGTGTCGACGACGACCTTCGCCACGCGCAGGGTCACCTCGCCGATCCGGTAGCCGCGCTCGACGACGTCGGCGACAGTCGCCGCCGACACCTCCGGGTTGGGCTTGTGGAAGATGGCCTCGTGGTGCGCCGGGTCGAAGGGCTCGCCCGTCTCGCCGTAGCCGCTGACGCCGATCCGCTCGACGGTCGCGCGCAGCTTCGCCGCGATGGTCGTCAGCGGGCCGCCCTCGGCGAGGTCGCCGTGCTTCTCGGCGCGGTCGAGGTCGTCGAGGACGGGAAGCAAATGCTTCGCGACGTCCCCGACTGCCCGCTCCCGCTCGAGCTGCCGGGTCGCCTCGGTGCGCCGACGGTAGTTGGCGTACTCGGCAGTGATGCGCTTCAGGTCGAGGAGGTGCTCGTCCTCGGCCACGGGGGTGGGCGCCGTCTCGGTCGCCGCCCCGGCGCTCACGTCCTCGAGAAAGGAGAGGTCCTCGGGGGACAGGCCCTCCCCGCCGCTTCCGGCGTCGCCGGTTCCACCGGTCGGCGTCTCGACGTCGGGTCCCTCGAGGCTGACGAACTCGCCGTCGACCGCGTCGCCGCCCTGCGGCTCGTTCCGCTTCTGCGGCTCGTCCGGCTCCCCGGAGGGGCCACTGTCCTTGCTCGGATCCTTGGCCATGGGTTACCTCTTCGTGTCCTCGTCCTCGACAACCTCGGCGTCGACGATGTCGTCATCGCCGGACTCCTGCGCGGGCTGGTCGCCGGCAGGAGCGGAGTCGCTCGCCGAGTTGGACGCGTAGATCGCCTGGCCGAGCTTCGTCTGGCTCTCGGAGAGCTTCTCGAACGCGGTCTTCACCGCCTCGTCGTCGTCGCCGGCGAGCGCCGACTTCAGCGCGTCGACGTCGGCCTGCACCTCGGTCTTCACGTCCGCGGGCAGCTTCTCGTCGTTTTCCTTGATGAGCTTCTCGATCGAGTAGACGAGCTGCTCGGCGTTGTTGCGCACCTCGGCGGCCTCGCGGCGGCGCTTGTCCTCGGCCGCGTGCTCCTCCGCCTCGCGCACCATGCGCTCGATGTCGTCCTTCGGCAGCGACGAGCCGCCGGTGATGGTCATCGACTGCTCCTTGCCGGTGCCCTTGTCGCGCGCCGACACGTTCACAATTCCGTTCGCGTCGATGTCGAAGGTGACCTCGATCTGCGGGATGCCGCGGGGCGCGGGGGCGATGCCGGTCAGCTCGAAGGTGCCGAGCGGCTTGTTGTCGCGGGTGAACTCGCGCTCACCCTGGAAGACCTGGATCGCGACCGAGGGCTGGTTGTCGTCCGCGGTGGTGAAGGTCTCGCTGCGCTTGGTCGGGATCGCGGTGTTGCGGTCGATGAGCTTCGTCATGATGCCGCCCTTGGTCTCGATGCCGAGGGAGAGCGGGGTCACGTCGATGAGGAGGACGTCCTTGCGCTCGCCCCTCAGCACGCCGGCCTGCAGCGCGGCACCCACGGCGACGACCTCGTCCGGATTGACGCCCTTGTTCGGGTCCTTGCCGGTCTCCTTGCGCACGAGCTCGCTGACGGCGGGCATGCGGGTGGAGCCGCCGACGAGCACGACGTGGGCGATGTCGGCCACCTTGATGCCGGCCTCGCGGATGACATCCTCGAAGGGCTTCTTGGTCCGGTCGAGCAGATCCTTCGTGAGGTCCTCGAACTTGGCGCGGGTCAGCGACTCGTCGAGGTTCGCCGGACCGTTCTCGGTCAGCGACAGGTAGGGCAGCTGGATGCTGGCGGTGGTGGAGCTGGAGAGCTCCTTCTTCGCCTGTTCGGCCGCCTCCTTGAGGCGCTGGAGAGCGATCTTGTCCTTGGACACGTCGACCCCGGTGGAGTCCTTGAAGCGCCCGATGAGCCACTCGACGACGCGCTGGTCCCAGTCGTCGCCGCCGAGACGGTTGTCGCCGGACGTGGCGCGCACCTGGATGGTCGAGAAGTCGTCGTCCTTGCTCACCTCGAGCAGCGAGACGTCGAAGGTGCCGCCGCCGAGGTCGAAGACGAGGATCAGCTCGTCCTCGCGACCCTTGTCCAGGCCGTAGGCGAGGGCGGCCGCGGTCGGCTCGTTGATGATGCGCAGGACGTTGAGGCCCGCGATCTCGCCGGCCTCCTTCGTCGCCTGGCGCTCGGCGTCGTTGAAGTAGGCCGGCACGGTGATGACGGCGTCGGTGACGGTGTCGCCGAGGTACTGCTCGGCGTCACGCTTCAGCTTCGCGAGGGTGCGCGCCGAGATCTCCTGCGCTGTGTACTTCTTGCCGTCGATCGTGGTGGTCCAGTTGGTGCCCATGTGGCGCTTGACCGACGAGATGGTCCGGTCGACGTTGGTCACCGCCTGGCGCTTCGCGGTCTCGCCGACGAGGATGTCGCCGTCCTTCGTGAACGCCACGACGGACGGGGTGGTGCGGAAGCCCTCGGCGTTCGCGATGACGACCGGCTCACCACCTTCAAGAACGGACACCACCGAGTTGGTGGTGCCAAGGTCGATGCCGACTGCGCGTGCCATATGTCGCTCTCCTGATCGTCAGATGGGCCGATCCGGCCCGGGAAGGTCTGCGCGAGAGGTTGAGTCTCGCTGACTCAAGTTTACGGACCGCTCGGGAGGTGTCAAGTCGGCGCCCCCTCGAGTTGAGCCGACACGGCTCAATCAGCCGTTCACCCCCGGTTTCCCGGCGGCGCTACGGTGAGCGCATGAGCACCCCCCGCCGGGACGACGCCGCCGCCGCGCCCATCCGTCCCGACGTCGAGGTGCCGCGCAGCCGCGTGGTCTCCTGGGCACTGTGGGACTGGGGTTCGGCAGCGTTCAACGCCGTCGTCACGACCTTCGTGTTCAGCACCTATCTCGCCAGTGGGGCGTTCTTCGCGCCCGAGCTCGCCGCGCTGCCCGAGGACTCCCCCGGCCGGGTCGCCGCAGAGGCGCAGAACGCGAGCATCGTCGGGGTCGCGCTCACGATCGCGGGCGTGCTGATCGCCCTGATCGCGCCCGTGCTGGGGCAGCGCTCCGACGGAGCGGGCCGGCGCAGGCTCTGGCTCGGCGTCAACACGGCGGTGGTCGTGGCGGCGATGCTCGCGATGTTCTTCGTGGCGCCCGGCCAGCAGTACCTGGTGCTCGGAGCCACCCTGCTCGCCGTCGGCAACGTCTTCTTCGAGTTCGCGGGCGTCAACTACAACGCGATGCTCGTGCAGGTGTCCACCCCGAAGACGCTCGGGCGCGTCTCCGGGTTCGGCTGGGGAATGGGCTACATCGGTGGCATCGTGCTGCTGCTCCTGCTGCTCGTGCTGTTCATCGGCGACACCCTCGGTATCCCGGACGGCGGTCTGCTGGGGCTGCCGACGAGCGTCGACGGCGGCGTGCTGAGCGTGCGCGTCGCGATCGTCGCGGCGGCGATCTGGTTCGCGCTCTTCGCGATCCCCGTGCTCCTCGCGGTGCCGGAGATCCCGGCGGGCCCCCGGCGCGAGGCCGTCAGCGTGTTGGGCTCCTATCGGGTGCTCGGCGGGACGATCGCGCGTCTCGCCCGTCGCAGCCCGCATGTCCTGCTCTTCCTCGGGGCGAGCGCCGTCTTCCGCGACGGGCTCGCGGGCGTGTTCACCTTCGGCGCGATCATCGCCGCGCAGGTGTTCGGCTTCAGCTTCGGGGAGGTGCTCACGTTCGGTGTCGCGGCGAACGTGGTGGCCGGCATCGGAACCTTCATCGGGGGCTGGCTCGACGACCGGATCGGCGCCAAGTCGGTCATCATCGGCAGCCTCCTCGGTCTCGTGGTCGCCGGCTCCGCCGTCCTCTTCATCGGCGATGCCAAGGGCGGCTTCTGGGTGTGCGGGCTGTTCCTCTGCCTGTTCGTCGGTCCCGTGCAGGCGGCGAGCCGCGGCTTCCTGGCGCGGATCACCCCGGCCGGGCGCGAAGGCGAGCTGTTCGGGCTCTACGCCACGACGGGTCGCGCGGTGAGCTTCCTCGCTCCGGGGCTGTTCTCGCTGTTCGTCTGGGCCACCGGCGACACCCGGTTCGGTATCCTCGGCATCGTGCTCGTACTGGTGGCCGGCCTGCTGCTGATGCTGCCGGTCAAGGCGCGGCCGGCGGTCATCGACTGACCGCTAGCGGGTCAGCGCGTACCCGATCATGAGCAGCGTGACGGGGAAGCCGACCGCGTAGTTCATCCAGAGGAATCGCCGCCAGCCCGCGTTGGCGCGCTCCGCACCGGCGTCCTCGATGCGCAGGTACGGCACGACGTTGGCGGCGTATGGCAGCACGAGTAGCGCGGCGAGCTGGCCCGGCCAGTCGGTGCCGAGCAGCAGGAGGGCGGCGGCGAGGTAGCCGGCGAAGGCGAGGACCACGGTCCGGCGGGCGCCGATGACGGTGGCGACCGACCCGATGCCGCCGGCGCGGTCCGCGAGCACGTCCTGCACGGCGCCGAACGCGTGACTCGCTATGCCCCACAGGAAGAAGGCGCCGAGCAGGGCCAGCAGCGGGCCGTCGAAAGCGGCGCCCGCGAGCACGAGCCCGTAGACGGCGGGGCTCGTGAAGTGGGTGCTCGAGGTCAGGCTGTCGAGGAAGGGCCGCTCCTTGAAGCGCAGGACCGGGGCACTGTAGGCGAGGACCGCGAACGCCGAGACCGCGAGCACCAGCCACGACGCGGGAGACCCGAGCAGCACCAGCGCGAGAAGGAACGGGACGTTGGTGACCAGCACGGCGACGAGCGTCGGCCGGTGCAGCGAGCGGTCGAGCACCGCGCCCTCGACGCCGCCCTTGCGCGGATTGCGCAGGTCGGACTCGTAGTCGAAGACGTCGTTGATGCCATACATGGCGAGGTTGTACGGCACGAGGAAGTAGAGCGTGCCGACGATCCATGCGGCGTCGATCCGACCGGCGGTGAGGAGGTACGCCGCGGCGAAGGGGAAGGCGGTGTTCACCCAGGACAGCGGGCGCGACGACACGAGCAGCGCGCGCAGAATGGCGGCGTTCACGCCTTCCTCCTGGCCGGGAGCAGCACCCAGAGGGCCGGCAGGCCGATCCCGGCGGCGAGCGCGTAGGCGAAGTCCTCGAGCGGCGCGAGCCCCAGCCGCACGCCGCTCAGGTGGGACTCGTCGTAGGCGACGATGCCGAGCGTGAGGATCACGTTGTCGAAGACCGCGGTGAGGACGAGTACGACGGCGAGCGCGACCCCGGCCGCTGCGAGCGCCGTGCGGCGGGCCGCACCGCGCAGCACCAGGACGGCGGCGACGGCGAGCGCGAGCGGGACGACCAGGAAGGCGAGGTCAAGCAGGAGGTAGGTCATCGGGCGGCCCGCCTGCGGTCGAGCAGGCGCGCCGCCGCGCCGTGCGCATTCATGGTGCTGTAGCAGAGCAGGGCGAGGAAGAAGAGCTCCTCGATCGGCAACTCCGGGCCGAGCAGGATCCCGGTCAGGAACTGCGTCTGGCCGCGGAAGAAGATGCCGAGACCGATGCCCGCCAGATCCCAGACGAGGAAGAAGATGATGCCCACGGCGAGCACGATGCTCGCACGGCGGCGGTCGACGGCGAAGAACAGCTGGAAGCGCGCGTCGAGGACCGCCATGCCGAAGAGCGAGACGAGGAGGCCGGCCAGGTAGACGAAGCCGGTCACCGCCGCCCCGGCTCCGGGGACGGGCCGGCGGACGTGTCGCCGCGCAGACGCTTGAGCACCAGCTCCGCGCTGATCAGGCACATGGGCAGGCCGATGCCGGGGATGGTGCTGCCACCCGCGTAAAGCAAGCCGTCCACCTTGCGGCTGCGGTTGCCTGCGCGGAAGAACGCGCTCTGCCGCAGCACGTGCGCCGGCCCGAGCGCGGTCCCGCGCCAGGCGCCGAGCGTCGCCGCGAAGTCGCCGGGGGCAGCCGTCCGGCGGGTCACGATGCGCTTCCGCAGATCGGGGATGCCGGCCCACTCGGCGATCTGGTCGAGCACCCGGTCGGCGAGCGCCTCCACCTCCGGCTCGCCGCCGCGGCCGATGCCGGGATCGGCGGGGACGGGCACGAGCACGAACACGTTCTCCGTGCCGTCCGGGGCGACAGTGCCGTCGGTGGCGCTGGGCTTGCAGACGTAGATCGACGCCGGATCCGGCACGTGCGCGTCCTTGCCGAAGATGGCATCGAAGCCGGTGCGCCAGTCCTCGGCGAAGAACAGGGTGTGATGGCCGAGCTGCGGCAACTCGCCGCGCACCCCGAGGTAGAGCAGGATCGCGCCGGGACCCGCGACCTTGCGGTTCCACCACGACTCCGGGTACGTCTGCAGCTCCCGCGGCAGCATCCGCGTCTCGGCCGCGTGCAGGTCCGAGGTGGCGACGACCAGGTCGGCGGGCTCGAACGCCTCCGCGCCGTCCTTTCCGCGGACGACCACGCCGGTGGCGGCTGCGCGCCGACCGGCCGCTCGGGTCGCGATGCGGACGACCGGGGTCGACACCCGCACCGTGACCCCCTCCGCCCGCGCGAGGGCGTCGATGGCCTCGATGACGCGGATCAGCCCGCCCCGGGGGTAGAGCACCCCGTCCTCGAGGTCGAGGTGGCTCATCAGGTGGTACATGCTCGGGGTGTCGAACGGCGAGGAGCCGAGGAAGACCGCCGGGTAGCCGAGTAGCTGGCGAAGCCGCGGGTCGGTGAAGCGCCGGCTGACGAACCGGTCAAGCGGCACGGTGAGCAGGGGCAGCAGCGCCCCGCCCCGGCGGCGCGCCTGCCCGGAGAACACCGGGCCGAGCCGCTGGAAGGTGCTGTACAGGAAGTACCGCTTCGCCAGCCCGTAGACCTCCTTGGCCGAGTCGAGGTACTCCTCGAGCTTCCGGCCCGCCCCGGTCTCCAGCCGCTCGAACAGGGCGACGTTCTCGGCCCGGGTCGCCCCGACCGCGATCCGCTCCGCCGGCTCGTCGCCCCGAGGCTCGTAGACGACTGTGTAGCCCGGGTCGAGGCGCACCAGGTCGAGCTGCTCCGCGGAGCTGGTGCCGAGCAGTCGGAAGAAGTGGTCGAACACCTCAGGCATCAGATACCAGGAGGGGCCCTCGTCGAAGCGGAAGCCGTCCTGCTCGAACGACGCCGCGCGCCCGCCCACCTTGTCGCGCGCCTCGTACACGACCACGTCGTGGCCTTCGCGGGCGAGCAGGGCTGCGGTCGCAAGCCCGCTGATGCCGGCACCGATCACCGCGACGCGGCTCACGCGACGCTCCGGTCGGCCGCTGCGGCGAGCACGATGCGCGCCTTGACCGGGTCCGGCACCCGCACCCGGGTGGTCGCGAGGCGGGCGGCCGGGGTCGCCCGCACCCGCCGCGAGAGCTCGGCGAAGAGGCCGTGCGCCGCCCGCACGGCACGCCGGCTGCCGGCGGGCAGCTCGGTCAGGATGCTCGCGGCGAGCGCGAGATCGGCGTCGAGGTCGTCGACGAGCGCCAACTTCTGGGCTTCGTCGAACGTATCCACGCGGACCCCCGGGAAGTAGCTGCGGCCGAGCTCGCCGAAGTCGGCGGCGAGATCACGGAGGAAGTTCACCTTCTGGAAGGCGGCGCCGAGCGCTCGCGCGCCCTCCGCCAGCCGCGCGCGGTCGCGCGGCTCATGCCCGTCGAGGAATGCGGCGAGGCACATCAGCCCGACGACCTCTGCAGAGCCGTAGACGTAGTCCCGGAACGATTCGGGCGTGTGCTCCGTCTCGGTGAGGTCGGTGCGCATGGCGGCGAAGAACGGCCGGGTGAGCTCCGAGCCGAAGCCGGTGGCGCGGGCGGTGCGGGAGAACGCGTGCACGACGAGGTTCGTGCTGTACCCGGTGGCAAGCGCCGCCTCCACCTCCGCTTCGAGCGCATCGAGCTGCGCGGCGACGGCTGCTTCGGGTAGGCCCGCGGCCGCGGCGACCCCGTCGACAACCTCGTCTGCGACCCGCACCAGGGCGTAGATGTTGCTCACGTGCGGCCGGAGGCGCCGGTCGAGGAGGCGGGACGCCAAGCCGAACGAGCTCGAGTAGCGGCGGATGACGATGCCGGCGGTCTCCTGCGCGACCGAGTCGTACAGCGCGGCCCCGGTGAGAGAGCTCATCGGTCGCGGTCCAGCGCCTCGCGGACGACCGGCGCGAGCCGCTGGGCCAGGGCGGGCGGCACCCGTTCAAGCGCTCGAATGGCGGCAGCGGCCCGCGAGGACACCAGGGTGCGGGTGAAGGTCTCCGCCCCGCAGGCGATGAGCATCCGCCGCACCTCGTGCGCCTCACCGTCAGTGAGGTCGCTCTTGCCGAGGTACCTGCGTATGCCGGGCCAGGCATCCGTCGTCGCGGCGAAGGCGACCGGCACTGTCCGCTTGCCCTCACGCAGGTCGCCGAGGGTCGACTTGCCGGTGCGGGCCTCGTCGCCGAACACCCCCAGCAGGTCGTCCATGGCCTGATAGGCGATGCCGAGCTCCTTGCCGAAGTCGCCGAGCGCCGCGATGTAGGCCTCCCTCGCGCCTGCGAGCACCGCGCCGGCCTGCAGGGGCGCCTCGAACGTGTAGACGGCGGTCTTCAGCCGCTCCATGCCGATGACCTCGTCGACGGAGGGCACGTCGGGTGAGATCGAGAAGTCGACGTCGATCAGCTCCCCCGCCGCGGCGGCGAACACCGCCTCGTCGAAGAGCGCGTGCACCCGCACCCGGATGGCCTCCGGCAGGCCGGCGCCGTCGACGATCCGGTACGCGCCGGTCAGGGCGAGGTCGCCGGCGATGATCGCCGTGGACATGCCGCGGTGCTCGGCCGTGGGGATGGGGATGCCGGCGGTGGTGGCGTCGTCACGGTAGACGCCGGAAACGTTAGGGGTCCCCCGACGGGTGAAGTCGCGGTCGATGACGTCGTCGTGCACGATCAGAGCAGTGTGCAGCAGCTCGAAGCCGGCGCCCACGGCGGCGGCCGCGGCGAGGTCCGTGCCGCCCAGCCCCTCGTACGCGTCGAGCACAAGCCGCGGGCGGAAGCGCTTGCCTCCCCGCGTGCTCGATTCCAAGGCAGTCCACAGCCGGGCGTAGGAGGCTCCGATGGACGACGCGCGGCGCACGGCTACGCTGAAGAAGCGCTCCAGAGCGGCGTCCACCGCAGCGAGCCGCTCCGGCGGGGCTTGGAGGGCATCCACCTCGCCAGTGTCGCATACCGCTGATTGCGCTCATCCAGGAGACGTGCCCATCAGGAGACCCGAAGAACTCGTAGTGCTGCTCGACGACGCCGGGCTCCCCATCGGGAGCGCGCCCAAGGCGACGGTGCACACCCGCGACACTCCCCTGCATCTCGCCTTCAGCTGTCACGTCCGCGACGCCGACGGGCGGATCCTCGTCACCCGGCGGGCACTCACGAAGCGGACGTGGCCCGGGGTCTGGACGAACTCGTTCTGCGGGCACCCCGGACCGGGTGAGGATCTCGAGGACGCGGTGCGCCGGCGTGCCCGCACCGAGCTCGGGCTGGAGCTCGGTGCGCTGGAGCTCGTGCTCCCCGACTTCCGCTATCGCGCGGTCGATGCGTCTGGCATCGTCGAGCACGAGGTGTGCCCGGTCTTCCTCGCCACGGCGGGCGGGCCGGTGTCCGCCGACCCGGACGAGGTTCTGGACTGGGAGTGGGCCGATCCGGGCCCCCTCGGCAAGGCGGTCATGCAGGCGCCGTTCGCGTTCAGCCCGTGGCTGGCGCTGCAGCTGCCGGCACTCGCGGCGGTCGGCCGCGCCTGAACGAGCCCCCGAAGGCGGGAGCACTCCCCGCGCGTTCCCCGCTCTACCGTCTCGGGGTACCGATACAAGGGGTGGGATGTATTCGCTGCTGGACGGGAGCGCGGCTGCCGCGCGCTTCACCGAGGCCGACCGTGCGCAGCTTCCGACGCGCGCACGCGGATAGCACGAGTCCGTCGGTGTGACCGGGATGCTCCTCCGCAAGGAGGGCTGGTTCATGCAGGTCCTCGAGGGCGGCGAGAAGATGGTGCGGAGAACTTTCCGGATGATCCGGAAGGACCGGCGGCACCGGGACGTCAGCGTGCTCGTTGGCGGCGACCACCGACGCCCGCCAGTTCCCCGACTGGACGATGGGCTTCCGACAGCTGACCGCCGACGACCTTCCCTGGGTGCCCGGCTACAGCTTGTTCCTCGACAACGAGGAGCGGGGCCCGGCCTGGGATTAGCCGGCGCGAGCGCGCGTCCTGCTCGACTGGTTCCGGCTCCGCGCCGCCTGAGCCTGGCGTTCAGCCTCCCGGCCGGCCCGCCTCCGTGACGGACACGTCGGTGCGGTGGAAGTTCAGGTGCGACCGGCTCGCGGTCGGGCCGCGCTGGCCGAGGTAGCGGGAGCCGTACTGGCTGGAGCCGTACGGGTGCTCGGCCGCCGAGGTGAGGCGGAAGAAGCAGAGCTGGCCGATCTTCATGCCGGGCCACAGCTTGATGGGCAACGTTGCGACGTTGCTCAGCTCGAGCGTCACATGGCCCGAGAAGCCGGGGTCGATGAACCCGGCGGTGGAGTGGGTCAGCAGGCCCAGCCGGCCGAGCGAGCTCTTGCCCTCCAGCCGCGCGGCGATGTCGTCCGGGAGGGTGATGAGCTCGTAGGTGGAGCCCAGCACGAATTCGCCGGGGTGCAGGATGAACGGCTCGTCCGGCTTCGTCTCGACCAGCCGGGTCAGATCCGGCTGGTCCTCCGCAGGATCGATGTACGGGTACTTGTGATTGTCGAAGAGCCGGAAGAACCGGTCGAGGCGCACGTCGAAGCTCGAAGGCTGGAGCAGCTCCGGGTCGTGGGGCGAGAGTCCGATGCGTCCGGCGGCGATCTCCGCCCGGATGTCGCGGTCCGAGAGCAGCACACCGCCACTGTAGCGCTCCCCTAGAATGGGTCGCGGCCGCGGAAGCGGCCAGCGCGGGTGTAGTTCAATGGCAGAACTTCAGCTTCCCAAGCTGATAGCGCGGGTTCGATTCCCGTCACCCGCTCCGATTCCCGAGTGCTCCACCTGCCGCCTCGAGCGCGGTGCGTACCCCGATCTGCGCGGTACGAAGCGCCCGGCGCGGTAGGTGCACACACCGCGTTGGGCGTTTCACACCGCGTTCGACAGCGCTGCGGCACACCTCACCTTCAGCCGGAGCATGAAGCTGGCAGCACTCTCCTCTACCTGGGTGGCTCCCGGCAACCCCCTGCGAAAGTGCCCGGCCAATCCGTACCGTGAGCCGTACCGAACACCTCATTGCGGCTCGACGTCGCGTTGGAAAACTGGAAGGTACGAACAATGAGCACAGCACGGGGCACCGCACGGCCCTCACTGACCAAGTCCCCCAACCGGCTCGTCGCCACCATCTTCGGTGTCGTCTACCTGCTGGTCGGACTCCTCGGCTTCATCGTCGCCGGCGGCGGCGTCGGCTTCATCGACACGGAGGGGCCGCTCCTGCTCGGCATCTTCCAGATCAACCACCTGCACAACGTGGTCCACCTCCTGATCGGCGCCGCCCTCCTGATCGCCGGGCTCAGCTCGGTGTCGGCTGCCAAGTCGGTCAACGGCCTGGTCGGCGCGGTCTACCTGCTCGTCGGCATCGTCGGCTTCTTCATCGTCGACACCGCGGCGAACATCCTCGCCCTGAACACGGCCGACCACTTCCTGCACCTCGTCAGCGCAGTGGTCCTGCTCGGTGTCGCCCTCGGCGCCGACAAGTCCGCCCGCTCCGTCACCGCGTGACCTCGCGCAGGGGGTCGGCCACTGCGGCCGGCCCCCTGCCGCGTCGCCGCACCCTCATCCCCTCCCACCATCTCCGGAGAAGCCATGACCGCCGTCGTCCGCCAGTGGATTGCTCTCGCCGCCCTGGGCGCGGGCCTCGTCCACCTCGGTGTCGCCGCCGGCGCCCCTCCGGTCCTGCTGGCCCTGTTCGGCCTCCTCAGCGTCGCCGAGATTGCCTGGTGTGTGGCCGTGCTCCGCGCCGACCGCTTCCCGCTGCGCTCGGTCGCTCTCGCGGGCGCGCTGCTCGGTCCGCTGATCTGGGCCGCCTCGCTGTTCGCCGGTCCCGCGCTCAGCGTCGATGCCGCGAACCTCCCCCCGGCCGCCCTCGCCGGCGCGACCCTCCTCGACGTCATCGTTGCGGCCGCGGTCGCGCTGTCGCTTCGCCGCCACCCCCGCGTCCAGCCGATCGCCTCCGAGCCGCACGCGGGTCTGCTTCTCGCCGGCCTGGCTCTCGGTGCGGTCGCCGTGACGGGCGTCGCGCTGCCCGCCCTGGGCTCGACCTCCGCCGGGATCGCCGCCTCCGACGGTCCGCACAGCCACTCCCGGGTCAGCGACCTGCCCGGGGAGCTACCCGGCCACACCGGGCACTGAACCCGCCGCCTCCTGGGCCCGGCGCCGGGCGTCCGTCATGAAGCGGATGACATCCTGGTCGACCAGGATGTCGCGCGGCACCAGCGGCCGGGTCAGATACAGGCCGTCGAGGCTCGTCAGCCGGCTGAGCGCCACGTAGGTCTGACCGGCCGAGAACACCCGGCTGCCGAGGTCCACCACCGCGGAGTCGTACGTCTTCCCCTGCGACTTGTGGATCGTCACCGCCCAGGCGAGCCGAAGCGGGAACTGCGTGAAGTCGGCCACCACTTCTCGACTGAGCTTCTTGGTCGCTGCCGAATAGCTGTACCGGTGCCGCTCCCAGGTGACCGGGCCCACCTCGTGCTCCGCGCCGCCGATCGCCACCTTCACCGCGCCGCCCGCGATGCGGGTCACCTCGCCGACGGAGCCGTTCACCCAGCGGGCGTCCGAGTCATTGCGGAGGAACATGACGTGCGCCCCGACCTTCAACTCGAGCGCCTCGTCCGCCGGAAACGAGCGTCCACCGAACTCGCCGTTGACCTCGGCGCGCGACGTGCTCACCCGGCCCGGCAGCGCGGCCAGGGCCCTAGCGTTGATGCGGTTCACGCTGTCGTTGCGGGTGGCGAGCGTGATGGGCGGGTCCGCCGGGACCGGGCGCGCGCCCGCCGCGTTGAGCACCCCGGCCATCTCCGCGGTGACCCGGCCGTGCCGGACGGCGTTCAGCATCGTGATGAACGCGTCGTCGCTCTGCCGGTGGATGGTGCGCAACTGCATCAGCCGCAGCGGCGCCTGCTCCCAGACCTTCGCGTCGAAGAACCACATGGATCGGTAGGTGTCGGCGAAGTAGGCGCGCTCGTCGCCGTCGCCCGGCACCGGCGCCAGCTGGAACGGATCGCCGAACAGCACGATCTGCACCCCGCCGAACGGCTCCTTGCGCTGCCGGGCCCACCGCAGCCGACGGTCGACCGCGTCGACCAGGTCCGCGTTGACCATCGACACCTCGTCGATGACCACCGTGTCGATCGCACCGAGCAGCTTCCGGAGGTCACGGTCGTCGTCCAGGTCGCGGTCGGCGATCACCCCGATCGGCAGCTTGAACAACGAGTGGATGGTCTGCCCGCCCACGTTCAGCGCAGCGACCCCGGTCGGTGCGCAGACGACGAGCGACTTCTCGCTGTGCCGGCTGAGATGGCCCAGCACCGTCGACTTGCCGGTGCCCGCCCGCCCGGTCACGAAGACGTGGTCCCGGGTGCCCTCGATGGCGTCGAACACCTCCTGCTGCTCGGCGGAGAGGGCGGGAGGCATCCGGTCAATCTACCTCGGCGTCGCGGACAGGTCGGTCGTCCTCTCCTCTGTCAGACTGGCGCGCATGGGGAGCGGGGATGGCGGCGCTGCGCCGATTCCCCGGGCGCCGCTGGTGCGCTGGCTGGCGCTCTGCGTCCTCGTCATCGGCGCGTTCCTCGGGGTCGTGAGCGCCCTGAACACCGGCGTTTACAGCGCCGGCGGCTTTGTCGCCCGCTACCTCGATGCACTCCAACGGCGCGATCTCGCGGCCGCTCTGACGACGCCGGGCGTGACCGTGCCGTCGGGCCTCTCCGCGGCGGCACTCGATCGCGACGCTCTGGTGGGGCCGACCGAGACGCGCATCGTCCGGGTGCTTGCGGATCCGGACGGTAGCCGCACCGTGACCGCCGCCTACGAGCTGGCCGGCCGTCCGCATCACTCCGACTTCCGGGTGGAGCCGGCCGCGCCGCTGTTCCTGCTGTTCTCCGGCTGGCGGTTCGCCGAGACGCCGGTGGGCTCGCTCGAGGTGGAGGTGCAGGGCGGCAGCGGCTTCCGCGTCAACGGGCTGGCCGCCGACGCGGGCGCCGACGGGCGGGTCCGGCTCGCGGTCCTCTCCCCCACGCTCGCGGTCCTCGATCAGCAGAACCGGTACGTCGTCGCCGACCGGCAGCCGGTGCCGATCGTCGGGACGGCGCCGACCATCGCCGTCGTCGAGCTCCGCGCGAGCGACGCGTTCGTGGCGTCGGTGCAGGAGGAGGTGGACGACTTCCTCGATGCGTGCGCCGAGCAGGACGTGCTGCAGCCCGCCGGCTGCCCGTTCCGCCGCCTGCTTGAGGACCGGGTCATCGAGCGACCCGACTGGTCGATCGCGAGCTATCCGGAGATCGACATCGTGCGCGCGGAGGAGGGCTGGCTCGTGCCGCCGGCGTCGGGCGCCGCGCACATCACCGTGGACATGGTCTCGCTGTTCGACGGCACCGTCTCCACTGTCGACGAGGACGTGCCCTTCGAGGTGTCCTACCGGATCACGCTGCGCGACGACGGCGGAGTGGAGATCCGGGCGGCCTGAGCCCCCGCCCGGTGGGCGCGGGGTCCCGCGCCCCGCGCTCCCGCGAGGACGGCGAGCGGGAGCGCGGCGGCCAGCAGCAGCACCGCGCCGCCTGCCCGCTGGTCGACGACGGCGTCGCTCCCCCAGCCCATCGCGCCGTACCAGTCGGCGAGCAGCAGCGCATCGGAGCCGAGCAGCCACGCGCCGGCGCCCGCACTGGCCACGGCCGCTATCACCGGCGCGAGCGCGCTGGCGCGTCCCCGGGCGGCGGCCACGAGGCAGCCGGCGGCCAGCAGCGCCACGGCGACGGCATCCCGCCCGATGGTCTCGGCCACCGACCAGCGGAGGACGGGTGGTGTCAGGGCGGCGAGGAGCACGATCGCGGCGAGGATCCCCGCGGCGTGCGGCCGCCGCACCCACCGACCGGCTCGGGAGTCGGCGGCCACGCGCACCCAGTCGCCGATCCCCCGGCTGCCGTCGCTGCGCCGCGGTGCCGCCCGCCGGAGCAGCTCGAGCGGCCGCCCGCCCGCGGCGAGCAGGGGCACCGCGACGAAGAGGACGGCGACGAGCACGGCGTGCATGCTGAACAGCTGCCGCTCGTAGGCCGCGACCGCGCCGTTGGTCGCCGCGGCGAGCACGAGCACGCCGGCGGTGAAGGCGACAGCGCGGCGCCGCGGCCACTCGGCGCCCGCCCGCCGCAGCCGCAGCACCCCCACCGCGTACGCGGCGAGCAGGAACCCGGCGCCGAGGAGCCACCCGAGCTCGAGGCGCGTCTCGGTCAGGAGCGTGAGGAGGTCCAGCGGTGGGGGCAGCGCCTCCTCGGTGAGCAGCGCGGCAGCCGAGGTGTCGCCGAGCGTCTCCTCCTCGCGCACCGGGGACGCGGTGCGGGCGAGGGCCACCGCGACACCGGATGCGATGCCCATCGCGGCGAGCTCCGCGATGGCGAGACGCCAGAACGAGCCGGCTCGGCCGTCGGCCATCCGCTTGATGGTGGCCCGCCGGTGCAGTGCGCCCGCCGCACCGAGTGCGAGCAGCGCCAGCACCTTCACCGCGACGAGCGCTCCGTACGGCGTGGCCAGGCGGTCGAGCGAGCCGATCCGGATCTCCGCGCTGACGTAGCCGGAGGCGGCGACCACGACGAAGCTGACCAGGGCGATCGACGAGTAGCGCCGAACCGCGGCGAGCAGCGCCGGCTCCTCGAGCAACGGCCGGAGGAGGACGAGCGCGAGCAAGCCGCCGAGCCAACCCGCGGCGAACAGCAGGTGCAGGCTCAGCGCGGTGACCGCCTGCTCGTGCGACGTGGCGCCCGCCGCGTGCCCCTGCTCGGCGAGGTGTGTGAGCCCCCAGGCGGCGAGGGCGAGGACGCCCAGCAGGACCCCGGGGGCGCGGACCGCGAAGCAGAGCACCGTCACGGCCGCGGCGACGAGCGTGACGGTGAGCCACGCCCTGCCCGGCCCGAGGGAGGTGAGGAAGAACCCCAGCTGGGCTCCGAACTCCTCGTCGAGCGAGAGCGGCAGACCGGTGATCGACAGGAAGGTGAGCAGACCGGTGGCCGCCGACGCGACGGTCCACGCCGCGGCAGCGCCGGCGCCGATGTCGAGCAGGCGGCCGGATGCCGCACCCCGCGGGAGGACGAGCGCGGCGAGAAGGAGGCAGCCGATGGTGGCGGACGCCGTGAGGTTCACCAGCAGCTTGGCGGCCGGCAGGCCGAACCGGACGACGGCCCCGGGGTCACCGAGAAGCAGCGCGGCCGCTCCCCCGCCGAACGCGAGTGCGGCGAGCAGCGCGACGACCGCGGCGCCGAGGAGCAACGCCGGCCCGGGCAGCGCGGCAGCGCGGGGCATCCGGACGGGCGGGGGCATCACGTCAGACTATTCGGAGCGCTTCGCGAGAACGGACGCTCCGCCGGTAGCCGGGCCGGGAACGACGAAGGGGACACGCGGTGCGCATCCCCTTCGCCCGTGCTGCTCGCCTTACTTGGCGGCGGCCTTCAGCTTGCTGCCTGCGCTGATCTTGACGCCCTTGCTCGCCGCGATCTCGATCGGCTCGCCGGTCTGCGGGTTACGGCCGGTGCGGGCGGCCCGCGAGGTCTGCTCGACGGCGAGCCAGCCGGGGATCGTCACCTTCGTGCCCTCGCCGACGGACTTCGCCAGCGTCGAAAAGAGCGCGTCGAGCACGCCGTTCACAGCGGCCTGGCTCTGGCCAGACTCAGCGGCAACGGCGGCGACGAGTTCGGTGCGGTTCAGGGATGCCATATGTGTCCTCCTCGGACCTTCGCCATCTGGGGAAGACGGCCAACAATTTCGAACGTGTCAATCACGATGCGGGCGAAATGCCCGAGCGGTCAAGGTCGACCGCCCAGTAACTTACCAGCTTGACTTCGTGATGCCGGGCAATTCTCCACGATGGGCCATATCGCGGAAGCGCACCCGGGAGATGCCGAACTTGCTGAGGTTTCCGCGGGGACGGCCGTCGACCGCGTCGCGGTTGCGCAGCCGGACCGGCGACGCGTTGCGGGGCAGCTTCTGGAGGCCCACTCGGGCCGCCTCGCGCTGCTCGTCCGTCGACGTCGGGTCGACGAGCGCCTTCTTCAGCTCGAGGCGCTTCGCGGCGTAGCGCTCGACGATGACCTTCCGCTGCTCGTTGCGGGCAATTTTGCTCTTCTTGGCCATGCTTACCGCTCCTCGCGGAACTCGACGTGCTTGCGGACGACCGGGTCGTACTTCTTGAGCACGATGCGGTCGGGGTTGTTGCGACGGTTCTTGCGGGTGACGTAGGTGTACCCGGTGCCGGCCGTCGAACGGAGCTTGATGATGGGACGGACGTCCTGCTGCTTGGCCATCAGATCTTCTCCCCGCGGGCCAGCATGTCCTTGACCACGGACTCGATGCCGCGGGCGTCGATCACCTTGATGCCCTTGGCGCTGACATTGAGGGTGACGTTGCGGCGCAGAGACGGCACGTAGAAAGTGCGCTTCTGCACGTTCGGGTCGAAGCGCCGCTTGGTGCGGCGGTGCGAGTGCGAGATGTTGTGGCCGAAGCCGGGAACCTTCCCGGTGACCTGGCAGACTGCTGCCACGATTTCCTCCATTACCGCGAAGCCGGTCGGCTCCGCCCAAGATCCCTTGTCTGCGCGCACGGGTGTCCCCGGATCTTCTGAAGGGGGAAGTCGTGCGCACTGCCGCCGAGTCGGAATCCCGACGGCCAAACGTCTATCGTACGGACCGCTCCCCCGCAGCGCAAACGGACCGGTCAGGACGCCTTTCTGCTGCAGGCCGGGCACAGCCCGAAGACGTCGATGACGTGCTGCGGTGCGGTGAACCCGTGCCGCGCGGCGGTGGCCGCGGCCCACTGCTCGACGTCGTCCGCCTCGATCTCCACGGTGGTGCCGCAGGAGCGGCAGATCAGGTGATGGTGGTGACCGCCGGACGCGCACGCGCGGTAGAGGCTCTCGCCCTCGATCGACTGCAGCGAATCAGCGTCCCCCTCGCCGGCGAGGTCGGCGAGGGCGCGGTACACCGTGGCGAGGCCGATCGGCGAGCCCGATTCGCGGAGACTGGCGTGCAGGTCCTGCGCGCTGACGAAGCCGGCCGCCCCATCGAGGGCGTCGCGCACGGCCTGGCGCTGCCACGTGTTCCGCTTCATCGCGCCGATCCTAGACTCGCGACCGGGCGCCGGGCCGGGTGGTCCCGGCGGCCCGCGATCCGGCAGCCGAGGTAGATGAGGAACGAGATCGTCGTGATGTAGGGGCTGATCGGGATCGACGAGCCGAGGGCCAGCAGGATGCCGCCCACGGTCGACACGGTCGCGAAGAGCACGCTCAACCCGACGACGACCGGGGGTGAGGACGCGACACGGAGCGCGGCCGCAGCCGGCGTGACCAGCAGGGCGAGCACGAGCAGAGCCCCGACGATGTGCAGCGACACCGCGGTGGCCAGGGCCAGCAGCACCATGAAGGCGATCGACAGCCGGCGCACGGGCAGCCCCCGGGCGGCGGCGACCTCCTCGTCGAGGCTCGAGAACAGCAGCGGCCGCCAGAGCACGGCGAGACCGCCGAGGACGACGACCGCGACGACGAGCAGCGAGGCCAGCTGCGGGTTGTCGACGGCCACGATTTGGCCGGTGAGCAGCCCGAACTTGTTCGAGCTCCGGCCCGGATGCAGCGCGAGGAAGAGGATGCCGAGGCCGAGACCGAACGGCATGAGCACGCCGATGATCGAGTTGCGATCGCGGGCGCGCACGCCGAGCAGGCCGATGAGCACGGCGGCGATCAGGGAGCCAGCGATCGAGCCGACGACGACGTTGATGCCGAGCAGGAGCGCGGCGGAGGCGCCCGCGAAGGACAGCTCGCTGATGCCGTGCACGGCGAAGGCCAGGTCGCGGGCCATCACGAAGTAGCCGATCACGCCGCCGAGCACACCGAGCACGGCACCCGCGAGCACCGTGTTGCCGAGCAGGGCGAGGAGCGCGCCGTAGTCGCGGAAGTCGAACAGGACCCCCCACAGTTCGTCGAAGGTCACGCGGCACCCCCGGGCGCGGCCGACGCCGGCTCCTCGACGTGCCCGTCCTCGGTCTCCGCGGCGACCACCACGATGCGCCCGTGCACGTCGAGCACGTCGACGTGCACGCCGTACAGCCGGGAGAGCACCTCCCCGGTCAGGACCTCGGCGGGCGTTCCGACGCGGTGCCCGGCCGGGGCCAGGTAGAGCACCCGGTCCACCATGCCCAGCAGTGGGTTCACATCGTGCGTCACCAGGACGACCCCGGCGCCGTCGCTGCGGCGGTGGGCGTCCAGCGCGTCGAGCACCGCCCGCTGGTGGGCGAGGTCGAGGGAGAGCAGGGGCTCATCGGCGAGGACGAGCCGGGGCCGGGACACCAGCGCCTGCGCCATTCGCAGCCGCTGCTGCTCGCCGCCGGAGAGCTCGCCGACCGGCCGCCCCGCGTAGCCGAGCGCGCCGACCCGCTCAAGCGCGGCATCGACCGCGCGTGCGCGGGCGCCGCCGCCCAGCGCGAAGCCGAGGCGGTCGCCGTCGAAGCCGAGGCCGACGAGGTCGCGTGCGCGCAGCGGTGCTCCGCGGTCGAACAGCTTCTGCTGCGGCACGTAGCCGATGTGCCGGCCCGCCGCGCCCGCCGGCAGACCGAGCACCCGCACGGTGCCGGCGGCGAAGGGCAGCTGGCCGAGCACCGCGCGGAGCAGGCTGCTCTTGCCGGCGCCGTTCGGGCCGAGCACCGCGACCAGCTCGCCCGGCTGCAGCTCGAGATCGAGTCCCGTCCACAGCCGGCGGCCGCCGACCTCGAGGGCCGCCTGCTCGATTTGCAGCGGCGACTCGGCCGGCGTCACGGGGCCACCGCCTCCTCGACGGCCGTGATGTTGTCACCCATCCAGCCGAGGTAGTCGGTGCCCTCCGGCAGCGTCTCTGCGAAGTCGACGACGGGCAGCCCGGCGTCCTCGGCGGCCTGCCGCACCAGCTCGGTCTGCGCGGTGCTCGCCTGCAGGTTGTAGGCGAGCAGCGCGGGCTCGCCCGAGCCGACGCGGTCGAGCATGTCGCGGAGCACCGCGGCAGGAACGTCGGTGTCCTCCTCGACCGACTCGGCGAACTGGGGCGGCGTCGCGTCGGTCAGGCCGAGCGCGGAGAGCAGCGCCGCGGGCACCGGTTCGGTGAGCAGAGCGGCGCGGCCCTCGAGGGTCGGGTGCAGTGCCTCGACCCGCGCCTCGAGCTCACCGATGCCGGCGAGGAACTCCGTGAGACCGGAGGTGTAGTCCGCCTCGCCCCCGGGGTCGATCTGGGCCAGCCGCGCCGCCACCTCATTCGCGACCGCCTCCGCCGTCTCGATCGAGTACCAGACGTGCTCGTTGACGCCTTCGACGTGCCTCTGGTGGTCCCCGTGCTCCTCCGCCGCGTGCTGCTCGGCTGCGTGCCCGTCGGCGTCGCGCGCGTCGGCGAGGAGGCCGGACAGCTCGATCGCCGAGACGACGGGCGCCCCGCCCTCCGATGCGTCGAGGAGGGACGACATGAAGGGGTCGTAGCCGCCGCCGTTGACGATCACGAGGTCGGCGCGCGACACCGCGAGCCGGTCCCGGGCGGACGCCTCGTACTCGTGCGGATCCTGGTCGGGGCTGTCGATGATGCTGGTGACCAGGATGCGCTCGCCGCCGACCGCGATGGCGATGTCGCCCCACACGTCGGTGGAGGCGACCACGTTGAGGATCCCGTCGGTGGAGTTCGGCCCGCCCACGCCGGCGCACCCGCTCAGGAGGAGGGCGGCGGCGGTCACGAAGGCGGCGGAGTACTTCACGGGTGGCGCTTTCCGATGAGGGGCGGCCCGGGTGGCCGTGCTGCGACGCTAGCCGTTATTGATAATGATTGTCAAAACCGATTCCGCCTGGGGCGGCGCGCGCGGCGGCTCAGTCGAGGAGCAGGGCCGGCTCTTCCAGCACGCTCGCGACATCGGCCGTGAACCGGCTCGCCACGTCGCCGTCCACGACGCGGTGATCGAAGCTCGCGCCGACGGTCGTCACGTAGCGGGGGAGCACTTCGCCGTCGACCACCCACGGCCGCTGCTTGATCGCGCCGAGGGCGACGATTGCCACCTCGCCGGGATTGAGGATCGGCGTGCCGGTGTCGACCCCGAAGCTGCCGATGTTCGTCACCGTGATGGTGCCGTTCGCCATGTCGGTGGGCGTCGTCCGGCCATCCCGCGCGGTGAGGGTGAGTTGCTCGAGCGCACCGGCCAGCCCGAGCAAGGTCATGTCCTGCGCCTCCTTCACGTTCGGCACGATGAGCCCACGCGGGGTCGCCGCGGCGATGCCGAGGTTGACGTAGTGGTGGACGATAATCTCCGCGTCGGTCCAGGTGCTGTTCACGGTCGGGTTGCGGCGCACGGCCCAGATGATGGCCTTCGCCATGATGAGCAGCGGCGAGACGCGCACGCCCGCGAAGTCGGGGGAGGCCTTGAGGCGCTTGACGAACTCCATCGTGCGGCTCGCGTCGATGTCGACGAAGACGCTCACGTGCGGCGCGGTGAACGCGCTCTCCACCATGGCGCTCGCGATGGCCTTGCGGACGCCCTTCACCGGGATGCGTTCCTCGCGCTCCTGCGGCCAGGACGGGGTCTCGATGTTGCGGAACACGCTCGCCTGGCCCGCGTGCCGGACGACGTCCTCGCGCGTGACCTCGCCGCGTCCACCGGTCGCGGTCACCGTGCCGAGGTCCACGCCGAGTTCCTTCGCCAGCTTGCGGATGGGCGGCTTCGCGAGCACCGTGCCGCCGGGCACGCTCGGGACGGGCGCCGGCTGGCGCTTCCGGCCGGTGCGGCGGGTGGCGGCGTGGCCACCGGTGCCGTAGCCGACGAGCACCGCACCGGACGCGGGCGGCTCCTCGTTCTCCTCGGTCACCTGCATCTCGAGCGGCAGAGCGGCCTGAGCCGGCGTGCCGAGCGGCGAGGCGACCTGTCCGGCACCCTCGGAGGAGACGGTGATGATGACGGTGCCGACCTCGACGGTATCGCCCTCCGCGACGAGCAGCTCGCCCACCACTCCGGCGTAGGGGGAGGGCAGCTCCACGAGGCTCTTCGCCGTCTCGATCTCCACGATGACCTGGTTGACCTCGACGGTGTCGCCCGGGGCGACCCGCCAGGCGACGATCTCGGCCTCGGTGAGGCCCTCGCCCACGTCGGGGAGGGTGAATTTCGCGGTGCTCATTCTGCCTCCTAGTAGTCGAGCGCCCGGTCGACCGCTTCCAGGATGCGGTCGGCGTCGGGGAGGTACAGGGACTCCAGTTTGGCGGGCGGGAACGGGGTGTCGAAGCTCGAGACCCGCAGCACCGGCGCGTGGAGGGCGTAGAAGGCGCGTTCGGCGACGGTCGCCGCGATCTCCGAGCCGAGGCTCGCGAAGCCGGGCGCCTCCTGAGCGACCACGAGCCGCCCGGTCTTCTCGACGCTGCGGACGAGAGGCCCGAAGTCGATGGGGGAGAGGGAGCGCAGGTCGACGACCTCGATGCTCGTGCCCTCCGTGGCCGCGACCTCCGCCGCCTGCAGCATCATCGCGACCATCGCGCCGTGCCCGACGAGGGTGAGGTCGGTCCCACCGCGGACCACCCGCGAGGTGTGCAGGGTAGCCGCGGGCGACTCCTCGTCCACCTCGCCCTTCGGCCAATACCGGCTCTTGGGCTCGAAGAACACGACCGGGTCGTTGGACTGGACGGCCTGCTGGATCATCCAGTACGCGTCGTTCGGCGTGCTCGGGGAGACCACGCGCAGACCCGCGGTGTGCGCGAAGTACGCCTCCGGGCTCTCCTGGTGATGCTCGACCGCGCCGACGTGGCCGCCGTAGGGCACGCGGATGACGACGGGGAAGGACGCCTTCCCCTCGTGTCGCGCGGTCAGCTTCGCCAACTGCGAGGTGATCTGGTTGAACGCGGGGTAGATGAAGCCGTCGAACTGGATCTCGCAGATCGGCCGGTAGCCACGCATGGCGAGGCCGATGGCGGTGCCCACGATGCCCGCCTCGCCGAGCGGGCTGTCGAACACCCGGGAGGGCCCGTACTTGGCGGCGAGCGAATCGGTGACCCGGAAGACGCCCCCGAGCGGGCCGACGTCCTCCCCGAGAAGCAGCACCTTCCCGTCCGCGGCGAGCGCAGCGTCGAGTCCCGCGTTGAGTGCGCGCGACATGGTCCAGGTGGTGGTCATGCGCCGAACCCCGCCTCGTAGGCCCGCAGCCAGTCCTGCTGGGCGCTCATCAGCGGGTGCTCGTCGGTGTACACCGTGTCGAAGATGAGCGCCGGATCGGGCGGCCCGAGCTCCACGACCCGGCGCCGGATGTCGGCCGCGAAGTCGGCCGCCTCCTGGTCGACGTCCGCGAAGAATCCGTCATCGGCAAGGCTCTGGGCCTCCAGGTGAGTTCGGAAGCGGGCGATCGGGTCGCGCGCGCGCCACTCCTCGAGCTCGCTGCTGCCCCGGTAGCGGGTGGGGTCGTCGGCCGTGGTGTGCGCGCCCATCCGGTAGGTCATCGCTTCGATGAAGCCGGGGCCGCGGCCGGCACGCGCATCGTCGAGCTGCTTGGCGGTCACCGCGTAGCTCGCGAGCACGTCGTTGCCGTCGATGCGGGTGGCCCGGAGGCCGAAGCCCGCCGCCCGGTCGACGAGCGGGGTGCGCGACTGGCGGCTCACCGGCACCGAGATGGCCCAGTGGTTGTTCTGCAGGAAGAACACCTGCGGCGTGGCGAAGCTCGTGGCCCAGATGAACGCCTCGCTGGTCTCGCCCTCGCTCGTCGCGCCGTCGCCGAAGTAGACGAGCACCGCCTCGTCGCGCTCCGGGTCGCCGGTGGGTGCGCCGTCGAGGGCGACGCCCATCGCGTACCCGGTGGCGTGCAGCGTCTGGGCTCCGATGACCAGCGTGTAGAGGTGGAAGTTGCCGACCTCCTCCGGGACCCAGCCGCCGTTGGTCAGTCCTCGCATCAGGCGGAGCACGTCGAGCAGGTCGACACCGCGGATCTTGGCGACCGCGTGCTCGCGGTAGGCGGGGAAGATCGTGTCCTGCGCGCGCAGCGCCCGACCGGAGCCGACCTGCGCCGCCTCCTGCCCGTGGCTGCCGGCCCAGAGGGCGAGCTGTCCCTGCCGCTGCAGGTGGCCCGCCTCGGCATCGAAGCGGCGGACGACCGCCATGTCGCGGTAGAACCGGCGCTGATCGTCGTCGGTGACGCGCTCCAGATAGGGAAGGTATTCCTCCGCCGCCGCGTTCGGCTCGAAGCGACCGTCCGGCGTGACCACCTGGACCGACGCGCGCTCATCGTCCTCGGCTGCACTCACCGGCCCCAATCTACCGGCGGGCAGGGGACCCCTCCGGGAGGAAGCGCACAATCTCGTTCGCGGCGGTTAGGAGCCTTCCCACCGACTCCTCCTCCCCGATCGACACGCGGATGCCCTCTCCGGGGAAGACGCGGGCGGCCAGGCCGGCGTCGTGCAGCACGTCGGCGGCGGCGCCCGTGTCGGGTCCGAGGTCCAGCCAGACGAAGTTTCCCTGGCTGACCGGGACGCGCAGTCCCGCGGCCGCGAGGCCGGACTGCACCCGGTCGCGCCGGCGCACGATCTGCTCGACCCGCGCCATCGCCTCCTCCTCCGCATCGAGGGCGGCGACCCCGCCCGCCTGCGCGACGTGGGTGACGCTGAGCGGGATCGCGGCGGCCCGCGCCGCGTCGAGCACCGCCGCGGGGCCGATCGCGTAGCCGAGCCGCACGCCGGCGAGTCCCCAAGCTTTGGAGAAGGTGCGCAGCAGCACCAGATTCGGGGTGCCGAGGAGGGCGGTGCCGTCCACGGCGTCGGCGTCCCGGATGAACTCGGCGTACGCCTCATCGAGGAGCACCAGCACGTCGGAGGGCACCGCCGCCAGGAACTCGGCGAACTCGTCGGCGCGGACCGTGCAGCCGGTGGGGTTGTTGGGCGTGCAGACGAGGACGGCGCGCGTGCGGTCGGTGACCGCGGCGGCCATCGCGGACAGGTCGTGCCGGCCGTCGGGCAGCAGCGGCACCGGCACGCTGGTGGCCCCCGCCACCGTGACGAGTCCGGGGTACGCCTCGAACGACCGCCAGGCGTAGACGACCTCGTCGCCGGGGCCTGCGGCGGCGAGCAGGAACTGGGCGATGAGGGAGACGGAGCCCGCCCCGACGTGCACCTCGTCGGTGTGCACCCCGAACCGCTCCGCCAGCCGGTCGCGCAGCGCGACGGCGGCGCCGTCCGGGTAGCGGTTGACGTCGAGTGCACCGGCGAGCGCCTCGGCGACTCCGGGCAGCGGCGGGAACGGGTTCTCGTTGGACGACAGCTTGTAGCCGCCGGCGGCTGCGGGCCTGCCCTGCTTGTAGGCGGGCAGTGCTGCGATCTCGGGACGGAGGCGGACGGCCGTGGTGTGGGTCACGGCCTGATCGTATTCGGGCTGGCAGGGTGAGATAGTTGAGGCGTGCGCAGGTTCCTCGTCACGGTCGCCGGCAACGCCGTCGCCCTCTGGCTCACCACTCTGCTGGTGGCCGGCATCCAGGTGACGCCCTATCCGCCGGGCGACACGGTGGCGTGGATCCTCACCTACCTGCTGCTCGGCCTCCTCTTCGGCGTCGTCAACGGGGTGATCGGCACGGCGATCCGCATCGTCGCGTTCCCGCTCTACATCCTCACGCTGGGGCTCATCGCGCTGATCGTGAACGGGCTGCTGTTCCTGCTGGTCGCCTGGATCAGCGGCCTGCTCGGCTTCGGCCTGCACGTGGACGGCTTCTGGTGGGGCGTGCTCGCGGCCCTGGTGATGGGGATCATCAACTGGATCCTCGGCCTGGTGCTCCGGCCGCTCGCCGGCTCCCGGCGCTGACCGACCGGAGCATTCACCCCGGTCCCCGGTCGGCCCGCCACAGCGTCGCCGTGCCGCCGGTCGCACCGCGCAGGCCGTCGAGCAGCACGCTCCGCGCCGCCACGATGCGCTCCTCCGCGCTCGAATCGGCGCGCGCCGCAGTCTCCCGGTAGGTCTCGAGGGCGTGCCCGGCGGCGAGTGGGCCCGTGCGCGGCGGCGGGGCGTCGTCGTAGACGGTGCGGCGGACGATGACCGTGCCGGGAGGGGGCGGAGCGGCTCCCGCGAGCGCGGGCACCGGGTCGTCCGCGTGTTCGAGGCTCAGCGTCGGCGCCGCGGAGGCGGGGGAAGGGGAGGCGAGGGCGAGCACGCCATCGATCCGGAAGCCGCCGCCCTCCGCGATGCGTGAGGCGATGAGCCCGCCCTGGGAGTAGCCGACGAGCACCACCGGATCGGCAGGTCCGATGCCGGCGGCGCGCATCGCGTCGGTGGCCGCGACCACGCTGTCTGCCGGCACGCTCGACATGCCCGCGACGTCGGAGCCCAGATCCCACGGGTCGGTGCCCTTCACGGTCGCGGTGCCGCCGAGGTAGACGGCGAACCGGGTGCCCGTCGAGGTCGCGTACCGCTCGATCCGCACCTGCGGGGCGCCGCCGCCGGTCGGCGGCACCCGGGCGGCGAGGTCGGCGAGCGACGAGGGCGGCCGGGCGGGCCCCGCCGCTACCTGGCTGACCGCCGGCCGCCCCGTGCTGACGACATCGGCGGCGCGCAGCCCCAGCAGGAGCAGCAGGGCTGCTTCCCCCCGCCCGAGCACGCCGTGCTCGAGCCCCTGCGCCAGATGTGCGGGCAGCTGCAGGCTCCCGCGGAGGGCGTCGTCCACGCCGTCCACACCGACCCGAAGGGCCCCGGCGATGCGTGGGTCGGTGAGCAGGGCCCGGGCTACGTCGCGCCGCCAGACCGGGTCGGTCCCGGAGTAGGCGGCGTAGGCGAGAATCGCCGCGAGGGGGACGGCGGGCCCGGTCGCGGTGAGGAGGAGCAGGGGAGAGAGGCGACCCGCCCAGTAGGCGAGGATCGCTGCCGCCCGCGCGGCCAGGAGGCCGGCGGCGTACTCGGCCGCCGAGTACGCGTCGAGCGCGAAACGGAGGGCGCCGGCGAGCAGGTGGAGCCGGTCGGCTGCGGCAGCGACCCGTCGCGCCTCCGGCAGCGCGTCGGATCGTGCGAGGCGGGCGGCGGCATCGTCGAGCCGGTCCGCGATCCGTGCGCAGCCGGTCAGAGCGGCCAGCAGCTCGTCGTCGGCGATCGTGATCCGCCCGCCGCCGCGGACCTCGAGGTCGTCGCTCATGCCTCGAGCGACGCCGCCGCCAGGCCGACGTCCCGTGCGATGTCGAGGACCGAGCGCTCCAGGGTGCGGGCTGCCGGCCCCTCCCACACCACGGGCGCCAACCGGCGCAAGGCGTTCGCTAGGCAGGCCAGTTCCTCCGCCGCCCGTCGGCGCTCCTCCTGCTGTGTCGCGTCCCGCACCGGTCGACCCTCGCAGGCGCCGCGGGTCGGCGACCGCCGTCGGGAACGACCGGGGGAGAGCCGGCGGGCGGCGGGCCCGGGGGAGGACCGGCAGAATAGGAGGGCTCGGGGAACCGGGCGGACCCGATCGGAGCCGGCATGACGTCCCTTCCTCCCCAGCCGCTGAGCCCCCTCGACGGCCGCTACCGCGCTGCCGTCGCCGGACTCTCGGAGCACCTGTCGGAGGCGGGGCTCAATCGGGCCCGCGCGCTGGTCGAGGTCGAGTGGCTGCTCCACCTGACCGATCACGGCATGTTCGGAACTCGGGCGCTGCCCGCCGATCAGGCGCGATTGCTGCGTGCCGCGGTCGCGGAGTTCGGCGAGGACGACGTTGCGGAGCTCGCGACCCTCGAGGCGCGCACGCGGCACGACGTGAAGGCGGTCGAGTACTGGGTGCGCACCCGGCTGGAGCGGCTGGGCCTCACGACGGTCGCCGAACTCACCCACTTCGCGGCGACGAGCGAGGACATCAACAACCTCTCCTACGCGATCACGGTGCGCGACGCGGTGACGACCGTCTGGCGGCCGCGCATCGTCGAGCTCGTCGACAAGCTGCGCGGCATGGCATTGGAGCAGCGCGCGACGCCGATGCTCGCCCGCACGCACGGGCAGCCGGCGACGCCGACCACCCTCGGCCGAGAGCTCGCCGTGTTCGTCGGCCGGCTCGACCGGCTCCTGGCGCGGCTCGACCGGGTCGAATACCTGGGCAAGTTCAACGGCGCGACGGGCACGTACGCCGCGCACTTGGTGGCGGGCCCCGACGTCGACTGGCAGCGGGTGTCGCGGGAATTCGTGACCGGGCTGGGCCTCACCTGGAATCCGCTGACCACCCAGATCGAGTCCCATGACTGGCAGGCGGAGCTGTACGACGTCGTCGTGCACATCGGCCGGGTGCTGCACAACCTCTGCACCGACGTGTGGACGTACATCTCGCTCGGCTACTTCCGGCAGATCCCGGTCGAAGGCGCGACCGGGTCGTCCACCATGCCGCACAAGGTGAACCCGATCCGGTTCGAGAACGCGGAGGCGAACCTGGAGCTGTCCGCGGCGATCCTCGGCTCACTGTCCGCGACGCTCGTGACGTCCCGCCTGCAGCGCGACCTCACCGACTCGTCCACGCAGCGCAACATCGGCGTCGGCTTCGGGCATTCGCTGCTCGCCGTCGACAACATCCTGCGCGGCCTCGACGAGCTCGCCGTGGACCAGGCGCGCCTCGCTGCGGATCTCGACGGCAACTGGGAGGTGCTCGCCGAGGCGGTGCAGACGGTGATCCGTGCGGAGGTTGCGGCCGGCCGGAGCGGCATCGCGAACCCGTACGAGCTGCTCAAGGAGTTGACGCGGGGCCGGCGGCTGGGAGCCGCGGAGCTGCGGGAGTTCGTGGCCGGGCTCGATCTGTCGGCGGAGGCCAAGGAGCGGCTGGCTGCGCTCACCCCGTCCGCCTATGTCGGGCTCGCGTCCGAGCTCACCGGGCTGATCGAGCGGCCGGCGGACCGTCCCGCCAGCGCCTAAGCCTGTGGGAGCCTAGGTGTGCGGGCCGCCGGGGCGTTCCGCAACGGCGTCCGGCTGATCCGGCCCGATCGGCCCGGCCACCAGCGCCAGCATTGCCAGCCCGACCAGCGCGACGACGAACGCCCCGCCGAAGAAGATGACGGCCAGGTGGATGTCGCGCGCCGTGATGAGCACCACGACGCCGGTGAAGATGGCCACGACGAAGGCGAGGCCGATGAGTTCGAGCGGGCGGAAGCGCTCCCGCCGGCTGGGCTGAGCGTTCACGCGGAGTGCGCCTTTCGGGCGGAGGCCGGCACGCTGAGCGCGCCGATCACGAGGTAGACGCCGGCGATCGCCGCCCATGCGCCGAGGAGGCCGACGGTGACGACCGGGTCGCCCGCGAAGACGAGCATTCCGACGACGACGAGGAGGTTGGCTGCGCCGAGGGCCACGCCGTCCCGGCCGAGGCCGTCGGCAGCCGTGCCGCGGGCGAGCCCACCGGCGATGTCGAGGCCGCCTGCGAGGGCCAGCGTGCCGGCGAGCACGGGCACGAGGAGTCCCGGCGCGGACGCCGGGACCACGAGCAGCACCGCGAGAGCGAGCGCGCCGCCGAAGATGTGCACGACTCCGCCCGCGAGGCCCTGTTGGGCGCGGGCACGGCGTCCGAGGGCGACGATCGCGGCGCCGGTCAGCACCGCCCACAGCCCGAACACGGTGAGGCCCAACGCCGGCGAGTGGTCCTGCGAGAACGTCACCACGAGGGCGAGCAGCAGGGCGAGCACGCCGCGGGGGAGGGCTTCGAGCGCGATCCGCGAGCGCTCGGTCGTCATGGTTCCTCCGTACGGACCGCCATCCGACGGGCCCGTCCCAGCCTACGCCAACCCCGCTGGGACCTCCCGAGCGCCCGGAACGCCCAGGGCCGGGTCAGGACCCGGGCGGCAGATCGACGAAGCGCGAGTAGTGGCCGTGGAAGCCCACCGTGACGGTGCGCGTGGGACCGTTGCGGTGCTTGGCGACGATGAGGTCTGCCTCGCCGGCGCGGGGGCTGTCCTTGTCGTAGGCGGCCTCGCGGTGCAGCAGGATCACCATGTCCGCGTCCTGCTCGATCGAGCCGGATTCGCGGAGGTCGGAGATGGCGGGCAGCTTGTCGGCCCGCTGCTCGGGACCACGGTTCAGCTGGGACAGAGCGATGACCGGCACCTGCAGCTCCTTGGCCAGCAGCTTCAGGGCCCGGGAGAACTCCGAGACCTCCTGCTGGCGGCTCTCCACCTTCTTGCCCGAGGTCATCAGCTGCAGGTAGTCGATGACGACGAGCTTCAGGCCGACCTTCTGCTTGAGCCGACGGCACTTGGCGCGGATCTCGACGAGCGTCATGTTGGGGCTGTCGTCGATGTACAGGGGAGCGTCGTTGATGCGGCCGCGCACCTGGGCGAGCTTCGTCCAGTCGTCGGTGTGCAGGGTTCCCTTGCGCATGTGCTGGAGCGGGATGGACGCCTCGGCCGACATGAGGCGCATCGCGATCTCGCTCTTGCCCATCTCCAGCGAGAAGAACACCGAGGGCATGTTCGCCTTGATGGACGCTGACCGCGCGAAGTCGAGCGCGAGCGTCGACTTTCCCATCGCGGGACGGGCGGCGACGACGATCATCTGACCGGGGTGCAGCCCGTTCGTGAGGTCGTCCAGCTCCGCGAAGCCGGTGGGGACGCCGGTCATGGAGCCGTCGCGGCTCGATGCCGCCTCGATCTCGTCGATCGCGACCTGGACCGCCTCGGTCAGCGGGACGTAGTCCTCGGCCTCCTTCTCGCGGGTGATGCCGTAGATCTCAGCCTGCGCGTTGTTGACGAGGTCGGCGACCTCCCCTTCGGCCGCGTAGCCCATCTGCACGATGCGGGTGCCCGCGTCGACGAGCCGGCGCAGCACTGCACGCTCGGCGACGATCTCCGCGTAGAAGCCGGCGTTCGCGGCGGTGGGAACGATGCTGGTGAGCGTGTGCAGGTAGTCGGCGCCGCCGGCGCGGGCGAGGTCACCGGCCTTGGTGAGCTCGTCGGTGACCGTGATGACGTCGGTCGGCTGACCGTGCGCATAGAGGTTGAGGACCGCCTCGAAGATGACCTCGTGCTTCGGCACGTAGAAGTCGACGCCCTTGACGGCCTCGAGGACGTCGGCGACCGCATCCTTGCTGAGCAGCATGCCGCCGAGCGCGCTCTGCTCGGCAAGCAGGTCGTGCGGCGGCGTGCGAGCTGCGCGCAGCTCCGTGCCCGCCTCGGGCGCCAGCCCCAGATGTGCGATCGACATCGCGTGCCTCCCCGAATCCCCTGTACCGCTCGACGCGGCCCCCATCGAAGCGCCTACCCCTGACACCCCGGTCGCGGCGCCCCCCCAGGCACCGCGACTCCCCGACGTTACCCCGCGCCCGGTTTCCACCGGTGTGCACAGACCTGTGGACAAATCCGGGGAAGGCCGCGTGTCGCCTTGGGAGAACCCTGGGGAGAACGCCTGGTATCACTCGGCAGAACCGCCCGAGATCAGCGAATTCTCTGTCCAAGGACCCGGCTGGGGACAACTGGCTTCAAGCCGTGGTCGAAGGTTGCCTGCGGTGCCGAGGAGGTGCCGTCGCCGCACCGCCCGCGCCCGGCCCGCACCTCGCGCGCGTCCGACGCCGCCTGCGCTCAACAGGCTCATCGGCCCTCGGCAGGCCCTACAAGGGCGTCCCAGCCTGTTGGCCCCAACCCGGGCCTGTTGAGGGACGGTCGTGCGGCAGGGCGGCCGGAGGCGCGACCCGCAGGCCCCGAGCCCTCCTCGTTCCTCCGGGAACGCCGAACGGCGGCACGGGTCGCCCCGTGCCGCCGTCCTGGAGTGTTCGAGCTAGCGGCCCGCCACCACGTTGAGCGCGATGGTCGCCGCGACGTCTTCGCGGAGTCGCACCGTCGCCTCGTGGGAGCCGGTCGCGCGGATCGTGCTGGAGAGCTCGATCTTGCGCTTGTCGATCGTGCCGAGACCGGCGGCCGCCACGGCGTCCGCCACGTCGCTGGTCTTGACCGAGCCGAAGAGACGTCCGCCGGTGCCCGCCTTGACGGTCAGGGTGACCGGAGACTGCTCGAGCTTCTGCTTGAGCTGCTCGGCCTCCTCGTGCGTGGCCAGCTCGCGAGCCGCGCGGGCCGCCTTGATCGAGGCGATCTGCTTCTCGCCGCCGCGGGTCCACGGCACGGCGAAGCCGGACGGGACCAGGTAGTTGCGCGCGTACCCGTTTTTGACGTCGACGACGTCACCGGGCGCGCCGAGGCCGGTGACCTCGTGGGTGAGGATGAGCTTGGACATCGTGACTCCTAGCGGCCCGAGCCCGCGTACGGGAGCAGAGCCATCTCACGGGCGTTCTTCACGGCCCGCGCGATGAGGCGCTGCTCCTGCACCGAGACACCGGTGATGCGGCGAGCGCGGATCTTGCCGCGCTCGGAGATGAACTTGCGGAGCGTCGCGACGTCCTTGTAGTCGATGACGCCGACCTTGATGGCCTTCGCGGGAGCAGCGGTCTTGCCGCCCTTGACGCGAGGCTTGCGGCTGTCGCCGCGTGACTTGCCAGCCATGCGTAGTTCCTAACTGTGGAAAGGGGAGATCAGAAGGGGGTGTCGTCGTCGTAGGCGCCCGGAGTGTTCCAGACGTCACCACCGGACGATGACGGGGAGGTCGCCGCGGGGGACGAGGCAGCTGCCGGAGCCCACGGCTCGTCCCCGCCACCGGAGGAGACGCCGCGGCCGCCACCGCCGCCACCCGTTGCACGGGTGACCTGCGCGGTCGCGTAGCGGAGCGAGGGGCCGATCTCGTCGACCTCCAGCTCGATCGACGTGCGCCGCTCGCCTTCCTTCGTCTCGTACGAGCGCTGCTTCAGCCGGCCGGTCGCGACGACGCGCGAGCCCTTGGTGAGGGACCCGGCGACATGCTCGGCGAACTCGCGCCACACGGACGCGCGGAGGAACAGCGCCTCGCCGTCCTTCCAGTCGTTCGCCTGACGGTCGAACGTGCGGGGCGTCGACGCGATCGTGAAGTTCGCGACGGCGAGTCCGCCTTGGGTGTAGCGGAGCTCAGGGTCGGCGGTGAGGTTGCCGACGACCGTGATGATCGTCTCGCCGGCCACGGCTCAGCGTCCGCTCGGTGCTGCGTCGGCCGGAGCGGCGGCGGGAGCCGGAGCAGCAACCGGAGCAGCGGCGGGAGCCGGAGCAGGAGCAGCAACCGGAGCAGCAGCGGCGGCCTCAGCCGCGGCGACGGCGGCAGCAGCCACACGGGCGACTGCCTCCTCGGCCCGCAGCACCTTGGTGCGCAGGACGGCCTCGGACAGGCCGAGCTGGCGATCCAGCTCCTTGGCTGCCTCGGACGTCGACGTGAGGTTCACGACGGCGTAAATGCCTTCGGTCTTCTTGTTGATCTCGTACGCGAGACGGCGGCGGCCCCACACGTCGACATTGTCGACGGTGCCACCGGCGTTCCGGATCACGCCGAGGAACTTGTCGAGGCTGGGAGCCACGGTCCTCTCGTCGATCTCCGGGTCGAGAATGACCATGAGTTCGTATTTGTGCGTCACTGACCCACCTCCTTCGGACTAGAACGGTTGCAGTACTTCTGCAACAGGAGGGTGTGTGCACGTCCGGCACGAAACCGGACAACCGCAGTAGCTTAGCGGGCGCTGTCGGTGCCCGGCAACACGCCGCCTTCCGGTTGCTGCTGCCACCAGTCGAGCAGGCGTTCCCGGGCCGCCTCCTGGCCGAGCGGTCCCTCGTCGAGGCGCACCTCGAGCAGATGCCGGTAGGCACGCCCGACGGCGGGGCCCGGCTTCACCCCGAGGATCGCCATGATCTGCTCCCCGTCGAGGTCGGGGCGGACCGCGGCGAGCTCCTCCTGCTCCGCCAACTCGCCGATGCGCTGCTCCAGTGAGTCGTATGCGGTGGCGAGCCGCTCCGCCTTCCTCCGGTTCCGGGTGGTGACGTCCGCCCGGGTCAGGATGTGCAGCTGCTCGAGCTGCTCCTCGGCGTCGCGGGCGTAGCGGCGCACCGCCGAGTCGGTCCAGACGCCCTCGGTGTAGCCGAAGAACCGCTGGTGCAGCTCGATGAGGGTGGACACGCGCGCGATCGTGTCGTTGTCGTAGCGCAGCGCGCGCAGCCGCTTGCGCGCGAGCTTCGCCCCGACCACGTCGTGGTGGTGGAAGGTCACTGTGCCGCCGCCCTCAAACCGCCGGGTGGCCGGCTTGCCGATGTCGTGCAGGAGAGCGGCCAGCCGGAGGACGAGGTCCGGCTGGCGACCGCGCTCGCCTTCGAGCTTGATCGCCTGCTCGAGCACGGTGAGGGAGTGCTGGTAGACGTCCTTGTGCCGGTGCTCCGCGTCGACGGTGCGGCGCAGGGCCGACAGCTCGGGCAGGAAGCGGTCGGCAAGGCCGGTGTCGACGAGCAGCTCGATGCCCTCCCGGGGCGTCCCGGCGAGCACCAGGCGGGACAGTTCCTCGCGGATGCGCTCCGCCGAGACGATCTCGAGCCGCTCGGCGAGGTCGGCCATCGATGCCCGGGCGTCGCCGTCGACCGTGAAGCCGAGCTGGGCCGTGAAGCGCGCGGCCCGCATCATCCGCAGCGGGTCATCCGAGAACGACACGTCGGGCAGTTGAGGCGTGCGCAGCCGGCGGGCCATCAGGTCCTCGATCCCGCCGGTCGGGTCGACGAGGACCCGCTCCGGCAGACGCAGCGCCATCGCGTTCACGGTGAAGTCGCGCCGGACGAGGTCCTCCTCGAGGCTCGAGCCGAAGCGCACCTCGGGCTTCCGTGACTGCTCGTTGTAGCTGTCCGATCGGTAGGTGGTGATCTCCACCTTCTCGCCGGCGACCAGCGCGCCGATGGTGCCGAACGCTCGGCCGACATCCCAATGCGTGGACGCGACCGGTCGGACGATCTCGAGGATGCGGTCCGGGTGAGCGTCCGTCGTGAAGTCGAGGTCGAGCAGTGGCCTGGCGAGGAACGCGTCCCGCACGGGCCCGCCGACCAGCGCGAGCTCGGCGCCCGCCTCGGCGAACGCGGAGGCGAGGCGCGCGACGGGTGGCGACTGCGCCACCCGGGTGAGGCGGTCGAGGGCGGCCGCCGCGCTGTCCATGGTCCTCAATGCTAGTTGCGGGCCGTGCCGCACCGGGTCCGCAGCCGGGGCGGAGGGAGCCGCACCGCCTAGACTTCCTTCCCATGGGAGCGTCGAGGACGGCCGCGAGCGCGGCGATCCCGGCGTGATGCGAGCGGCCGGAGCTCTGCTCGCGGCGGTGCTCGGTGTTCTGCCCGCACTCGCCGTTCCCGGAGCGTTCCCGGTTTTCGCCACGGCGCCGCCGCTGGCGGCGACGGCGGAATCCGCAGCAACGGCGGCCGCGATCACCGTGGCCGTCTCCCCAGCCGTCGTGCGCCCGGGGGAGGGGATCTCGGTCACCGGATCCGTGGTGAACCGCGGCGACAGCGCCCTGCCCGCCGGCCAGCTGGTCCTGCGCGTCTCGGGCACGGCACTGGAGCGCGCCGACCTCGAGCGCGGGCTGCAGGCATCCGGCGCCGACGACATCGACACCGTGGAGCTGGGGACCGTCCCGCTGCCGGGCTTGCCGGCCGGCACGGGCACCCCCGTCGCCTTCGGGCTGGCCGCTCCGGAAGTCGACGCACTGCTGACGGGCACCGGCTGGGGGGCGCACCTGCTGACCGCGGAGCTTCGCGCAGGTGGCGAGACCGTCGCGGGATCCGCCTCGGGCTTCGTCTGGGAGGAGGGCCCCGCCCCGGCGGCCGTGGGCCTGGTGACGGTGATACCTCTCAGCACGCCGCCAGGCGACGCCGGCCTCCTCGACGCGAGCGAGCTCGAGGCCTACACATCGCCGAACGGGAACCTGCAGCGGAAGCTCGACGCCGCGCTCGGCACGCCAGCGGTTCTCGCGCTCGACCCGCGCATACCCGCGTCGATCCGCGCGCTCGGCAGCACAGCGCCGGACAGCGCGGTCGGCTGGCTCCGGCGCCTGCGCGCCGCGGACAACACCGTCTTCCCCCTGCAGTACGCCGACGCCGACCCGTCCCTGCAGCGCGCGGCCGGTGCGCCCGCGCTGCTGGCGCCGATCTCGTTCGAGTCCTCCATCGACCCCGCGAACTTCCCGGACGGCACCGACCTGGGCGGCGCCGACGGAACCGGCGCTGATGGGGTCGCGGGGGACGGAACGGCAGGCGGAACAGCCGTCGGGGGAGCGACGCCGACCGCTCCGTCTCCGGCGACGCCGACACCGGCTCCCACCGCCCCGACCACCGGTGTGCCGACCAGCGAAGATCTCCTCGACTGGGAGTACGACTTCACCGACCTGGTGTGGCCGACCACGGTGACCACCGGCGACGCCGCGTACTGGGCGGCATCCGGGTACAGCCGCTTCCTCGTCCCCTCGGCGTCGGTCGACGCACCGGTCGTGCCGCCGGCCACCGTGACCGTCGACGGCGGCAGCGCCATCGTGATCGACACCACGCTGTCGGAAGCCCTCTCCGGCGCCGCCTTCGCGGCGGGGGAGGCGGAGGGACGCCGTTCCCTCGCGGACACGACCGCACTCCTCGCGGCCAGCGCAGCCGATGCGGCCGGCCCGCTCGTGGTTGCGCTCGACCGCTCGGTGCCCACCTCCACCGAGAACCTGCTCTCCGCCCTCACCGGCCTCCGGTCGCTGCCCTGGGTGGCCGCCCAGGCCCTGGAGAGCCTGGGGCAGCCGGCCACCGAGCTCCCGCTGCGGGAGGGCGCAGGCGCCGACCCGCGCGCGGGGACGGTCGGCGAGCTGCTGGCCGCGGACCGGGCCATCGCCGACTTCGCCACGGTGATCGAGCGTCCCGAGCTGCTCACTGGCCGGGAGCGGCTGCGGCTGCTGGCCCTGCTGTCGGCCCAGTGGGTCAAGCTGCCCGAGCCGTGGGCGACGGCGGCCGCCGACCTCCGCAAGCGGTTCGAGGAGGTCCTGAACTCGGTGACCATCACCTCGAGCGACATCTTCGCGCCCGGGGCCTTCGTCGAGGTGCCCTTCTACGTCGAGAACGACCTCGACTACCCGGTCACCCTCGCCTTCAGCGGCCGCCCGAGCAACGGCCGGCTCCTGGTTGAGGACGTCACCGCGACCATCGCTGCGGCTTCCATCGTGCGCGTCAACATGCCGGCTGAGACGATCGCTAACGGCCGGGTCGCCCTCGACGTCCAGGCCACGAACCCGGTCAACGGGGTGCCGGTGGGTGCCCCTGCGCGGCTGCTGCTCGACGTGCAGGCGGAGTGGGAGACGGTCGGCCTCATCGTGATCGGCGTCCTGGTGGCGGGCCTGTTCGGTTTCGGGCTGTTCCGCAACGTCCGCAAACGGCGCAAGGACACCGGGACCGCCGCGTGAGCGGGGTCGGGCGCGCGAGCGCACTCCTCGCATCGGGCACCGTCGTGTCCCGGCTGCTCGGCTTCGTCAAGGCGATCGCCATCGCGCAGGCGCTCGGCGGGGTCGTGAAGAGCACCAGCGGCGACGCGTTCGCCGTGGCGACGATCGTGCCGAACAGCATCTACGCCGTCATCGGCGGCGGCCTGCTCTCGGCCGTCCTCGTGCCGCAGATCGTGCGGGCGAGCAGCTCGCCGGACGGCGGCAGCGGCTACGTCAACAAGCTGGTCACCCTGGGGCTCACCGTGTTCGCGGGCGTCGCGATCGTCGCCACCCTGGCGGCGCCGCTGCTGGTGGGGCTGTTCACCATCTCGAGCGGCGACGCCCCGGACCGGGACCTCGCAACCGCGTTCGCCTTCTGGTGCCTCCCGCAGATCTTCTTCCTCGGCATGTACGCGCTGCTCGGTGAGGTGCTCAACGCCCGGCGTGCGTTCGGCCCGTTCACCTGGGCGCCGGTCGCGAACAACATCGTCGGCATCGCCTCGGTGCTGGCCTTCCTCACCATCTACGGCGCGGACCCGGACCGGACGTTCGGCGACTGGTCGGCGCCGATGATCGCCCTCTTCGCGGGCGGCAACACGCTCGGCATCGCCGCCCAGGGCCTGCTGCTGTTCTTCTTCTGGCGCCGGGTCGGCCTGCGCTTCCGCCCCGATTTCTCCTGGCGGGGCGTCGGGCTCAGCGTCGCGGGCAAGGCGGCCGGCTGGACGTTCGCGATGCTGCTGCTCGGCCAGGCGGCCGGCTTCGTCCAGACGAACGTCGCCCTCCAGGCCTCCGGTGCGGGTGCCGGGCCGCTCGCGCTGAGCAACGCCTGGCTCATCTTCATGCTCCCGCACTCGGTGATCACCGTCTCGCTCGTCACGGTCTTCTACACCGGGATGGCCGAGCACGCGGCGCGCTCCGACGTGCCCGCCCTGAAGCGGGACGTGAGCGTCGCCCTCCGCGCCATCGCCCTCGCCATGGTGCTCGCGACCGCGGTGCTGCTCGTCACGGCTGCGCCTTTCGCCCGCGTCTTCGAGGGCGGCTCAGACGCGGGCGAGATGGCGGCGGTCATCTCCGCGTATGCGCTCGGGCTGGTGCCCTTCGGGCTGCTGTTCGTCCTACAGCGCACGTTCTACGCGCTGGGCGACACCCGCACCCCGTTCGCCTTCACGCTCGTGCAGGCGGTCCTTGTCGTCATCGGCATCCTCGCCTGCTCCTTCCTGCCGCGGGAGAGCATCGCGCTGGGGATCGCGCTCGTGATCTCCGCCGCCGGGGTCATCCAACTCGCCGTCGCTGCGGCGCTCCTCGCACGCAAGGTCGGCCCGGGTTCCGCGACCCGGGTGGGCCGTGAGCTGGCCCGCGATCTGGTCGCGATCGTGCCGGCGGGCGCCGCCGGAGCGGGCGTGCTGGTCCTGCTCGGCGGAGCGGACCCGGACGGTTTCGCGATGTCCGGAATCATGCCCGCCGTGGCGTCGATCGCCGTGCTCGGGGGAGCGATCAGCGTCGTCTACGTCGCCGCGCTCGCCCTGCTGGGCTCACCCGACCTGCGCACCGTGTCCGCGCCGCTGCTGCGGCGCTGGAAACGCGGCTGACGGCGGAAGGCCACGGAATAGCCCGCGGCTACTATGTGTTCTTCCGGTAGCGCGACGGGACGCCCGTTACGCGCTCGAACCGAGGAGTCTCAGTGCGTCAGATGATCATCATCGGATCCGGTCCCGCCGGGTACACCGCCGCCGTCTACGCGGCACGCGCCGAGCTGCAGCCCCTGCTGATCGCCAGCTCAGTCGAGGCGGGCGGTGAGCTGATGAACACCACCGACGTGGAGAACTTCCCCGGCTTCCCCGATGGCATCATGGGCCCGGACCTGATGGAGAAGATGCGCGCTCAGGCGGAGCGCTTCGGCACCGAGGTCGTCTACGACGACGTGACCTCCGTGGACCTCACCGGTGAGGTCAAGCGGGTCACCCTCGGCTCGGGCACGGTTCACGAGGCGCTCTCCGTGATCGTCGCCACCGGCTCCGCGTACCGCAAGCTCGGCCTGCCCGAGGAGGACCGCCTCAGCGGCTACGGCGTCTCCTGGTGCGCCACCTGCGACGGGGCATTCTTCCGCAAGAAGACGGTGGCCGTGGTGGGCGGCGGCGACTCCGCGATGGAGGAGGCCAACTTCCTCACCCGGTTCGCCGACAAGGTGTACCTCATCCACCGCCGCGACACCCTCCGTGCGTCGAAGATCATGCAGCAGCGCGCATTCGACAACCCGAAGATCGAGTTCCTCTGGAACAGCGAGGTCGCGTCGATCGCGGGCGACCCCGAGACGACCGGCGTAACCGGCATCACGCTGCGCGACACGGTGACGGGCGCCGAGCGCGGCCTGGAGCTCACCGGCCTGTTCATCGCTGTCGGTAACGACCCGCGCGTGCACCTCTTCCACAAGCAGCTCGAGCTGACCGTGGAGGGCACCCTCGCGGTCGACGGGCGCAGCTCCCGCACCAACCTGTCCGGCGTCTTCGCGGCCGGTGACGTGATCGACCCGACCTACCGCCAGGCGGTCACCGCAGCCGGCTCCGGCACCGTCGCGGCGCTCGACGCCGAGCACTTCCTCGCGTCGCTCCCCGCTGACGTGCTCGAGTCCGCCACCGGCTCGGTCGAGCCGGGATCCGCCCCGGTCGCCGGCAGCACGGTGGACGCCGACGGCGAGCTCGTCGGTCAGGCCTGACCCGACTGGACCCGTCCTTTCGGGACATCCGACCCCGCGTCACTACACTGGCGCACGATCAATCAAGGAGAACAACTACATGGGCAACCTCAAGCAGGTCACCGACGCGACGTTCCAGCGCGACGTGCTCGACTCGGACAAGCCCGTCCTCGTCGACTTCTGGGCCGAGTGGTGCGCACCGTGCCGCGCCGTGGGCCCGGTGCTCGAGCAGATCGCGTCGGAGAACGGCGAGAAGATCGAGATCGTGAAGCTCAACGTGGACGAGAACCCCGAGACGGCGGCGAAGTACCACATCACGTCGATCCCCGCGATGAAGGTGTACCGCGGCGGCGAGGTCGTAAAGAGCGTCATCGGCGCGAAGCCGAAGCCCGCCCTGGAGGCGGAGCTCGCAGCATTCCTCGCCTGAGCGAGGACGCCTTTTCGGGGCCCGCTCGGCACACGCCGGGCGGGTCTCTTCTTTTTGCCCTCAGTAAGGTGGGATTGCGCGGTCAGCGCCGGAGGTGGACCAGTGTCAGGAACGAACGGCCCGGGGGGAACGAACCTCGACCCGTGGTACGGCCAGTACGCCGAGCGCACGAGCGGCCTCGCAGCATCGGAGGTCCGCGCACTGTTCGCGGTGGCGTCGCGACCCGAAGTGGTATCACTCGCCGGGGGCATGCCGTACGTCACAGCTCTGCCGAAGGACCTGATCAAGGCGTCCTTCGAACGCGTGCTGAGCACGCGGGGGGATGTGGCGCTGCAATACGGCTCCGGCCAGGGCAGTCCCGCTCTGCGCGAGCGCATCCTCGAGGTGATGGCGGAGGAGGGCATTCGGGCGAGCGCCGATGATGTTGTCACGACCACCGGTTCGCAGCAGGCCATCGACCTCGTAGCAAAGCTCTTCCTCGATCCTGGTGACGTTGTGCTCGCGGAGGCGCCGAGCTATGTGGGGGCGATCGGCGTCTTCCGCTCGTACCAGGCGCGGACGGTGCACGTTGCGACCGACGCGAACGGGCTGGTTCCCGAGGCCCTCCGGGAGGCGATCCGCGCGGAGCGGTCCGCGGGCCGCACCATCAAGTTCCTGTACACGGTGCCGGACTTCCATAATCCCGCCGGGGTCACGCTGGCCGCTGAGCGCCGACCGGAGATAGTCGACATCTGCCGCGAGGCCGGAGTGCTCATCGTGGAGGACAATCCGTATGGGCTTTTGTGGTTCGAGAACCCGCCGCCGCCGCCGTTGCGCACGCTGAACCCGGAGGGCGTGGTCTACCTCGGCTCGTTCTCCAAGACCTTGGCTCCCGGCTTCCGGGTGGGCTGGGCGCTGGCCCCGCATGCGGTCCGCGAGAAGCTGGTGCTCGCTGCGGAGTCGGCCATCCTCTCGCCGAGCGCCTTCTCCCAGCTCGTGGTGACCGAATACCTGTCGACGGCGGACTGGCGGGGACAGATCGCGATCTTCCGGGGGGTCTACCAGGAGCGTCGGGACGCCATGCTCACCGGGCTGGGGGAGCACCTGCCGGAGCTGAGCTGGACCGTCCCGAACGGTGGCTTTTACGTGTGGGTGTCGCTGCCCCCGGAGCTGGACGCGAAGCAGATGCTCCCGCGTGCCGTGTCGGAGCTGGTCGCCTACACCCCTGGGACCGCGTTCTTCGCTGATGGCAGTGGCGCCGACCACCTGCGGCTGTCCTTCTGCCACCCGACACCGGACAACATCCGCCTCGGGATCCGGCGTCTGGCCGGCGTGATCGGGGGGGAGCTGGACCTGCTGTCCACCTTCTCCGGCACCGGTCCGTTGCACGCTCCCCGGCACGACCGCCGCTTCAGCAGTCCACCGCCGGACATCGGCTGATCGGAAGGAAGATCGTGGCCCAGCCAGTGGTTTCGTCACCCGCACGCTCCGTTCTCGTGCTCGCGGGAGGCATCTCCCACGAGCGCGACGTCTCGCTCCGATCCGGCCGCCGGGTGGCGGACGCGCTGGCCGATCGTGGCTGGCGGGTGCGCATCGCCGAGCCGGACGCCTCCCTGCTCCGCGGGCTCGCCGCGGAGGCGCCCGACGTGGTGTGGCCGGCTCTGCACGGTGCGAGTGGGGAGGACGGCAGCCTGCTCGGTCTTCTCGAGGGCACGGGCATTCCCTTCGTGGGGTCGGACGCCCGAGCGGCGCGGCTCGCCTGGGACAAGCCGGTCGCGAAGACGGTTGTCGCGAACGCCGAGGGAGTGACGCCCCGTGGCATCACCCTCTCCCGCGAGACGTTCCGCGAGCTCGGGGCGCCCGGAGTGCTCGACGCGGTTCGTGCGTCGTTCCCGCTTCCGGTGGTCGTGAAGCCGTCGCGCGGCGGGTCGGCTCAGGGTGTCACCGTTGTCCGGGAGCCGGATGCCTTGGCGCGAGCGATGGTCGATGCGTACACGTACGGAGACGACGCGATTGTGGAGCACTTCGTGTCGGGCACGGAGGTGGCGGTGGGGGTCCTCGACACCGGCGATGGGCCGCGGGCGCTGCCGGCGGTTGAGATCGTGCCGGAGAGCGGCGACTACGACTATGCGGCCCGCTACAACGCGGGGGAGACTCGGTTCTTCGCCCCGGCGCGGCTGAGCGATGCAGCGGCAGGCGCCGCCGCAGAACTGGCCCTTCTGGTCCACCGGGCGATGGGGCTCCGGCACGTCTCGCGAGTGGACATGGTGGTCGATGAGGCCGGGACTGCCTGGTTCTTCGACGTCAATGTCATCCCTGGGTACACGGAGACGTCGCTGCTGCCGCAGGGAATTCTCGCCGGCGGGGAGGACTTAGGAGCCGTTTACTCTGCACTGGCGACCGCGGCAATCGAGGGGCCGCCCGCGTAGCGTTCCACGTGGAACGTCGTTCCGAGACACCGCCTGCGACGGCCGCACAGGGACCTCGCGAGATCGGGCCCTCCCAGAAGGGCTGGGAGCGCCGGCGTCGGGCGACGCCCACTGGCCCGCGGTATCCGCGCGCGGGTCCGCGCCCGGTAGTGCCATCGCCGGGTCCGTCGTCGTCAACCGTCCCCAGGATGAGGTCCACGTGAGCGCCACGGTCTTGGGTTCTTGGGCCGACCTTGCCCGCGCACAGCCGCCACGCCCCCGCCACATACCGGTAGCGCTGCGCGATCGCGTACCGCGCCACCTCCTCGATGATCTCCAGCTCGGCCAACGCGTGCGCCCACCCGGACTGGGTCGGACGGCCATCGAACGGGGAGAAATCGGTCGTCACGATGGTCACCCCCTGCCCTGATTCGGTACCGCGAAAGTACCGGGGACCACCGACATCCCGTCGAAGGTAATCCACGGGCCGACCAGGGAAACCGCGCTTTTCGGGAGTCGGCTTGGACGCGGCGGCCGGCTCCTGAACCAGCAAGAAGCGAGCGGGCAGCGGACGCGACCTGCCCACCTGCGCGACTGGCCGCGGCGTCGTCCCTGCGCCGCCGCCCCTGTTCCCCGTGGATCCTCAGCTGCCGGCGAAGCCCTTGTCGCCCAACTCGCCCAGGATCCGGTTGAGATCGGCGATGGTCGCGAAGTCGATGACCAGCTGGCCTTTGCTTGCGCCCAGCGAGATCTTGACGCGGGTGTCCAGCCGGTCGCCGAGCCGCTCCGCGATGTCGTCGAGGTGCTCGTGGCGCCGGCCCGAGGACGCCTTGGCGCGCTTCGAGGGGGACTTGGCGCTGGCGATCGACTCGGCGGCGCGAACGGACAGATCTTCGTTGACGATCTTGTCCGCTAGCCGCTGCATCTCGTCCTCATCGGTGAGGGACAGGATGGCTCGCGCGTGGCCGGCGGTGAGCACGCCGGAGGCGACCCGGTTCGCGACGGGGGCGGGCAGCTTCAGGAGCCGGATCGTGTTGCTGATCTGGGGGCGGGACCGCCCGATCCGCGTCGCCAGCTGCTCGTGAGTGATTCCGAAGTCGGAGAGGAGCTGCTGGTAGGCGGAGGCCTCCTCGAGCGGGTTCAGCTGCGACCGGTTCAGGTTCTCCAGCAGCGCGTCCTGCAACATCGCGTCGTCTTCGGTCTCCCGCACTACGGCCGCGATGCTCGACAGGCCGGCGCGCTTCGAGGCGCGCAGGCGGCGCTCACCCATGACGAGTTCGTAGGGCGCGGCCGAGCCGGCGGGCGCGGGGCGCACCACGATCGGCTGCAGCACACCGTTCTCGCGGATGGAGACCACGAGTTCCTCCAGCGCATCCGTATCGAACTCGGTACGGGGCTGACGGGGGTTGGGCACGATGTCATCGAGCGCGATGCTCGCGAGTCGTGCTCCGGGCACATCGACGAGGCGGCCGGGTGCCGGTGCGGCGCTCGAAGGGGCACCGCCGCCGTTGCTGGATCCGCTGTTGGACCCGTCGCTGCCACCGTTCGGGAAGAACACGTCCACGGGGCGCGAAGCGCCCTCGTCAGTGACGGGGATGAGGGCGCCGATGCCCCGGCCGAGTCCGGTTCTCTTCGGTGCTGGCATCAGATCTGTGCTCCCCGGTGTGCGATCTCGGCGGCCGCCTCCAGGTAGGAGAGCGACCCGGCGGAATTTGTGTCGTAGCTGATGACGCTTTGCCCGTAGCTCGGCGCCTCGGAGATCCGCACCGAGCGCGGGATCAGCGTGGCGAGGGTCTCCTGCGGGAAGTGGTTGCGCACATCCTGGGCCACCTGGTTGGCCAGGTTGGTGCGGCTGTCGTACATGGTGAGCAGGATGGTGGACACCTTGAGCGTCGGATTCAGGTGCCGCTCGATCAACTGGATGTTGCGCAGCAGTTGGCTCAGCCCTTCGAGCGCGTAGTACTCGCACTGGATGGGGATGAGCACCTCGCGGGCCGCGACAAAGGCGTTGATGGTGAGCAGGCCGAGCGACGGGGGGCAATCGATGAAGACGTAGTCGAAGCGGTCGGCCTCCGATAACAGGAACTCGTCGAGCGCGGTGCGCAGCCGCTGCTCGCGCGCAACGAGTGATACCAGCTCGATTTCCGCACCAGCGAGGTGGATCGTTGCCGGCACGCAGAACAGGGTGGGGAACTCCGGACTCGACTGCACCACCTCGGCCATGGCCGTTTCACCGATGATCACGTCGTAGACGCTGGCCGTCTCTGCCCGGTGCTCGACCCCGAGTGCGGTGGACGCGTTGCCCTGAGGGTCAAGGTCGATGACCAGGACACGCATGCCCGATCGAGCCAGCGCAGCGGAGAGGTTGACGGTGGTGGTCGTCTTGCCGACCCCGCCCTTCTGGTTCGCGACCGTGAACACCCGAGTCTCAACCGGCCGGGGGAGGCTGGTCACCTGCAGCGCGTGACGCCGACGCGTGAGGTCGGCAATCTCCCGGGCGAGGGGAGTCGTCGCGTCGAACTGCGCAGGCGTCGCCGCGGGCGACGGTGCATCATGCTGTTTCACGTGCAACCTTCGGTGGTGGACCCGACCAGCGGGGGAGGGGCGGAAGAGGTCCGCCGCGGGGTCAATTCACTGTAGCCCGGAAGACCCGGGTGGGCTCCGTCGCCATACCGGTACCGAGAACCTCGACACGCACGTCGGACAAATGGTGGTCGAGGATCGCCTTCGCGGCCTTGTCGAGCTCCTGGTCGACGCTCGCGCCCTTCATGAGGATGAGCTCTCCGCCCGGCACCGCGAGCCGGGCGGTCAGGGGGATGAGCTTCGACAGCGCGCCGACCGCACGAGCCGTCACCACGTCGAGCGAACGCGTCGGCGCTTCCTCCGCGCGGGATCGAAGCACGGTGACGTTGTCGAGCCCGAGCTCCGCGCGCTGCTCCTCGAGCCAGGCGGTCCGGCGTTCCATCGGCTCGATGAGGACGAACTCAAGGTCGGGCCGAGCAATGGCGAGCACGATCCCCGGCAGTCCTGCGCCGCTTCCCACATCGCCGACACGACCGGACAGGAGGGGCGCGAGAAGCGCCGAGTTGACGACGTGCCGGGTCCAGATACGCGGAAGCTCGAGTGGACCGATGAGACCGAGCTGTTCGCCGCGCTCGATCAGGTCCTCGACGTACCGGCGAGCGAGCGCGATACGCGGACCGAACAGCTCCGCGGCTACGGCCGGTTCGGCCTCGGCCGTTTCACGTGCAACGCTCACGCGCGCGTGATCACCGTGTGCCGGTCGCGACCTTCGCCCTCGGAGTGCGACGAGAGCCCGCGCTCCGCGGCCAGATCGTGGACGAGCTTACGCTCGTAGGACGACATCGGCTCCAGGTCGTGCCGGCTGGCACCCGCATCAAGCAGAACCTGGGCAGCGGCGACGATCTCCGCCAGTTCCCGCTGGCGGACCTCCCGAGTGCCTCCGATATCGAGGATGAGGCGCGAGAAACCGCCGGTCTTCGCCTGGACGGCGAGCCGGGTCAGCTCCTGCAGCGCCGCGACCGCCTCGGCATTGGCCAGGACGCGCACATTGCTGTCGCCGGCAGCAGCCACGGTAATCCGAGTCCGGCCGTCCGCACTCTCGATGTCGATGTCTCCGTCGAGATCGCAGATGTCGAGCAGCTCCTCGATGTAGTCCGCGGCGATGTCGCCCTCATCCTGCAGCGACTCGTCGTCGCTGGGAGCGGCGGCGACCTGGCCGATGTCGATGACGACGTCGGTCGGCTCCTGAGTGGGCTCGGCGTGCTCGGTGCTCATGACCGGCCTCCCGTCTTCTTCGCGCGATTCTTGCTCACCGGCTGCTGCCGCTGAGCCGGCTTTCTCACTTCTGGCTCTGCCGACAGGGCGCCCTGCTGCTGCTCGGGCAGCTTGCCCTTCTTGGCGAGCCGCGCCTCGCGTGCCTTCGCCGCCTCGCTGCCGGGGGTGGGCATGTTCCGGATGACGATGAACTGCTGCACCATCGTCCAGATGTTGGAGGTGAGCCAGTAGAACATCACGCCGAGCGGGAAGGCGACGCCAGAGACGGCGAAGACGATCGGCAGGATGTAAAGCAGAATCTTCTGCTGCCGGAACATCGGGCTGTTCTTCGCCTCGGGCGACATGTTCTTCGCCATGATCTGCAGCTGGGTGATGAACTGCGTCGCCGTCATGATGAGCACCATGACCGCCGCCAGGATCATGACGTAGGCGTTCGGGTTACCGCCGCCCGTCAGCTCATTGAATTGGGCGATGAACGTGCTGCGGAGCGGTGCGCCGAACAACTCGGAGTTCGCGAACGAGTCGGCGAGGCCCTTGGTGAGCAGGCCGACGCCGGCCTTGTCCTGCTGGGCGTCGTTGAGCACCGAGAACAGGCCGAAGAAGATCGGCATCTGAATCAGCAGCGGGAGACACGAGCTGAGCGGGTTGGTGCCGTGCTTGCTGTACAGCGCCATCGTCTCGCGGGACATCGCCTCCCGGGAGAACTGGTCGCGCTTGCCGCGGTACTTGTCCTGGATTTTCTTGAGCTCGGGAGCGACCTCGAGCATCTTGCGCTGACTGCGAATCTGCTTCACGAAGAGAGGGATCAGCGCGGCGCGCACCACGAGCACCATGCCGACGATGGAGAGCACCCAGGTGAGGCCAGCGTCCGGGTCGAGGCCCACCGCTGTCCACAGCGTGTGGAAGCCGACCATCATGGCCTCGATGACCCACTTGATGGGCCAGAGGATGGCGCCGATGAAATCGAACACTGGTCAGGCCTTTCGATCGGAAGAGGACGCGGATTCCTGTCCGGCCGGAACCGGGATCACGAAGCCGAAGTCGGTGAGCCGGGAGCGCCGTCGGGGACGCCGGGGCACATCATCGATGCCGCCTCGCGCCCACGGGTGACACCGGCAGATCCGTGCGACGGTGAGACCACCCCCGATGACGACGCCGTGCTCCTGCACCGCCTCCAACCCGTAGCGCGAACAGGAGGGATAGTACCGGCACACCTCCCCGTACAACGGGGAGACGACCGCACGGTAGATGCGAAGGAGCACCACCACGGCGTTGCGGGGCAGGTAGAGGAGCCACCGAAGGGCGGTCACCGGCGGGAACCCACCGCGGCGACCACGTCGGCGCGCAGCTCCTGCCACTCCGCGGTCGCTGCGGAGGGGAGCGCACGGAAGACCACCGCCCGCTCGGGAGCGGCGTCGAGCAGCGCGAAGCTCGCCGCCTTGAGGCGCCGGCGGACGCGGTTGCGGACGACTGCTCCGCCCACCGCCTTGCTGACGATGAAGCCGAAGCGCGCGGGTTCGCCGGGGGTGAGTCGGTCGACGTAGGCGACCGTCGCACGACCGGACACACGCCGGCCCTTCCGCACGATCCTGCGATAGTCGGCCGCGCTCACGACGCGGTTGGCCCGCGGGAGCACCTACGCGGAGAGTTCGGTGCGGCCCTTGGCGCGGCGTGCCGAGAGGATGGCGCGACCGGCACGGGTGCGCATGCGCAGACGGAAGCCGTGCACCTTGGCGCGGCGGCGGTTGTTCGGCTGGAAGGTGCGCTTGCTCATGACGATGCTCCGAGGGAGAAGAAGAGAGATGTGCCGGCTCGACCGACGAGAACACGGCGGTAGGCCGCGGGCAACTGCTTAAAGGTACGTGCCGCGGAGGCGCTGGTCAAACCTGGCCGGGGTGGCACGGACCGACTCTCCACACTTTCCACCGTATTCTCCACAGGGGATTTGATAAGGCTCACGAACGGAATTACCGTGAGAAGCCAGCCGCCGCGCACCCGCGCGGGCAGCAGGACCCTCCCACCGGGAGTGGCCCCGGTCCCGGGACCCGACCGCTTCGCAGCGGCTGAACGAAGGCGCGAGTGGCAGAGGTGGCAGAAATCCGGCAGGTCTGGCAGTCCGTTCTGGCGGCGCTGCAGGCGGACGATCGGATCACCCCGCAGCTTCGCGGCTTCCTCAACCTCGTCGAGCCCAAGGGCGTCATGGCCGGCACCATCTACCTCGAGGTGCCGAACGACTTCACCCGGGGGATGCTCGAGCAGCGCATGCGCATGCCTCTCCTCAGCGCGATCGGCGCCCTCGACCCGTCGCTCGGGGTCGCCAACTTCGCGATCGTCGTCAACCCGGACATCGCCGACGCGCCCCCGGAGGACGACGACGACGAGGACGAGCCGGCGCCCCCGTACGGTGGAACCGCCCCGCACCTCGCCGGCCCGGCTCCGCAGGGCGCGTCGCCCGGCTACATCGAGGCACCGCTCGCGTCGGTGACCGACCTCCCGGCCGCCGGGTCACGGGCGGAGACCCGGCTGAACCCGAAGTACAGCTTTGACAACTTCGTGATCGGGGCCTCCAACCGGTTCGCCCATGCGGCGGCGGTCGCGGTGGCCGAATCGCCGGCGAAGGCCTACAACCCTCTCTTCATCTATGGGGAGTCCGGGCTGGGCAAGACGCACCTGCTGCACGCCATCGGCCATTACGCGATGAGCCTCTACCCGGGCATCCGCGTGCGCTATGTGAGCTCCGAGGAGTTCACCAACGACTTCATCAACTCGATCGCCGCCAACAAGGCCTCGCTGTTCCAGGCCCGCTACCGCGACATCGACGTCCTGCTGATCGACGACATCCAGTTCCTGCAGGGGAAGGACTCCACCCAGGAGGCGTTCTTCCACACCTTCAACACGCTGCACGACCACAACAAGCAGCTGGTCATCACGAGCGACCTCCAGCCGAAGCAGCTGACCGGGTTCGAGGACCGGATGCGCTCCCGGTTCGAGTGGGGTCTCATCACCGATGTGCAGGCGCCCGATCTGGAGACACGCATCGCGATTCTGCGCAAGCGCGCGCAGAACGACAAGCTGCAGGTGCCCGACGACATCCTCGAGTTCATGGCGTCGAAGGTGTCGAGCAACATCCGGGAACTCGAAGGCACTCTCATCCGCGTGACAGCCTTCGCCAGCCTCAACCGGACCCCGGTCGACATGGCCCTCGTCCAGACCGTGCTCAAGGACCTGATCACGCTCGACGAGGACAACGTCATCGCGCCGGTCGACATCATCAATCACACCGCGGACTACTTCAAGCTGAGCGTCGACGACCTGTACGGGGCGTCCCGCTCGCAGGCGATAGCCACCGCCCGGCAGATCGCGATGTACCTCTGCCGCGAGCTCACCAACCTGTCGCTGCCGAAGATCGGCCAGCTGTTCGGCGGGCGCGACCACACGACCGTGATGTATGCCAACAAGAAGATCAGCGAGCTCATGAAGGAGCGACGCTCGATCTACAACCAGGTGACCGAGCTGACGAGCCGGATCAAGCAGAACCACCGCTACACCCGCGGCTGACCCCTAGTTATCCCCAGCCTTCTCCACCCCTGTTGGTACACCTCCCGGCGTTCTGCCAGGTCCAGCCGGGGTCGATTCCGTCGGCGGCACGTCTGCAATACGCAGATCTCCAGGTCAGGTCGGCAAATAGTCGATTTCCGCCGAATTGCGGAGGGGTTCCACAGGTGCGCCGCAACTATTCCGCTCCCGGCATGGTTCTGCACACTTGGGGACAAGCTGTGGAGAACCAGGGGACGACACACCCCCGAGGTGGGGACAAACGCCCGGTTGTTGTGAGATGCCGCCTCGGCGCGGCCGGCTCGGACACACCGCCCCCCGTACGGGTCACACAGCCGCCCCACATCTTGCACGGTTGTAGTTCCCGCTCGCCGACTGGCATCGGGCCGGTTACTCACATCGTCCACACCCGTTAACAGTGTTAGTTAAATTTCCTTCTTCCTCTGCCCTCGACAACCTTGGGGGAGGGGACGGACCGCCGAAGCGCCTGTAACCGGGCATCCGCTAGCCTGTGCAGACCGCAAACAGACAGGGGACTTACGTGAGGTTTCAAGCGAACAGGGACGTGTTCAGCGAGGCCGTCTCCTTCGCCGTCAAGCTGCTGCCCCAGCGGACGACCCTCCCGATCCTGAGCGGTGTGCTCCTCGAAGCGACTTCCACCGGTCTGACGCTGTCGTCCTTCGACTACGAGGTGTCGGCGCGGACCGAGATCAGCGCAGAGGTGGCAGAGGAGGGTCGCGCGCTCGTCTCCGGCCGCCTGCTCGCTGACATCGCCAGCCGGCTCCCCGCAGCCGCTCCGGTCGAGGTCTTCTCGGAAGAGTCGCGCATCGTCGTCCGCGCGGGATCCGCGCGGTTCACCCTGCTGAGCATGCCCGTCGAGGAGTACCCGAACCTGCCCACCGTCGCCGAGGCGACCGGACGGGTTCCCGCAGATGTCTTCTCCGCCGCCGTCGCCCAGGTGGCCGTGGCCGCCTCCCGCGACGACGTCACCCCGGTGATCACCGGCGTGCAGCTCGAGATCACCGGCGACAGCCTCAGCCTCGTCGCCACCGACCGCTACCGGGTCGCCGTCCGCGGCATCCCGTGGGAGTCGGCGGCGTCGAGCGATGCGACCATCACGGCGCTGGTGCCGGCGCGCACGCTGCAGGAGATCGGCCGCACCTTCGGCTCGAGCGGCACCATCGCCGTGGCCATCACCGGCTCGGACGACCGCGAATTGATTGCGTTCAGCTCTGACAAGCGCACCGTGACGTCGCTGCTCATCAAGGGCAACTTCCCCCCGGTTCGGCGCCTCTTCCCCGAGAATGTCGAGAACTACGCGGTGATGAACACCGCTGAGCTCATCGAGGCGACCCGCCGCGTGCAACTCGTCCTCGAGCGGGAGGCGGCCCTGCGCTACAGCTTCAGCCTCGACGGCCTCACCCTCGAGGCGATCGGCTCCGAGCAGGCGCAGGCGTCCGAGAGCATCGATGCGCTGTTGACCGGCGGCGACACCGTGGTGTCGCTGAAGCCGCAGTTCCTGCTCGACGGTCTCGGCGCCGTGCACTCGGAGTTCGTGCGCATCGCCTTCACGAAGACCGAGAACCCCAACAAGCCGGGCCCCGTGCTGATCACGAGCCAGTCGAGCAAGGACAAGGCAGCGTCGGACGACTACCGCTACCTCCTGCAGCCCAACCTGCTGCTGCGCTGACCCGGCGTCGCGACCCGGAAGGAACACCGTCATGCAGATGGGACTCGTCGGCCTCGGCCGGATGGGCAACAACATGCGCATCCGCCTCCGTGAGGCCGGGATCGAGGTGGTCGGCTACGACCGCAATCCCGAGGTCTCGGACGCCGGCTCGATCGGCGACATGGTGGCCGCGCTTTCCGCGCCGCGCATCATCTGGTCGATGGTCCCCGCCGGCGACACCACCCATTCCGTGATCACCGCGCTGGCCGAGCACCTCGAGCCCGGGGACCTCGTCATCGAGGGGGGCAACTCGAAGTTCACCGAGGACTTCCGGCACGCGGAGCAGTTGGCGGTCAAGGGCATCGAGTATGTGGATGCCGGCGTCTCGGGCGGTATCTGGGGTCACCAGAACGGCTACGGCCTGATGGTGGGCGGCGCCGACGACAGCATCGAGCGCGCGATGCCCGTCTTCGACGCCCTCCGCCCGGAGGGACCCCGCGAGGAGGGCTTCGTCCACGTCGGCCCGGTCGGCGCGGGGCACTACGCGAAGATGGTGCACAACGGGATCGAGTACGCGCTCATGCAGGCATACGCCGAGGGCTTCGAACTGCTCGAGGCGCGCAGCGACCTGATCACCGATGTCCCCGGCACCTTCAAGGCGTGGCAGCGGGGCACCGTCGTCCGGTCGTGGCTGCTCGAGCTGCTCGTCCGCGCGCTCGACCAGGACCCCGAGTTGGAGAAGATCGAGGGCTATGTCGCCGACTCCGGCGAGGGGCGCTGGACCGTCGAAGAGGCGATCGAGCACGCCGTCCCGGTCCCGACCATCTCCGCCTCGATCTTCGCCCGGTTCGTGTCGCGCCAGGACGAGTCGCCGGCGATGAAGGCGGTCGCGGCACTTCGTCAGCAGTTCGGCGGCCACGCGGTCAAGCCGAGCGCCGACGGCTGATCCGGGGGCGGGGCGTGCACGTCCGGCGACTGAACCTCGTGGACTTCCGGAATTATCGGGAGGCCGACCTGGAGTTCGCCGACGGGGTGAACGTCCTCGTCGGCCGCAACGGCCAGGGGAAGACCAACCTCGTCGAGGCGCTCGGCTACCTGAGCACGCTCGGCTCGCACCGGGTGTCCAGCGATCTCGCACTGGTGCGCCGTGGCGCCGACGCCGCGATCGTGCGTGCGCTGCTCGGTCACGGCGGCCGCGAGATTCTCGTCGAGCTGCAGATCAACGCGGCGGCCGCCAACAAGGCGCAGGTCGCTCGGTCACCGGCGAAGGTCCGCGAACTCCCGCGCTACTTCTCCAGCGTGCTGTTCGCGCCGGAGGATCTCGCCCTCGTGCGCGGCGACCCGTCCGGTCGGCGCCGCTTCCTCGACGAGCTGCTCGTACTGCGCACGCCCCGGCTCGCCGGGGTGGTGGCCGACTACGACCGTTCGCTGCGGCAGCGCAACACCCTGCTGAAGAGCGCGCGATCGACCGGCGCCCGCGCGGGATCGCTGAGCACGCTCGACGTGTGGGACGAGCGACTCGTGGAGTTCGGCGCGCAGATCCTGGCCGCCCGGCTGCAGTTGATCGATGACCTGCGCCCGCACGTCGAGGCCGCCTATCGGGCGATCGTCGACGCCGACCATGGCCCGCGCCTCACCGGGCAGCTCAGCATCCTGTCGGGGCGCGCGGACTCGGATGATGAGGGCGGCGAGCGGGCGGACACGGCGCTCACCCTCACCGAGCTCCGTGAGCGGTTCGCCGCCGCACTGGCGGCGGCGCGACCGCGGGAGCTCGAGCGGGCCCTCACCCTCGTCGGACCGCACCGCGACGATGTGCTGTTCGAGTTGAACGGGCTCCCGGCGCGGGGCTACGCCAGCCACGGCGAATCCTGGTCGTTCGCGCTCGCGCTGAAGCTCGCCGCAGCCGAGCTGCTGCGGGCTGAGTCGAGCGCCGGAGACCCGGTGCTCATCCTCGACGACGTGTTCGCCGAACTCGATGCGCCGCGGCGTCGGCGGCTCGCCGATGCGATCGGCGGCTATGAGCAGGTGCTGATCACGTCGGCCGTCGCGGAGGATGTGCCCGAGCAGCTGCGGACCAACATGGTGCGGATCCAGGCAGGCGAAGTGCTCGGAGACCTCGGCGAGGAGGCGTCGTGAGACGGGACGATGAGGACGTCGTCGAGGAGGCGCGGAGCGTGTACTTGCGGCTGCGCGCCGCGTTCGGCGGAGCGAAGGCGCCGCTCGGCCGCCGCACGAAGCGCCGGCGCACCCCGGGCGAAGGGGAGTCGATGCCGTTCGGCGCGGGCCGGGACCCGCAGACCCTCGGTCAGAGCCTCGCCGGTCTCACCGGCGCGATGGGCTGGGATTCCACCCTGGCCCAGTCGGATCTGATGACGGCGTGGCACGAGATCGCCGGTCCGGAGACCGCGGCGCACTCCACTCCGACCGCTGTGGAGGACGGAATCCTGCGGGTGGACTGCGATTCGACCGCCTGGGCGACGCAGCTGCGACTGATGCGCACGGAGATCCTCACGCGCATCGCGCAGCGCTACCCGGAGGCGGGCATCGGGAACGTCAGCTTTTCCGGGCCGGGGGCCCCCACCTGGAAACGTGGCCCCAGATCGATTCCAGGGCGTGGTCCGCGCGATACCTACGGGTAGCCGGACAAATCCGTTGTCCGCCGTCCGGATCGGGCCGCAGAGGGCCGTTTCCGCCTCTCGCGACGCGCCGGTGCGGTAGAATCGAGTCCTACCGGCGGGAGCCAGGGACACATCTATGACAGACATGAATACGCGCATGCCGGATGACAGCTACGGGGCGAGCGATATCCAGGTGCTCGAGGGTCTCGAGGCAGTGCGCAAGCGGCCCGGGATGTACATCGGCTCGACCGGTCCGCGGGGGCTTCACCACCTCGTCTATGAGATCGTCGACAACTCCGTCGATGAAGCGCTCGCCGGCTACTGCGACGACATCGCCGTACACATCCGGGCCGACGGCTCCGTCCGCGTGCGTGACAACGGGCGCGGTATCCCGGTCGACATCCACCCGATTGAGAAGCGCTCGACGGTCGAGGTCGTCCTCACCGTGCTGCACGCCGGCGGCAAGTTCGGCGGCGGCGGCTATGCGGTCTCCGGCGGCCTGCACGGAGTGGGCAGCTCCGTCGTCAACGCGCTCTCCACCCGGCTGGACGTCGAGGTCCGCCGTCAGGGCTCCGTCTGGCGCCAGAGCTTCCAGTCGGGAGTTCCCATGGCGCCGCTCGAACAGGGTGAGGCGTCCGACGAGACCGGCACCACGATCACCTTCTGGCCGAACGACGAGATCTTCGAGACCGTCGAGTTCGACTACGAGACGCTGCGCACCCGCTTCCAGCAGATGGCGTTCCTCAACAAGGGCCTGAAGATCACCCTCACCGACGAGCGACGCTCGGCGGCCGATGACACCGATCCCGAGCAGGGCACGGCCGAGCAGGGCGACGACAAGAAGCCGCTCAGCAACGTCTTCCTGTACCAGAACGGTCTGGTCGACTACGTCGAGTACCTCAACTCGTCCAAGCGCGCGGAGGTCGTGAACCCCGACATCATCGCGTTCGAGTCGGAGGACAAGGAGCGGCGCATCTCGCTCGAGGTCGCCATGCAGTGGACGACGGGCTATACCGAAAGCGTCCACACCTACGCGAACACGATCAACACGCACGAGGGCGGCACGCACGAGGAGGGCTTCCGTGCGGCGCTGACGACGCTCGTGAACCGCTACGCGCGCGAGAAGAGCATCCTCAAGGAGAAGGATGACAACCTCTCCGGGGACGACGTCCGCGAGGGCCTCACCGCCGTCATCTCGGTGAAGCTCGGCGAGCCGCAGTTCGAGGGCCAGACGAAGACCAAGCTCGGCAACACCGAGGCGAAGGCGTTCGTGCAGCGCGTGACCGGTGACCAGCTCGGCGACTGGTTCGAACGCAACCCCGTGCAGGCCAAGGAGATCATCCGGAAGGCGCTGCAGGCGGCGACCGCTCGGATGGCCGCGCGCAAGGCCCGCGAGACCGCGCGGCGCAAGGGCCTCCTCGAGGGCGGCGGTATGCCCGGCAAGCTCAAGGACTGTCAGAGCAAGGACCCGAAGGTTTCCGAGATCTTCCTGGTGGAGGGCGACTCCGCCGGCGGCTCGGCAGGCACCGGGCGCGACCCGATCCACCAGGCGATCCTCCCGCTGCGCGGCAAGATCCTGAACGTGGAGAAGGCGCGGCTCGACCGGGCGCTCGCGAACGCCGAGGTGCAGTCGATGATCACCGCGTTCGGCACCGGCATCGGCGAAGACTTCAACGCCGACAAGGCGCGGTACCACAAGGTCATCCTGATGGCCGACGCCGATGTCGACGGCCAGCACATCACGACCCTGCTGCTCACGCTCCTCTTCCGCTACATGCGCGGCCTGATCGACATGGGTTACGTCTACCTCGCCCAGCCCCCGCTGTACCGGCTCAAGTGGACGAACTCGCCGCACGACTACGTCTACAGCGATCGCGAGCGCGACGCGCTCCTCGCCGACGGCGTCGCCCAGGGCAAGCGGATCCCCAAGGACAACGGCATCCAGCGCTACAAGGGCCTCGGCGAGATGGACTACAAGGAGCTGTGGGACACCACGATGGATCCCGCGACCCGGACCCTCCGCCAGGTCACCCTCGAGGATGCGGCCGCCGCCGACGAGATCTTCTCCACGCTGATGGGCGAGGACGTGGAATCCCGTCGCAGCTTCATTCAGCGCAACGCCAAGGACGTTCGGTTCCTCGACATCTGATCGCTCCTCCGGCCGGTGCATGCCGGCGGGGGAATGACAGCCGTCCGGCGCCCGCACGTTCTCCACAAGCCCTCCACACCTGAGGAAACCGATGGACAAGATCGAGCAGGTAGACCTGCAGCTCGAGATGCAGCGGTCCTACCTGGACTACGCGATGAGCGTCATCGTCGGGCGCGCTCTGCCCGACGTCCGCGACGGCTTGAAGCCGGTGCACCGCCGCGTGGTGTACGCCATGTACGACGGCGGCTACCGGCCCGACCGCGCGTTCAGCAAGTGCGCGCGCGTCGTCGGCGAAGTGATGGGGCAGTACCACCCGCACGGTGACAGCGCCATCTACGACGCCCTCGTCCGCCTCGTCCAGCCGTGGAGCCTGCGGTACCCGCTCGCGCTCGGCCAGGGCAACTTCGGCTCGCCGGGCAACGACGGCGCGGCCGCCGCACGGTACACCGAGACGAAGATGGCGCCCCTCGCCCTCGAGATGGTCCGCGACATCGACGAGGACACCGTCGACTTCCAGGACAACTACGACGGTCGCACGCGTGAGCCGGTCGTGCTGCCCGCACGCTTCCCGAACCTGCTCGTGAACGGCTCCGTCGGCATCGCGGTCGGGATGGCCACCAACATACCGCCGCACAACCTCCGCGAGGTGGCGTCCGGCGCGCAGTGGCTGCTCGAGCACCCGGACGCCAACCGCGAAGAGCTTCTCGAGGCGCTCCTGCAGCGCATCAAGGGCCCCGACTTCCCGACCGGCGCGCAGATCCTCGGCACCAAGGGCATCCAGGACGCCTACCGCACCGGACGAGGCTCCATCACGATGCGCGCCGTGGTCAACGTCGAGGAGATTCAGGGCCGCAGCTGCCTCGTGGTCACCGAGCTGCCCTACCAGGTGAACCCGGACAACCTGGCGATCAAGATCGCCGAGCTCGTCAAGGATCAGAAGATCGCCGGCATCGCCGACATCCGCGACGAGAGCTCCGGCCGCACCGGTCAGCGCCTCGTCATCGTCCTCAAGCGCGACGCGGTCGCCAAGGTCGTTCTCAACAACCTCTACAAGCACACGCAGCTGCAGGACAACTTCGGCGCCAACATGCTCGCCATCGTCGACGGCATCCCGCGCACGCTGCCCCTCGACGGCTTCATCTCGCTGTGGGTGGAGCACCAGATCGAGGTCATCGTCCGGCGCACCCAGTACCGGCTGCGCAAGGCCGAGGCCGACGCCCACATCCTGCGTGGCTATCTGAAGGCTCTCGACGCGCTCGACGAGGTCATCGCGCTCATCCGCCGGTCGCCCACCGCCGACGAGGCGCGCGACGGCCTGATCGTGCTGCTCGAGGTCGACGAGCTCCAGGCGAACGCGATCCTCGGCCTGCAGCTGCGCCGGCTCGCCGCCCTGGAGCGCCAGAAGATCATCGACCAGGCCGCCGAGCTCGAGCGCCTGATCGCCGACTACCAGGACATCCTCGCCAAGCCCGGCCGCCAGCGCTCGATCATCAGCGAAGAGCTCGCCGAGATCGTGGACAAGTTCGGCGACGAGCGCCGCACCGAGATCCTCCTCGGCTACGGCGGAGACATGAGCATCGAGGACCTCATCCCCGAAGAGGAGATGGTGCTCACCATCACTCGCGGCGGCTACATCAAGCGCACGCGCAGCGACAACTACCGTCAGCAGCACCGCGGTGGACGTGGCGTGCGCGGCGCGCAGCTGCGCGCGGACGACGTCGTCGAGCACTTCTTCGTCACCACCACACACCACTGGCTGCTGTTCTTCACCGACAAGGGGCGCGTGTACCGCGCCAAGGCCTACGAGGTGCAGGAAGGCGGGCGCGACGCGAAGGGCCAGCACGTGGCCAACCTGCTCGCGCTGCAGCCGGACGAGCAGATCGCGGAGGTGCTCGACATCCGCGACTACGAGGTCGCCAAGTACCTGGTGCTCGCCACCCGTCAGGGCCTCATGAAGAAGACGGCGCTGACCGAGTACGACACCAACCGCACCGGCGGCATCATCGCCATCAACCTGCGGGAAGGCGACGAACTGGTCTCGGCGCTGCTGGTGGACGAAGACTCCGACCTGATGCTGGTGTCCCGCAAGGGCATGTCGATCCGCTTCACCGCGAGCGACGACGCACTGCGCCCCATGGGCCGCAGCACCTCCGGTGTCATCGGCATGCACTTCCGGGGCGATGACGAGCTGCTGAGCGCGTCCGTCGTGTCCGGCAGCGGGGCCGAGCAGGGGGCGTATGTGTTCGTCGTCACCGAAGGCGGCTACGCGAAGCGCACCTCGCTGGATCAGTATCGGCTGCAGAATCGCGGCGGGCTCGGCATCAAGGTGGCGAAGCTCGAGGAATCGCGCGGTGATCTCGCGGGTGCCCTGATCGTGGAGGAGACCGACGAGGTGCTCGTCGTCCTCGCCGGCGGAAAGGTCGTGCGCTCCGCGGTCGCTGAGGTTCCCGCCAAGGGACGCGACACGATGGGGGTAGTTTTCGCCCGATTCGGCGACGAGGACAAAATCATCGCGGTTGCGAAGAACTCTGAACGTAATCTTGACGCGGGCGCGGTGGGTGCCGACGAGGCCGAGACGCCCGCCGAGACGGCGGACGCAGGGAAGGGCGATGATGACTAGTGTCGCGGAGAAGCTCGCGAAGAAATCGTCCAAGTCGGTGAGCACCAAGCAGGTCCGCCTCAAGCTGGTCTATATCGACTTCTGGTCGGCAGTGAAGCTGTCGTTCCTCGTCGCGCTCGCGCTCGGCATCGTGCTCCTCGTCGGCACGTTCCTCATCTGGATGGTGCTCGCCCAGACCGGCATCTTCGACCAGCTCAGCCGGCTGTTCGGTGAAGTGTCGGGGGAGACCAGCTTCAGCCTCACCGAGACGTTCGGCCTCGCGCAGGTGCTGGGTTTCACCCTGGTGATCGCCCTGCTCAACGTCATCGTCGGCACCGCGCTCGGTGCCCTCGCCACCGTCCTGTACAACTTGAGTGTCAAGATCACCGGCGGCCTGCTCGTCGGCTTCACTAACCAGTAGGGTGTGATCGCCGCTCCCGCGGCCGGCGTGACCGGTCCCCGATTAGCTCCCACCGTGCTGGTGGGGTAAAGTTGGTACGGCTGAAAATGGGGCTATAGCTCAGGCGGTTAGAGCGCTTCGCTGATAACGAAGAGGTCCGAGGTTCAAGTCCTCGTAGCCCCACTGTGTCCGTTGGTCCGCCGCCGCTCGCGCGGCGGACCGTTGTGGGCACTCCGGCCGGCCCGACGCGGCGGCCCGTCTTCGGACCCGGCCCTCGGGTCACCTTCACCTCCTCCTGTAAAGTCGGAGGTTCCGGGGACGTAGCTCAATTGGCAGAGCACCGCCTTTGCAAGGCGGGGGTTAGGGGTTCGATTCCCCTCGTCTCCACGGGGCGCCATCACAGACGGCGTCCTTCGTCTGCAGCCGCCCAGGGCATAGACGCAACGTTCCCGCAAAAACGCAACCGCACGCCGTTGCGTATCTGCGGGAACGTTGCGAAGCCTCAGGCGTCGTCGGGGTCCGGCGCGGGCGCGTGCCCCTCGCGCTCGTCCCGGTCTGCCCACTCGAGGAGGGGCGCGAGGTCGAAGACGGCGTCGTCGATACCCGCGTGCAGGTCACCGAGCTCCGCAAAGCGCCGCGGCACCGAGGCGATGGTGCACTCGCCCGGCTCGATGGCGTCCAGTTCGTCCCAGCGGAACGGCGTCGACACGGTGGCCTCCGGGTTGCCCCGCACGGAGTACGCGGCCGCGATCGTGTGATCGCGCGCGTTCTGGTTGTAGTCGACGAACACGGCGGACGGGTCCCGATCGCGGCGCCACCACTCGGTCGTCGCGTCCTGCGGGGCGCGTCGCTCGACCTCGCGGGCGAACGCGAGCGCGGCACGGCGGACGTCGTCGAAGCCGTGCGCGGGCGTGATGCGCACGTAGATGTGCATGCCGCTGCCACCGGATGTCTTCGGCCAGCCGACGGCCCCCAGTTCGTCGAGCACCTCGTTCGCCACCCGCGCCACCCGGCGCACCCGGTCGAAGGAACTGTCCGGCATCGGATCCAGGTCGATGCGCCACTCGTCCGGCCGTTCCATATCCGCACGGCGGCTGTTCCACGGATGGAACTCGACTGTCGACATCTGAACCGCCCAGATCACCTGGGCAAGCTCGGTCACGCAGAGTTCGTCGGCGGTGCGCTGATAGCGGGGGAAGAACACGCGCACCGTTTCCATCCACGGCGGTGCGCCGTTCGGCAGCCGCTTCTGGTGCACCTTCTCACCGGTCACCCCGGTGGGGTATCGGTGCAGCATGCAGGGACGCTCCCGCAGCGAATTCACGATCCCGTCGCCGACGGCGAGGTAATAGTTCACGAGGTCGAGCTTCGTCTCAGCCCGCGCGGGGAAGTACACCCGGTCGGGCGAACTCACCCGCACCGTGCGCTCACCGACCGCGATCTCGACCGCGTCAGCCATCAGTCGCGCCCGCCCGCCCGCGCGAACCGCGGCACCGGGACGCCGTCAACGGTCACGGTTTCCTCGAACATCGCGCGGGGCCGCACCCACAGTCCCCGCTCGCCGTACAAGGCGCGGTAAACCACCAGCTCCTCCTCCGTCTCGGAATGGCGAGCCAGCCCGACGACGTCGTAGAGCGCGCCCTTGTAGTGGCGGTAAGTGCCGGGCTGCATGGTGCTCCCTCGGGTGCGGTGACGACGAAGGCCCCGGTGCGGAAGCACCAGGGCCCTCGGGGAACGCGCCGTCTCAGGCGGTCGGGGCCTTCGGGACGTCCGAGGAGTCGGCGGTGCCGGTCACCTCGGGCTCGTCGTCGGCGATCCACAGGTCGTCGTCGGCTCGGAACGTCTGCCAAGCGGCGTAGGCGACGCCCGCCAGGGCCAGCACACCGAGGACGATCGCGACGATCGTGCCGGCGCCCGGGCCGGACTTCTTGGGCGGCTGGGGCGCGGCGAACAGCCCGCTGCCCGCCTTGGCCGCCGCGAGCACGCCGAGGACGGACGCGATCGCACCGTTCACCCCGGGGAGGACGTCCTTCGCGACCTTCGCGCTCACGCCGGTCGCCACCGCTCGACCCACCAGGGAGGCCTTGTCGACCCCGGGCTTGAGCCGCGCCTCGTACGTTGTCTTCACACGCGGGACCACGTGCTCCTGAGTGAGCAGGTTGGCCTGCTTCGAGGCCTGGCGGACGACCGCCGAGGCGTGGTCGATCACTTCCTGCTGCTGCTGCCAGAGTTCCTCGGCGCTGCTCCGCAGACGCCGCAGCTCCTTCTTCCGCTTGCGGGAGAGCTTCATGGGTTCCTGCCTCCAATAGGTAGCTGGCGCCGTGTCGGGCTGCATCGGCTCTGCCTCCATCTTGCCACCCAGAGCACTGGGAGCGCCCTGGGTAGTTTCCGCGAGCGGTTTAGGATCTATTCATGACCACGCACACGGCTGTTGCCACGTTCCACACCACTCAGGGCGACATCCGGGTGAACCTCTTCGGTCACCACGCGCCGAAGACCGTCAAGAACTTCATCGGGCTGGCCACGGGCGAGCAGGCTTGGACCGACCCCCGGACCGGCGCACCGGGCGAGGGCCCGCTCTACGCGAACGTCCCGTTCCACCGCATCATCCCCAACTTCATGATCCAGGGCGGCGACCCCGCCGGGACCGGCATGGGCGGCCCCGGCTACGAGTTCGACGACGAGATCTCGCCGGAGCTCGACTTCACCCAGCCGTACATCCTCGCCATGGCGAACGCCGGCAAGCGGGGCGGCAAGGGTACCAACGGCTCCCAGTTCTTCATCACGACGGGCGCGACCACCTGGCTGCAGGGCAACCACACCATCTTCGGCGTGGTGGCGGACGACGAGTCGCGCGCGGTCGTCGACCGCCTCGGCAGTGTGCAGACCGATGCGCGCGACCGTCCGGTGGAGGAGCAGTTCCTCACGGGCGTCACCATCAGCGAGCGGTGACCTCCGCCGGCGACAGGTCGGCGCGGGTCTGGCGCCGCTTCCGTCGCACGTTCGCGCCCTCGGCGACCTACGCCCTGATCACCGCCACGCTGCTGGTCTTTCTCGGCCAGCTGCTGCCGGGCTCCCGGGTCACGGATGCGCTCCTGTTCAGCCCGGCGTACCTGCTGCCCGAGACGGGCCTGCCATTCGAGCCGTGGCGCCTCCTGACGGTCGCCCTGGTGCATTCGCCGCAGCTGATCCTGCACGTCGCGTTCAACATGGTGGCGCTGTGGATGTTCGGTCAGCAGCTGGAGAGCGCGATCGGCACCGGGCGCTTCCTGGCCGTATACGCGCTGTCCACCCTCGGCGGCTCGGTCGCAGTCGTCTACCTCGGCGCACCGTTCCAGGGAGTGGTCGGCGCCTCAGGAGCGGTCTTCGGGCTGCTCGGGGCGTTCTTCATCGTGGCGCGCAAGGTCGGAGCCAACACGGTGGGCCTCGTCGTCATGATCGCCCTCAACCTCGGCATCGGCTTCGTGGTGCGCAGCATCTCCTGGCAGGCGCACGTGGGCGGCCTCCTCACCGGCATGCTCGCGGCCTGGATCATCGTCGAGACGCGCAAGCGGTCGCAGCGCACCCGCCAAGCGGTGCTGTTGGGCGCCGTCACGGTGGCTCTGCTCGCGGCCGCGTTCGTTCCGGCCTTCGTCTGAGTTATCCACAGGTGTACTAACACTGTGGAGGATTACACCCGTGTAAGACCGCACTGACCAGACGATTTCGTGGAATCTGTACCCCCATTCGGGGGAGGACGAGGTGGGGATGAGCAACCTGGGGCTGTTGTTCGACATCGACGGACCGCTGGCGAGTCCGGTTTCGCGCACCATCGCGATCCCGAGCATCCTCGACGACCTCATCCGGCTGGCCGGCGCCGGCGTGCCGATCGCGTTCATCACCGGACGCTCCGACGGCTTCGTCGGTGAGCAGGTGGTCGCGCCTCTGCTCGCGCGCGGGATCGGTGCGGCGCTGATGGAGCACGACCGGATGTTCGGGGTGTTCGAGAAGAGCGCCTCGTGGGCACCGATCACCGAACGCGGGCTCGGCGAGCTGACCGTTGACACCACGGTCGCGCTGCCTCCGGGCGTCGTGGAGGAGTTCCGGCGACTCACCGAGCGCGAATTCGCCGACACGATGTTCTTCGACGACACCAAGCACGCGATGGTGTCGGTGGAGCAGCTGCCGGAGGTGTCGGCCGAGCGCTACCGGCCGGAGCAGCTGCGCTTCAACGAGGCGGCCTACGACCTGATGCGCTCCGCCGGCCTCGGCGTCCGGTACGGCGACCGGGAGGCGCCCGATGCCGCCGGGGAGGTGCCGTTCCGGCTCGATCCGACGATCATCTCGACCGATGTCGAATCGGTGCTGCTCGACAAGGATCGCGGGGCGAACCGCGCGCTGGCCTACTTCGCCGAGCGCGGCGAGCTGCCGCGACGCTGGCGCACCATCGGCGACTCGCGCAGCGACTACAAGATGGCGGATGCGTTGCACGCGGCCGGCTTCGACGTCGCTCACGTCGACGTCCGGCCGGGCGACGGGGTTCCGGAGAAGCCCTACCGGGTCATCATCGAGGGCGACCTGATCCACGACGAGGCAGGCGCCGCGTTCCTCGCCCACTGGACACGGGAACTGGAACTCCCGTAGGACGGGAGGAGTGCACGAGCGGAGCGCTCAGCGCCAGCGGGTGGTCATCAGGAAGCCGATGAAGGCGATCCCGAAGCCGATCAGGATGTTCCAGCTCTGCAGATCCGGGATCGGCAGGGTTCCCTGGCTGACGTAGAACACGATGATCCAAGCGAGCCCGACCAGCATGAAGCCGAACATCACCGGCTTAAACCAGACGGGGTTCGGAGCGTCGCCGCGCTCCTCCGCGCGGGTCTCCTGCCGGTCTCGGGTGCGTGCCATGCGCGCCAGTCTAGCAACGGCGGGCTGTGCGACCCGCGCGACGAGCCCCGCCGGTGCGCCGCGGATGCGAGACTGGAACGGCTATGACCCGCATCCTCGTCCTCGACAACTACGACAGCTTCGTCTACACGCTGGACGGCTATCTGCACCAGCTCGGTGCGGAGACCGACGTGGTGCGCAACGACGCGGTCCCGGAGGCCGAGCTCGCCGATCGGATGAGCGGCTACGACGGTGTGCTGGTCTCGCCCGGTCCCGGCAAGCCCGCCGACGCGGGGGCGTCGATTCCCGCGGTGCGCGTCGCGCTCGACCGGGGGATCCCGCTGCTCGGGGTCTGTCTCGGGCACCAGGCGATCGCGGAGGCTCTCGGTGCGGTGGTGACCAACGCCGAGGAGCTGATGCACGGCAAGACGTCGAGCATCGAGCACGACGGCAGCGCCTTCTACACGGGCGTGCCGCAGCCGTTCACCGCGACGCGATACCACTCGCTCGCGGTCGTCGATGGCACGGTGCCGGACGAGCTCGTGATCACATCACGCACGGTCGGCGGCGTGATCATGGGTCTTCGGCACGTGGACGCACCCGTGTTCGGCGTGCAGTTCCACCCCGAGTCGGTGCTCACCGAGGGCGGTTACCGCATGCTCGGCAACTGGCTGGGAGTGGTCGGCCTCGAGGATGCGCCCGAGCGTGCCAAAGCGCTGAACCCGCTCCTCGCCGCGAAGCGCGACTGATCCGGCTCAGGTGCCGTCGCAGTAGCTGATGGTGATCGCCGAGCGCTGCGGGACGGTGCCGGGCGCGAGCGACTGCGTGACGACGACGTCCGACGCCTCGCCGCAGTCGCCGACCCGGTCCACGCTCACCCGGAGCCGCAGCGTGGGGCCCTCCAGCACCTCGCGTGCCTCCGCCAGCGGCAGGTTGCGCACGTCCGGCACCTCGACGAGGCCGTCCGACACCCTCAGGTTGACGGTGGCACCCTTCTCGATCAGGGTGCCCGGGGCGGGATCGGTGGCGAGGACCACGCCGTCCGGCTGATCCGGGGAGTGCTCGGAGAGGATGCTGCCGACGGTGAACTCCGCGAGCTCGAGGCCCTGGATGGCGGCGGCCTGGTTGAGGCCGACGACGGCCGGCACGCCGGCCTGCTCTCGTCCCGTCGAGACGAATACCTGGATCTCCACGTCGCGCTCGACGACCGTGCCGGCGTCCGGCTCGGTGCGGGTGACCTGGTCCTCGGCCACTGTGGCGCTCGGCTCCGAGCGCGGGACGGCGACGAGGTCGAGCTCCGCGAGTTCCGCTGTGGCCTCCTCGAAGGTCGAGCCCGCGAGTGACGGCACCGTGCGGGAGAGGTTGGGCAACTCCTGACTGGGCGCGAGGGTGAGCACCCAGATCACGACGGACACGATGATGACCGCGACACTGAGGATGCCGGCCCACACCCAGACCGCGGGAGGCCGGGTCTGCGTGCGCACGAGGCTGTCGTCGTCCATCGCCAGCTGCTTGAGCGCAGGGTTGAGCGGCTCGTCCCCCCGCGCGCCGAACAGCGTCGCGCTCGGGTCGTTGGAGGGGAGCCGCAGCTCCGGGGTCCGACCGCTCGCGGCGGCATGAACGTCGTCGCGGAACTCGGCGGCGCTCTGGAAGCGCGCGTGCTTGTCCTTTGTGAGGGCGTGCAGGATCACCGCGTCCATGGTGGGGGTTACCTTGGCGCTGAGCGACCGCGGCGAGGGCGGCTCCTCGCTGACGTGTTGGTAGGCGACGGCGACGGGGCTGTTGCCGCGGAACGGCGGACGGCCGGTGAGCATCTCGAACAGCACGAGGCCGGTGGAGTAGAGGTCGGTGCGTGCGTCGACCGATTCGCCGCGGGCCTGCTCGGGCGAGAAGTAGGCGGCGGTGCCGAGGATCGCGGTCGTCTGCGCCACGGTCGCCGACGAGTCGGAGACCGCCCGCGCGATGCCGAAGTCCATCACCTTCACCTGCCCGGTGCGGGTGATCATGATGTTGCCCGGCTTGATGTCACGGTGCACGACGCCTGCGCGATGCGAGTACTCGAGCGCGGTGAGGATGCCGTCGACGATGTGTACGGCCTCGGCCGGTTCGAGGGTCCCCATCGCGATGATGTCCTTGAGGAGCTTGCCGTCGACGTACTCCATGACGATGAACGGGACCGGGCTGTCGATGCCGTTCTCGTCGCGCACGATCTCCTCGCCCGCGTCGAACACGCGGACGATCGTCGGATGCGCCATCCGGGCCGCGGCCTGCGCCTCCTGGCGGAACCGCGCACGGAACGCGGGGTCACCGGTGAGCGACGACTTGAGCAGCTTGATGGCGACGGTCCGCCCCAGACGGATGTCCGTGCCGAGGTAGACGTCCGCCATCCCGCCGCGGCCGAGCAGCGAGCCCACCTGGTAGCGGCCGGCGAGCAGCCGCCCGGTCACCTTGGAGACCTGGCTCGGGCCAGTCGATGTCGTCACTTCTCCGCCGTCACTCGTCGGCGGGCTCGTCAGGAGCCGGCTCGACGACCTCGATGACGAGGGTGCCCGACACCGGCGACGTCCGCGAGCCGCAGCTGGCGCTGTAGTTCACCGACACCTGGCTGGGCGCGTCGGGCACCGCGATGTTGTTGTAGTTCGTCTGGCCGGCGCCGAGGGAGAAGCTCCCGTTGCTCGACGGGTCGGCACCCGTGATGTTGATGGTGTAGCCGCTTCGCGTGGTTCCCGCCGGGCAGCCGTTGAAGGCCTGCCACTGTACGTTGATGTTCTCGCCGCTGCCGGCCTGGATCGGCGGCGTCGGGGAGACGAGCGTGGGCTCGGCCGGAGCCGGGATCGCGGCCTGCGGGGCGTAGTAGGTGACGGTGACGGTGGTGCCGGGTGCGAGGTTACCGTTCGGGTTCACGTCGTAGACGAGGCCCGCCTGCTCCTCGGTCGATGCGGCGTTCCCCTCCTGCAGCGCGACGGCGAGGCCCATGCCCTGCAGGTCGGCCTCCACGTCGGCGAACGGGCGATCGATGTACTGCGCCTCGTCCACGGTGATCGGCGTCGCACTCGGAGTCGGCGTCACGGACGGCGTCACGCTCGGGGTGGTCGACACGCTCGGCGTGGTCGCTGGGCTGCTCGGCGTGCCGTCACCGCGGGGGTTGAGCAGCAGCGCGACGACGACGCCGATCAGCACGAGCGCCAGCACCGCGACCGCGATGATGAGCGGCAGAGTCCAGGGGCTGCGCTTGCGCTCCTCGTCCTCTTCCAGCGCGACGGCGCCGGTTGCCGCTCCGGCCGCGAGGCCGGCGCCCGCGGGGAGGATCGTGGTGGCCTGGTTCGCCGGGGAGTTCTGCGCTGGGAACAGCTGGGTGGCGGCCTCGGTGGGCAGGCTGGAGGCCCCGTGTGGCAGCACACCGGGCACGGCGGCGGCCGCGGCGGCGAGGTCGTTGCGGCGCAGCGCCGAAGCGGCGCGCGCGAGGTTCGCCGCGGAGGCGGGCCGATCGGACGGGCTCTTCGCGATGCAGGCGAGCACGAGGTTGCGCACGGGCTCCGGCACGGAGGACGCCAGGTCGGGTGGGGTCTCGTTGATCTGGGCCATCGCGATGGCGACCTGCGATTCGCCCGTGAACGGCCGGCGGCCGGCGAGGGCCTCGTAGGCGACGATGCCGAGGGAGTAGATGTCGGTCGCCGGCGATGCCGGGTGACCGCTCGCCTGCTCCGGGGACAGGTACTGCACCGTGCCCATCACCTGACCGGTCGCGGTGAGCGGGACTTGGTCGGCGATGCGGGCGATGCCGAAATCGGTGATCTTGACCCGGCCGTCCGGGGTGATGAGCAGGTTGCCCGGCTTGATGTCGCGGTGCACGAGACCTGCGGCGTGGGCGGCCTGCAGCGCAGAGGCCGTCTGAGCGACGATGTCGAGGACCCGGTCGGTGGGAAGGACCCGCTCGCGCTCGATGATCGTGGAGAGCGCCTCACCGGGCACCAGCTCCATCACCAGGTAGGCGCTGCCCTCCTCCTCGCCGTAGTCGTAGACGTTGGCGATGCCCTCGTGATTGACGAGCGCGGCGTGCCGGGCCTCGGCGCGGAAGCGCTCGAGGAAGCCGGGGTCGCCGAGGTATTCGTCCTTCAGGATCTTGATCGCGACGGTGCGACCGATGACGAGATCCGTCGCCTCCCAGACCTCGCCCATGCCGCCGATGGCAACGCGGTTCGAGAGCTGGTATCGACCACCGAAGGTGATCCCGGTCACCGGCCTCATCGATTCACCACTGCTTCCATTACCTGCTTGGCGATGGGCGCGGCGACACGGTTACCGAAACCGGTCTGGCCGAGCCCACCCCCGTTCTCCACCACGACCGCGACAGCGATTTGCGGGTTCTCCGCGGGTGCGAAACCCGTGAACCACAGCGTGTACGGAGCGTCCCCGCCGTTCTCCGCCGTGCCCGTCTTACCGGCCACGCTGACGCCGTCTATTCTCGCATTACTCGCCGCGCCGTTCTCGACGCCCTGGACCATCATCTGGGTCATCGTTGCCGATGTGTTAGCACTGATCGGCTTGCCGAGCTCTTCTGCGGAGAAGCCCTCCGCAACGGTGAGGTCCGGTGTCAGGATCTGCTCCACGAGCGTCGGTTTCATCAGGGTCCCCCCATTGGCGATGGCGGCGGACACCATCGCGATCTGCAGCGGCGTCGTGCGCACGTCGTACTGTCCGAAGGCCGAGAGGCCCACCTGGGCGTCGTCGAGACCGCGCGGGTAGGTGCTCTCGGCGACACGGGTCGGGATGGCGAGATCCTGGCCGAAGCCGAACGCGCTCGCCATGTCGGCGAGCCGCTCCTCGCCGAGGGCGATTCCTGCCTGGGCGAAGATCGTGTTGCAGGACAGCCGGAGCGCCGTGGCGAGCGTCGCCTGCTCGCCGGGACCGCAGGGGCCGCCGCCGGAGTTGGTGACGTCGACCGTGGTGCCGGGCAGCGGGAACGCCACCGGGTTCGGGAACTCCGTGTCGGGCGTCATTTGGCCGCTCTCCAGTGCCGCGGCGGTGACGACGAGCTTGAACACCGAGCCGGGCGGGTTGAGGCTGCCGCGGATGGCGCGGTTCTGCAGGGGCTGCGCCGGCGCCTCGAGGAGGGCCTGGTAGGCCTGCTCCACCGCTTCGCCGTCGTGCGCGGCGAGAGGATTGGGGTCGAAGCCGGGCTTCGAGACCAGGGCGAGGATCTTGCCGGTGGCCGGTTCGATCGCGACGACCGCGCCCTGCTGGTCGCCGAGCGCGTCCCATGCGGCCTGCTGCACGACGGGGTCGATGGTCAGCTCGACCGAGTCGCCCTGCGGCTCCTGCCCGGTGACGATGCTGTTCAGCTGGTCGAGGAACTGCGCGCTCGAGGTTCCGGCGAGCCGCTCGTTGAGCGCGCCCTCGATGCCGGTCGGCTCGCCGCCCAGCGTCAGGTAGCCGGTCACCGCGGCGTAGAGCTCGCCCTGGGGGTAGACACGCTGGAACCGGTAGACGTCGTCGGCCGGCACGCTCTCCGCGATCGGCTGCCCGTCGACGAGGAGCGACCCGCGCTGCGCCGAGTAGCTCTGATAGAGCGCCCGCACGTTCCGGTCGTCGGCCTGGAGGTTGTCGACCTGGAACACCTGGATGATGCTCGTCGAGCCGAACAGCACGGCGAACATGAGCACCACGAGGATGCTGACGCGCTTGAGCTCCCGGTTCATACGACGAGCCTCGGCTGGTTGCGGACCGTGTCCGAGATGCGCAGCAGGAGCGCCGCGATGATCCAGTTCGCCACGAGCGACGATCCGCCCGCTGCGAGGAACGGTGTGGTGAGCCCGGTGAGGGGGATCACCCGCGTCACCCCGCCGATGACGATGAAGCACTGCAAGGCGATCACGAACGACAGTCCGATGGCGAGCAGCTTGCCGAAGTCGTCCTGCCCGGCGAAGCCGATGCGGAAGCCGCGCGACACCAGCAGCAGGTAGAGCGCGAGGATCACGAAGATGCCGGTCAGGCCCAGCTCCTCACCGAGGGTCGCGATGATGTAGTCGCTCTGCGCGACCGGCGTCACCTCGGGCATGCCCTGGCCGAGCCCGGTGCCGATGAGACCGCCGTTGGCGAGCCCGAAGAGACCCTGCACGAGCTGGAAGGAGGGGCCGGCGCTGCGTTCCGGGTCGAACGGGTCCAGCCAGTTCAGCACCCGGTTCTGCACGTAGTCGAGAGTCTGACTGGCGATCAGCGCGCCGCCGACGAAGAGCAGCAGTCCGAGCAGGATCCAGCTGAACCGCCCGGTCGCTACGTAGATCATCACCAGGAACAGCCCGAAGTACAGCAGGGCGGTGCCGAGATCCTTCTGGAACACGATCACCGACATGGTGACCGCCCAGACGACGAGGATGGGGCCGAGGTCGCGCAGCCGGGGCAGCTGCAGGCCGAGCACCCGGCGGCCGACCAGGGACAGCGATTCCCGCCTGCTCACCAGGTAGCCGGCGAAGAACACGGCCAAGGCGATTTTGGCGATCTCGCCGGGCTGGAAGCTGAACGGCCCGACACCGATCCACACCCGAGCCCCGCTGACCTCGCGCCCGATGCCCGGGAGGATGGGCAGCAGCAGCAGCACGAACGACACGAGCATGGCGAGGTAGGTGTAGCGCTGCAGCACCCGGTGGTTGCGCACGACGATGAGCACGACGATCGCCGCGATGATCGCGACCGTCGACCAGACCACCTGGCGCACGGCCACGGCGTCCCAGCCGGTGTCGCCCTCGGCGATGTCGATGCGGTAGATGCCGGCAATGCCCAGCCCGTTGAGCAGCGTGACGATGGGGAGGATGAACGGGTCGGCCTCCGCGGCGAAGAAGCGCAGCACCAGGTGGACGATGAGGGTGAGCAGCGACAGGCCGGCGACGAGCACCACGAGGGTGGGGTCGATGCCGCCGAGCGCCCCGAACTGCACGAGCACGATGGCGCCGGCGGTGATCGCCCACACGATGACGAGCAGCGCGAGCTCGAGGTTGCGCAGCCGCTTCGGCGCGCGGGAGAGGCGGAACTTGCCGGTCTTGCCGACCGGGGGTGCGACCGCGGTCACCGGCTGCTCCGCGAGTCGCTCACGGACTCCAGGTTTTCGACGATGTTCTGGGCCCGCTGGAGGTCCCGGGCGGAGATCGTGGCCTCGACCTGCCGCTGGTAATAGAGGGGAAGGTCCTCGACCTGCACGTCGGTGTCCTGGATGACGTTCGACAGCGGCAGCGGGCCGATCGAGGCTTGGACGCCCTGGTAGACGGCGACCCGGCCGTCATGGTCGCCGATGTAGTACTGCTGTTGCGTCCACCGGTAGCCGAGAGCCGCGGCGACGGCGGCCACCGCGATGACGACGGCGGCGGCTACGAGCCAGAGGATGCGCCGGTTGCGGGCGCGACGGCGGTCCTCCTCGATGAGCCGTTCCAGGTAGTCGTCCGAATCGGTTTCGACGTGCGTCTCGCGGGCGACCGCGGAGGCCTTCAGCGGGTGCAGCAGGATGTTCGGCAGCCGCATGCGGCGGCCGTCGGACTCGAACTCGAGCGGTGCTGCCGCGGAGCCGACGGTCAGCGGCTCGACGGGGGGGACTGCGGTGTCCGCGGGGTCGATGTCGGCGACGACGACCGTGACGTTGTCGGGCGCGCCCTGGTCGAGCGCTTCGCGCACAAGCCGGTCGGCGACCGCGTCGGGGGTCGCGTGGTCGCCGAGCACGGAATGGATGCGCTCCTCGGCGACGTAGCTGCTGAGCCCGTCGGAGCAGATCATCCACCGGTCGCCCGGCTGGGTGGTGAGGATGATGGTGTCGATCTCCGGCGCCTGGTCGATATCGCCGAGGACGCGCATCAGCACCGAGCGGCGGGGGTGTACCAGCGCCTCCTCCGGCGTGATTCGGCCGCTGTCGACCAGCCGCTGCACGAAGGTGTGGTCGGTGGTGATCTGGGACAGCTCGCCGTCGCGCAACAGGTAGATGCGCGAGTCGCCGATGTGCGCGATCGCGATGCTGTCGCCGACCCGGATCATCGCCGACACCGTGGTGCCCATGCCGGTGAGCTCGGGATGCTCGAACACCGTCTCGGCGAGCAGCTGGTTGGCGGCGACGAGCGCCGACTGCAGGGCGAACTCGGCGTCCTGGGGCGAGTCGAAGCGCGCGCCGTCGGTCTCCGCGATGCGGTTCACCGCGATCGCCGATGCGACGTCTCCGCCCGCATGGCCGCCCATGCCGTCCGCCACCACGTACAGCTGCTGGCCGGCGAAGCCGGAGTCCTGGTTGTTGGAGCGCACCTTGCCGACGTGCGAGACGGCCGCACTCAGGGTCTGCTGAGCCATGGTGTGCACTTACCGCCGCAGCTCGAACGTCGTGGCGCCCACCTTGATGGCGGTGTTCACCGGGATCTGCGTGGGCACGGTCACCCGGTTGCCATCGAGGAACGTGCCGTTGGTGGAGTCGAGGTCCTGGATGACCCACTCGTCGTTCCACAGCAGGAGGCGGGCGTGGTGAGTGGAGGTGTAGTCGTCGCGGATCTGCAGGCCCGACTCGCTCGAGCGGCCGATCGTGAGCGGCTCGCTGCCGAGCGGGATCTCGGTGCCGGCCTTCGGGCCGGAGGTGATGACGAGGCGGCTCGCGGTCCGCGTCGTCGCCATCGGCTTCGAGATGCCCTGGGACGGCGTGGGCGGACCGGTCGGCAGGGACTGCACGGCGGGCGGGGCGACCGCCGTAGCGGCGACCATCGGGGGCGCGGCCGCGGCAGGCTGCTCCTGGAGCTTGCGCACCCGGCTGCCGAACAGGTCCGAGCGCAGTGCGTAGATGATCGCGAACACGAACGCCCAGAGCACCGCGAGGAACACGATCCGCAGGATGAGCAGGGTCAGGTCGTTCACCGGCCCCCTCCCGCACGGTCGGCGGCCGTCTGCGGCACGATGCGGAACACGATGCGCGTCCGGCCGATCTGCACGACCGAGTCCGGCGGCAGCGGCGCCTGGCTGATGCGCTGCCCGTTGAGGGTCGTGCCGTTCGTCGAGCCGAGGTCGGTGACCTGCGCGCGTGAGCCGTCCCAGACGATCTCGACGTGCCGGCGGCTGGTGCCGGTGTCCGGGATGGTGATGTCGGCGTCGGAACCGCGGCCGATGACCACCTTGCCGCGCTTCAGCGGGTAGCGCGTGCCGTCGACGTCGACGACCGCCGCCCACGACACGTCGCCCTGCACGGTGCCCGATTCCACCTGCACCAGACCGTCGGCGATGGAGTCGTCCTTCTCGAGCGTGATGGAGAGCGGCCCGGCGAACTGGAAGCCCTGGCTGCGCGCGTGCTGCTGGACCAGCGAGGTCAGCTCGTCGATGAGGTTGCTGCCGAGGGCGGTCATCCGGGTGCTGTCCGCGGGGGAGAGGCGCACGGTGAAGCGGTTGGGCGCGAGGATGCGGTCGCGGGAGACGACGGCGGCGCGGCTGTCGATCTCCTTGCGCAGGGCCGCCGTGATCTCGATCGGCTGGAGGCCCGACTTGAAGGTGCGCGCGAATGCGCCATTGACCGCGCGCTCGAGACCTCTTTCGAAGTTGTCGAGTATGCCCACGGGTTCGGCGGCCTTCCGGTTTGCGCGCGCGGAGGCACCGCGCGTAGCTCACTGCATGCTAGCCGCCGACGCGTGCGGCACCCGTGTAGCCCCGCTGGGGAAAGGCATCCCGACCGGACGGGGACGGGCGCTGTGGTAATCTCGTCCGTCGGTGCGAGAGCGCCGCACGCGCGAGTGGCGGAATAGGCAGACGCGCACGGTTCAGGTCCGTGTGCCCGAAAGGGCGTGGGGGTTCAACTCCCCCCTCGCGCACCACGGAGCAGGTCGCTTCATAACAGGAACGACTTCGCTCGATAGGAGAAGGGGGTCCGAAAGGGCCCCCTTCTGCTTGCCCGGGACTGGGTAGGCGACCTGTTCCCCAGTGAGCGACCGGGTGAGGCGTCAGGACAGGCTGAGAAAGAGCTTCTCGAGTTCGTCCATCGTCAGCTTGTCAGAGTCGTCCTCCGGCTTGCTGAGGCAGTTCTTCATGGCGGAGGACACAATCGTGAAGCCAGCCCGGTCGAGGGCCTTGGAGACGGCGGCGAGCTGGATGACGACATCTCGGCAGTCGGCCCCGCTCTCCACGGCGGTGAGTACTGAGGCGAGCTGTCCCTGCGCTCGGCGGAGGCGGTTCACGATCTGGCGCTGTGCGTCGGCGTAGGCGGCTGGTTCCGGGGCCGGTTCGGAGTTGGCGTCCACTGTTGCTCCTTCGGAAATGTTCGCGATCATCGGGAGGCAGTCGGCAGCCCGGCCGCGAGCCACGCCGAGGCGCCCCTTCGACATCGACCGCGGGGAGGCCCGCTGCGTCCAGTGTGGCGGCCGCCCGCTTCGAGCGCCGGATGGGCCGACGACGAAGAAGTCGTCCGCGGAAGGGATCTCGCTGATGCGGGCGGCGAGCCGGCTGAGGGTAGGTTGCGGGCCGTCGGAATGTTGCCGAGCCGATACTCGTCCTCTTCCCGCACATCGATGAAGGTCGCGGCGTCCAGTCGCGCGAGCTCGGTGACGTTGCTCATACTGGAACTCCTTCCGATCGGGTCAGGTCGGTGATGGTGTTGGCGGCGGCCCAGGTCTTGTAGCCGCCGTCGAGGTTGCGCACCTCGTGGCCGAGCTGGGTCAGCAGCCGGGCGGCGGTGTGGCCGCGCTGTCCGACTTGGCAGTGCACGATGAGGGGCACCTTCGGGAGCTCGTGGTGACGCGTGCGCAACTCATCGAGGGGGATGTTGAGTGCGCCGGGGATCGATGCCCGGTCGTACTCCGCGGGGGTGCGGACATCGAGGAGCAGTACGCCGTTGTCTCGGGCTGCTTCGAGTTCGTGCCATTGCACGGTGCGGGTGGCGCCGGTTGCGAGGTTGTCTGCGACGTACCCGGCGATGTTGACGGCGTCCTTGGCGGAGCCGTACTGGGGTGCGTATGCGAGTTCGAGGCGGGACAGGGCGGAGGCGGTGAGCCCTCCCGCCATCGCGGTCGCGATCACGTCGATGCGCTTGTCCACTCCGTCCCGGCCGACCATCTGAGCACCCAGGATGGCGTCGGTTTCAGGGTCGATCAGCAGCTTCATTGCCAGCGGCTGCGCGCCGGGGTAGTAACCGGCGTGCGAGGACGGGTGCACGTGCACGACGCGATGGGCGCGCCCCGCGTCCCGTAGACGCTTTTCGCTCCAGCCCACCATGGCGACGGTGAGGCCGAAGATGCCCACGATCGCGGTTCCGACGGCAGGAACGGAGGGCTCCGCGAGTCCTGCGATTGCGTCGGCAGCCGTGCGGCCATGCCGGTTCGCGAGTCCGGCCATCATGACCAGGGTGGGGGTGGCGTCGATCGCGTCGACCTTTTCCGCTGCGTCGCCGACCGCGTAGATGGCCGGGTCGCTGGTGCGCTGGTAGCCGTCGACGGCGATGCCTCCCGCGGGCCCGATGGCCAGGCCTGCGGCGGAGGCGAGGGTCACGTCCGGGCGGACGCCGAGCGCCTCAATCACGAGGTCGGCCGCGATGTCGGAGCCATCGGACAGGGTCACCTGGCCGTCGCTGATCTCGGTGATGGTCGTGCCTGACCGTAGGTCCACTCCGTGCGCGGATAGCGTCTCGACGATGGGGCCCGCCATCTCCGGGTCCAGGGGCGACAGGGGCCAGATGCCGCGTTGTACCAGAGTGGCCGCTACGCCTCGGTGGACGAGGTTCTCCACGGCCTCCAGTCCGATGAAGCCGCCGCCGATGACCACCGCTCGCGGAGAAGCTCCTGCCGTCGCAAGCACGTCCGTGATGGCGTCGACGTCGTCGACGGTGCGCAACGTCAGCACCGGAACGCCGGTCCCTGCGATCCGCTCGCGGGGTGTGGCGCCGGCGGCGAGGACCAGGGCGTCGTAGGACTCCGCGCGCTCCCGCCCGGTCAGCGCGTCCCGCACCAGAACCCGCTTGCCTCGGCGGTCGATGCTCACCACTTCCTGCTGAACGCGGACGTCCAACCGGAACCGGGCGGCGAGGGTCTCGGGTGTCTGGAGCAGGAGATCGTCTCGCTCGGTGATGACGCCGCCCACGTAGTAGGGCAGCCCGCAGTTCGCGAAGGACACGTATCGGCCCTTCTCGAATACGACGATCTCCGCCGATTCGTCCAACCGGCGCAGTCGGGTCGCCGCGCTCATGCCCCCGGCGACCCCGCCGACGATCACTGTCTTCATGAAGTACTCCTCGTCATCGATGCAGGTGCCGCTGCGTCATCGGCGGCCGAAAAGACGGGAAAGCAATCCGCGATTGGAACCGAGCGGAGCCTCCACATGACCTGGGCAACGTGCGGAGCCGGATACGCCCCGCATCACCTGTTCCACGTGCTGACCGCAACCGGCCCACGTCGTCTTCCCGCACTGCTTGCACGTCACGGCTCTGCACATGTCTTGTCCTCTCGCGTGAAGTTCCCGGAACCAGTATACCCCGGGGGGTATTGTGGAGGTATCTGCCTCCGCGGTTGCGCACGGTCGGACGGGCGACGACACATCCCGTGTCGTGGCCGGCTCTATCGAGAGGATCGTCGTGGACGCCCAGAACGTGAACGCGACATTCGGTAGGTGATAGTCGACGACCAGGACCCCCCGCCTGCTGACGGTTCATTCGGCGAGCGCAGGAGAGTCCACTCCTCCTCGTCCCGCCGCAGCTCGCTTACGTCCACCCCGAAGGGGCCCCGAGCTCCCGCACGACCATCCGATCGAGGTCCATGTCGTAGCTGGAGCCGCTCACCGTCAATGCGTGGACGCGGCCGCTCGTCTCGAAGTTCAGTGAATGCCTGTGACCGGTATGCGCGGCGCCAGGGTGGCCGGCGTCGGCCGCGGCGCCCGGCAGAGGTTCCGCGCTCATCAGGGGAGTGGAACTTCTTCCGCCGGACGGTTGAAAAACGATCCCGAGCGCCCTGGAACTGCCGCATGATTCTGGGGGCGGGACGTATCGGGCGACCTGCTCACCAGCAGGTCGCTTTCCCGCAGAAACGCCCACCCGTCCGACCGCGGGTCCGCGCTCATCGGGCTGACCCACCTGGGGTGCGCCCATGACGCCACCGCGGCCGTAATCGAGAGCGCGCTTTGCCGGCCCCGAATACGGTAGGGGGGTATGGTATGCTTGCGGGAGCACATCGCGCGAGGAGACACCGTGGACACGCATCCCGTCGGCTACATCGACGACAAGGACGACCTGCTCAAGCGGCTCCGCCGCGCGGAAGGCCAGGTGCGCGGCATCGCACGGATGGTGGAGGACGACGCCTACTGCATCGACGTCCTGACGCAGATCTCGGCAGCCACCAAGGCGCTGGAGCGCGTGGCGCTCTCGCTGCTCGATGACCACCTCTCGCACTGCGTCGCGGAGGCCGCAGCCGAAGGCGGCGAGGTCGCGCAGACCAAGATCCGCGAGGCGAGCGACGCGATCGCCCGTCTCGTCCGCTCCTGAGAACCGGAAGGCACACCATGGACACCGACCGCACCCTGCTTCCCCTTGCCGAATCGCGCGCCGATTCCGCCTCCTGCGCGTGCTGCTCCACCGGCTCCGCAGAGTCTGGCCGGCGAAGCGCGCTGCAAGGCGCCGACACCAGCACGCTCCGGGTCCTCGGCATGACCTGCGCGCACTGCGTCGCGAGCGTCACCGAGGAGCTCGGCGAGCTCGACGGCGTGGACGCCGTCGACATCGCCCTGGTCGCCGGGGGCGAATCGACTGTGACGGTCGCTCTCAGCGGGCCGGTGCGGGAGGAGGCTCTGCGCACGGCAGTCGAGGCGGCCGGCTACCAGGTCGTCTCGCGGTGACGACGCCGGTCGCCATCGAGCTCGACATCTCGGGGATGACCTGCGCGGCGTGCGCAAACCGCATTGAGCGCAAGCTGAGCAAGCTCCCGGGAGTCGAGGCCTCCGTGAATTACGCCACCGAGAAGGCGCGGGTGAACGTCGATGGCGACATCGGTCCGGCCGACCTGATCGCCGCAGTGGAGGCGGCCGGCTATCAGGCGACGCTTCCCGCGCCGCCCGCTGCCGCAGGGGACGACGACGGCGCCGTGGATGAGGACGGCACCCGGCCGCTGCGGCAGCGACTGGTCGTCTCCGCCGCCCTCACCGTGCCGGTCGTGCTGCTTTCGATGGTGCCCGCGCTTCAGTTCGACAACTGGCAGTGGCTCGTCCTCACCCTCGCTGCGCCGGTCGCCGTGTGGGGAGCGTGGCCGTTCCACCGTGCAGCGGCGGTGAACGCCCGGCACGGCGCCGCCACCATGGACACCCTGGTCAGCGTGGGAGTCCTGGCCGCGTTCGGCTGGTCCCTGTACGCGCTGGTCCTCGGCGACGCCGGCATGCCGGGCATGCAGATGACCTTCTCCCTCCTCGCCGCGGAGCCCGGGGGCAGCGAGCTCTACCTGGAGGTGGCGGCCGCCGTCACCGTGTTCATCCTCGGCGGTCGCTACCTGGAGGCCCGGGCGAAGAGGCAGTCCGGTGCCGCGATTCGAGCGCTGCTGGAACTCGGCGCCAAGGACGCCGCCGTCCTGCGCGGGGGCGCCGAGCAGCGGATCGCCGTCGCGGCGCTGGTGCCGGGCGACCTGATCGTCGTCCGTCCGGGCGAGAAGATCGCGAGCGACGGCCTGATCCGGGAGGGCACCTCCGCGGTCGATCAGAGCATGCTCACCGGCGAGTCCATCCCGGTGGAGGTCCGCCCGGGGGACCGGGTCACGGGAGCCACTCTCAACGTCGGCGGCCGTCTGGTCGTCGAGATCACCCGGGTCGGAGCGGACACCGAACTGGCCCGGCTGGGCCGCCTCGTCGAGGACGCCCAGACGGGGAAGGCGAAGGTGCAGCGCCTCGCGGACCGCGTCTCGGGGATCTTCGTGCCCATCGTGATCGGCCTCGCACTGGCGACCTTCCTCGGCTGGCTGGTCCTCGGCGGGTCCGCGACGGTCGCCTTTGCCGCGGCGGTCGCCACCCTGATCATCGCCTGCCCGTGCGCGCTCGGACTCGCCACTCCGACCGCCCTCCTGGTCGGCACCGGGCGGGGGTCGCAGTTGGGAATCCTCATCCGCGGACCCCAGGTGCTGGAGCAGACGCGGACCATCGACACGATCGTGCTGGACAAAACCGGCACCGTCACCACCGGCGCGATGACCGTCCGCGACGTCGTCCCCGTCGACGGCACCGCCGCCGGGGATCTCCTCCGGCTCACCGCGGGAGCGGAGGCCGGCTCCGAGCATCCTGTCGCCCGCGCCATCACCCGCGAGGCGGCAGCCCGCGGGATCGAGGTCGGAGCGGCCGAGCAGTTCGCATCCAGCGCGGGCGCCGGTGTGCAGGCACTGGTCGAGGGGCACCTCGTCCTGGTGGGGCGCCCGCACTGGCTCGAGCAGGAACGGGCGGTGGCCATCCCGCAGGCGCTCGCGGACGCCGTCGAGCAGGCGGAGGCGTCGGGCGGCACGGCCGTCGTCGTCGCCTGGGACGGCGTCGCCCGCGGCGCGATCGTCGTCGCCGACACGGTGAAGGCGGAGGCGGCCGCGGCCGTGGCCCGGTTCGCCGCTCTCGGTCTCCGACCGGTGCTCCTCACCGGCGACAACGACGGTGCCGCGCGGGTCGTGGCCCAGCAGGTCGGCATCCGGGACGTGCACTCACGGGTGACGCCGGCGGGCAAGCTCGAGGTGGTGCGACGCCTGCAGGCGGACGGGCGCATCGTCGCGATGGTGGGGGACGGGGTCAACGACTCGGCCGCGCTCGCGGCGGCCGATCTCGGCATCGCCATGGGAGCGGGCACCGATGCGGCGATCGCGGCCAGCGACATCACCGTCGTCAGCGGGGATCTGACCGTGGTCGCCGACGCGATCCGCCTCTCGCGGGCCACTCTGCGCACGATCAAGGGCAACCTGTTCTGGGCGTTCGCCTACAACGTGGCCGCGATCCCGGTCGCGATGCTGGGCCTGCTCAATCCGGTCCTCGCGGGGGCGGCGATGGCGTTCTCGTCCGTGTTCGTGGTCACGAACAGCCTCCGACTGCGCCGGTTCGCGCCGGCCACGACAGTTTCCGGGGCGGGTCGCTCTTAGCCGCAGCGGTCGGCTCTGCTCACGCTTTCCCGGGTTCGCCGGCCGCGGCAGGGAGCGCCACGTACCGAACGAGACGGCGGCGGCTCCGTCGGCATCGCCGGCCTCGATCAGCCTGATGAGACGTTCGTGCAGCGGGTGCGACGCGCGGGCGTCGGCCGACTCGAAGCGGACCCGTTTCGCCCGCCGCACCACCGGGCCGAACTGCTCGAGCACCGCCTCGAGGGCGGCATTGCCGGGTGCCGAGACCGGAACGGCGCGCAGCTCGTCGTCCTCGAGCAGAGCCGCGGCGGCGTCGCCGGCCTCGATGGCAACGGTCGGTTCGCCGCTCGCATCCGCGCGAGCTCCTCCGCGCTGAGGCGCCCGCGGTCTCCCGCACGGCCAGCTCGTTGCATCGCGGGCATTCCGCACGGCGCGCTCGTCGATTGCGTTCACCGAGGTCGATCGGCCGGGCCCCGACCAGGCCGCTGCTCGCGAGGCGCAGCAGCGCTTCCCGCACGGGGGTGCGGCTGACTCCCAGCCAGAACGCACGGTCGCCGTCCCGCAGCTGCTCCCCGGGCTCGAGCCTGCCGTCCACGATGGCGTCGCAGGCGGATGTCCACATCGCCGCGGAGCAGGGTGCGGCCCAGGCCGGGAGAGCTGGACGGAATGAGCATGTCGTATATCGCACACACTGCTTGCCCGGATGACCTCAGCCGACGCGCGCTCCCGCCCTGATAGCGTCCCGACATGCGAGGGAGCGGCGGTGTCGGAGCGGCGCTCCTCCTGCCCTTCGCACTCGCCGGCTGCGCCGGGGCCGCCTTCTCCGAGGGCGGCCTGGGGATCCCGACGGCGGATCTGCTCGAGCCGCCAGGCGTCGAGCAGGAGCTGGCGGGCACGATCGCCGTCGGCGACAACGGCTGCTTCCACGTCGACACCGTCGACGGCCGCCTCTACGTGATCTGGCCGGCAGGGTTCGAGCAGGACGCGGAGGTCGTCCGCTCGCCCGCGGGCGGGGTGTTCGGGGATGGCGCGCCCGTCACCGGGCTTGCGAGCATCCTCGACGCCGACGCGGCGGTGCGCGCGGCCGACGGACCGGACGGCTACATCGCCACCGTCACCGGCTACTGCCTCGAGGACGACGAGCGGATCGCGGTGTACTCGGTGCTCGGCTGAAGGTCGGCGCTGAACTGCCAGCGCCGGGACGTCAGGCGGCTGCTCGCACGCCGCCGAGCAGGATGTCGCGCAGCTCCGCGGGATCGGCCGCGGCGGCGATGGTGCCCGCCTGCTCCGCCTCGGAGCCGTACCCCCACGAGGCGAAGACCACCGGAAGGCCGTGGACCATCGCGCCCTCCACGTCGTGGATGCGGTCCCCGACCATCACCGGTCGGCTGGTGTCCACGTGGCGAGCGCGGAGGTTTTCGAGGACGTGCGCGATGACGTCCGCCTTCTCGCTGCGGGTCTCGTCCTCGGAGGCGCCTCCGATGAACACGAAGTTATCGTCGAGCCCGTAGTGCTCCAGGATGCGTCGCGCCTGCGACTCCGGCTTCGATGTCGCCAGAGCGATCGGGATGCCCGCGTCGGCGACTGCGCGGATAGTCTCCGCCATCCCGGCGTAGACCGAGCTGTCGTAGGCCCCGATCGTCGAGTAGCGGGCGCGGTAGAGGGCGAGCGCCTCGTGGCTCTGCTCGAGGTCCAGGCCGAGCGCGGCAAAGCCGTCCAGAATGGGCGGCCCGACGAAGGCGAGCAGCTCGGCGGGCGAGGGGATCGGGCGCCCCATCTCCTCCAGCGTGTGCGACAGCGTCGAGGTGATGCCGGGCGCCGAGTCGGTGATGGTGCCGTCGAGGTCGAAGAGCACGACGCTCCACGGGACGGTCGGGGTCATGCGTCCCACCCTAAGCGGCGCTCCTGGGCGCGCCACACCCAGAACGCGGGGCGGGAAACCCGTCCCAGGTCAGGCCGTTGCCCGCACGCCTCGACCGGGGCGGCGCGGTCAGAAGAGCCGGTGGTGACCGTCGTCCATGCCGCGCATCGCGTCGTAGTCGAGCACGAGGCAGCGGATACCGCGATCCTGGGCGAGGGTGCGCGCCTGCGGCTTGATCTCCTGAGCCGCGAACACCCCGGTCACGGGCGTGAGGTGCGGGTCGCGGTTCATCAGCTCGAGGTAGCGCGTCAGCTGCTCCACGCCGTCGATGTCGCCGCGCCGCTTGATCTCCACGGCGACCGCGCGGCCCTCCGCGTCCCGGGCGAGGATGTCGACCGGGCCGATCGCCGTCATGTACTCCCGCCGCACGAGCGTGTGACCGTCGCCGAGCAGCTCGATCTGCTCCGCGAGCAGCTTCTGGAGGTCGGCCTCCACCCCGTCCTTCACGAGTCCGGGGTCGACGCCGAGCTCGAAGGAGGTGTCGGAGAGCACCTCGTGCAGCGAGACCACGAGCATGTCGTTGGTCTTCGCCTGGCTGACCGTCCACAGCTCGGTCACCCCGACTTCGCGCTGCACGTCCTCCGGCTCGGTCACCGTCAAGGTACACGGCGGGCTCATCCAGTTGAGCGGCTTGTATGAGCCGCCGTCCGAGTGGACGAGCACGCTCCCGTCCGCCTTGATCATCAGGACACGGGTCGCAAGGGGGAGATGGGCGCTGAGTCGGCCGGCGTAGTCCACCGAGCAGCGCGCGACGACGAGACGCACCGGTCGAGCGTAACCGGCGCGGGTCGGGGGAGGAGCGGTGGGCCCGCCGCCCGCGAATAGGCTGGCGGCATGACCGACGCCCCCGTGTCCGGGATCGCCCTCGAGGAGCTCGATCCCACCGTCCGCCCCCAGGACGACCTGTTCCGCCACGTCAACGGCAAGTGGATCGAGCGGACCGAGATCCCGGCCGACCGCGCTCGCTACGGCTCCTTCTACGTGCTGGCCGAGGAGGCCGAGAAGGCGGTCCGGGAGATTGTCGAGGAGTCCCGGACTGCCGAGCCGGGCACCGAAGCCCGCAAGCTCGGCGACCTCTTCACCAGCTTCCTCGACGAGGAGCGCGTCGAATCGCTCGGCTCCGGCCCGGTGCGCGGCGTGCTCGACGCGGCGACCGCCGTCGACTCCATTCCGTCGCTGCTCGCCACGGTCGGCCGCCTGGAGCGCAGCGGCGGCCCCGGCTTCGTCCAGCTGTTCGTCGACAACGACCCCGGCAACCCGGAGCGCTACCTCGTCTTCCTGGAGCAGGCGGGGCTCGGCCTGCCGGACGAGAGCTACTACCGCGAGGGGGGCTTCGCCGAGGTGCGGGCGGCGTACGGCAGCCACGTGGAGCGGATGCTCGCGCTCGGCGGCTTCGACGACGCGGCCGCCCGCGCCGGCCGCGTGCTGGAGCTGGAGACCGCGCTCGCCGCGGCGCACTGGGACAAGGTGCGCACGCGGGACAGCCAGGCGACCTACAACCTGTTGCCCTGGGCGCACGTGCGTGCGCTGCTCGCCGGTGCCGACGCCGATCCGGAGGCGTGGCGCGAGGGCCTCGGCGCCCCCGAGTCGGCGCTCGCCGAACTCGTCGTCCGTGAGCCGAGCTTCCTCGAAGGGCTCGGCGCCCTGCTCACCGAGGACCGGGTGGACGCGTGGCGCGACTGGCTCTGCTGGCACCTGCTGCACGGCGCCGCGCCGTACCTGTCGAGCGCGTTCGTGGCGGAGAACTTCAACTTCTACGGCCGCACGCTGACCGGCACGCCCGAGCTGCGGGCCCGCTGGAAGCGCGGGGTCTCCCTCGTCGAAGGCGTGCTCGGCGAGGCCGTCGGCCGGATCTACGTCGAGCGGCACTTCCCGCCGTCCGCGAAGGAGGCGATGGACATTCTCGTCGAGCATCTCGTCGAGGCGTACCGCCGCAGCATCGCCGACCTGGACTGGATGGGCGAGGACACCCGCGCCCGCGCCCTGGAGAAGCTCGAGAAGTTCACCCCGAAGATCGGCTACCCGGGGAAGTGGCGCGACTACTCCGCGCTCGCGATCGAGCCCGGCGATCTGTTCGGGAACGTGCGCCGCGCCGCCGAGTTCGAATTCGCGCGCGAACTCGGCAAGATCGGCCGGCCGCTCGACCGCGACGAGTGGTTCATGACGCCGCAGACGGTCAACGCGTACTACAACCCCGGCTTCAACGAGATCGTCTTCCCCGCCGCCATCCTGCAGTACCCCTTCTTCACGGCGGACCGGGACGCTGCGGCGAACTACGGCGCAATCGGCGCTGTCATCGGTCACGAGATCGGGCACGGCTTCGACGATCAAGGGTCCCGCTTCGACGGCGACGGCCGCCTCACCGACTGGTGGACGGCCGCGGACCGGGCGGCGTTCGAGACCCGCACGGCGTCCCTCATCGCGCAGTACAACGCGCTCTCCCCGGCGCAGGCGCCCGACCACCACGTCAACGGCGCGCTCACCATCGGCGAGAACATCGGCGATCTGGGCGGCCTCGGCATCGCGTGGAAGGCCTACCTGCTCTCGCTCGGCGGGGCGGAGCCGCCCATCGTCGACGGATTGACCGGCGCCGAGCGGTTCTTCCTGTCCTGGGCGCAGGCCTGGCAGATGAAGGGGCGGAGCGAGGAGATCGTGCGCCTGCTCACCATCGATCCGCACTCGCCCAGCGAGTTCCGCTGCAACCAGATCGTGCGGAACCTCGAGCCCTTCTACGCGGCGTTCGGCCTGACCGAGACGGACGCGCTGTGGCTGGCGCCGAGCTCGAGGGTGACCATCTGGTGACGTCCTCCGGGACGCGGCGGGAGGCGCGGCGGGCCGCGGTCGGCCGGCACCGCGACGGGCAGGCGGCGGACAACTTCGTCGCCGGCTTCGGCGCGCTCGCGGACCTCGCCGCAGGAGGCGCCCAGGTCTCCGCCCGCGCCGTCGACCTCCGCACCGGGCGAGTCCTGCTGTCCGTCGACGACACCCTGGTGCTGCCCACCGCCAGCATCGGCAAGGTGCTGCTGCTGCTCGAGGTCTCCGCCCAGCTGACCGAGGGCGCCAGCTCCCGGTACGACATCCTCGACCGGGAGCCCGCCGACGAGGTGGCCGACTCCGGAATCTGGCAGCACCTGTCCGCACCGTCCTTCCCGCTCATCGACCTCGCCGTGCTCGCCGCCGCCGCCAGCGACAATCTCGCGACCAACGTGCTGCTGCGCCGGGTCGGGCTGGCGGCGGTCCGGGAGCGCGGGGAGTCGCTCGGCATCCGGCGCACCGCGCTGCTCGACCGGGTGCGCGATTCCCGCGGGCCGGACGATGCGCCGCAGCTCTCGGTCGGCTCGGCGGCGGAGCTCACCTGGCTGTTCACCGGGATCGCACGCGGCGAGATCGTCGACGCGGCCACCAGCTATCGGATCGCCGACTGGCTGGCGCTCGGCATGGACCTGTCGATGGTCGCGAGCGCGTTCGGGCTGGACCCCCTCGCGCACGGCCGGTCCGACCACGGGCTCAGCCTGTTCAACAAGACCGGGACGGATGCCGGCGTGCGCAGCGAGGTGGGAGTGCTCCGCGGCCCGCGGGCGGGCGTCGCCTACGCCGTCACCGTCGTGTTCCGCGATGTGCGCCTCGCCGATCGCCTCGCCGTGCTCGGCGCGATGCGCACCATCGGGATCGATCTGCTGGAATACGTGCACTGAGGCGGCCGGCGCCGCATCGTCGGCGCTCGCGTCCGTCAGCCGGTGGCGCGTCCGGTCGCCTCGTCCTCGTCGGCGCTCGCCCCGAGATCGAACAGGGTGTTGAGGGCGTCGACCACGCGGTCGGCCTGGCCGGCGCGGGCGAGGTCCTTCGCGCGCTGGGTCGGCTGGTGGACGAGCACGCTGACCAGGTGCCGCATCGCCTTCTCCGCCGCCTCGCTGTCCTCACCGCGGGCGCGCAGCCGTTCCAGCTCCGCGTCGAGCAGGTCGAACACGTGCGAGCGGAAGGCGACGACCGCGCCGGTCACCCGGTTGGCGCTGCTCTCCGCCGTGAACGCCGCCGCGGCGCGCTCCACGAGCTCGCGCGCGTCGTCGTGTGCGGAGAACTCGTCGAGGGGCGCGTGCACCCGGATCGTCTCGAGGTCGAGTAACTCGACGCCCTCGACGGCGGCGACGGCCGGGTCGACGTTCCGGGGCAGCCCCAGGTCCATCACGAACAGTCGAGAGCCGGGCGTGCGGGTCCTGCGGACGAGCTCGGCGTCGAGGATCACGGTGGGCGCGGTGCTGCAGGTGACCACGACGTCGGCCGCCGCCAGCGCCGCGTGGAGGCCGTCCGCCTCGACGGCGCGGACGCCCTCGCGAGCGGCGAATCGAGCAGCGCGACCGGACGGGGAGTAGACACCGACCTCGGTCACGCCGCGGTCGCGGAGGGCGGCGAGGCTTGCGCCCGCGTACCTGCCGGTGCCCACCAGCAGCACGTTGCGGTCACGCCAGTCGGCGATGCGGGAGGAGGCCAGGTCGAGGGCGAGTCGCACGATGGAGCGGCCCGCGCCGCCGAGGCCGGTGCTGTTCTGCACCTCGCGCGACGCGGTGGAGGCGCGCTGGAAGAGGCGCTCGAGGGACGGCGATGTGGTCCCCGCCTGGCGGGCGGACTCGAGCGCCCGGCGCACCTGCCCGGAGATCTCGCCCTCGCCGATCACGACGGACTCGAGCCCGCTCGATACCGCGAACAGATGCTCCGCGACGGCGGAGTCGGTGTGCACGGCGATGGCGGCCTCGAGCTCGGTGACGTCGACCCCCGTCATGCTGGCGACGGAAGCCAGCGCGTCATCCGTCGACGCGTTGCCCGCACGGGCGGCCGTCACGTCGACGTCGAGGTACGCTTCAAACCGGTTGCAGGTGGCGAGGATCACGGCGCCGTCGACCGCGGACGAGGCGACGAGGGCCTCGGCGACCGACGGTGCGCCAGCGGATAGCCGCTCCAGGAGGTCGAAGGCCGCGGTTCGGTGACTCGCGGACAGACAAAGCAGCACGGTTGTCGATTGTAAACGTTCCAGGATGGGGAAGCGCCGGGAACGGAGGCTGCAACGTCCCCGCATGCTCAGCGCAGACCCGGATGTTCCCCGTGGAACACTGTGTGCGTGCCTGCCCTGCCCGCCTCCCACCCGCTCTCCGACGGCCGCACCGCGACCTCGCCGCTGATCCGCGCCTACCGCGGCGAGCGGACGGCCACCCCTCCGGTGTGGTTTATGCGACAGGCCGGGCGCTCGCTGCCCGAGTACCGCCGGCTGCGCGAGGGCATCCCGATGCTCGACTCCTGCCTGGACCCGGCGCTCGCGAGCGAGATCACCCTGCAGCCGGTCCGCAGGCACCAGGTGGACGCCGCCGTCTTCTTCAGCGACATCGTGATCCCGCTACGCCTCGCGGGCGTCGACGTGGAGATCGAACCCGGCCGCGGCCCCGTGCTGGGCTCGCCGGTGCGCACCGCGGACGATGTCGCCCGGCTCGCCGAGCACCGCTTGGCGGAGGAGGCGCTCGCGCCCATCACCGAGGCGGTGCGGCTGACCGTCGACGCGCTCGGCAGTACCCCGCTCATCGGCTTCGCCGGCGCGCCGTTCACGCTCGCGGCGTACCTGGTGGAGGGCGGGCCGTCGAAGGACCACCTACGCGCCCGCACGCTCATGCACGCGGACCCGGACGCCTGGCGAGCCCTGATGGAGTGGACCGCGGACCTCACGGGGGCGTTCCTGCGCGCCCAGCTCCTGGCGGGCGCGAGCGCTGGCCAGCTGTTCGACTCCTGGGCCGGCTCGCTGACCCGGAGCGACTACCTGTCCTCGGTGCAGGGCGCCTCGCGCCGCGCCCTCGACGCCGTCCGCGATCTCGGCGCGCCCCTCGTGCACTTCGGCGTCGGCACCGGCGAGATCCTCGCCGACCTCCGCGACGTCGGCGTCGACGTGGTCGGCGTGGACTGGCGCATTCCCCTTGACGAGGCGGCCCGCCGCCTCGGGCCGGTGCCCCTGCAGGGCAACATCGACCCCGCCTATCTGGGCGCGCCGTGGCCGGTGCTCGAGCGGCACGTGCGCGACGTCATCGAGCGTGGCACGGCCGCACCGTCGCACGTGCTCAACCTCGGCCACGGCGTCCCCCCGGAGGCCGACCCCGAGGTGCTCACCCGGCTCGTGCGCTTCGTGCACGAGCTGACTCCGTGACCCGCGTCGTCGTCATCGGCGGCGGAGCGGCCGGGCTCGCCGCAGCGCGCGCAGCCGCGCTCGCCGGAGCCGAGGTCGACGTGCTCGAGGCAGGCGACCGGCTGGGCGGCGCCGTCGCCTCGGTCGAGGTCGCCGGGCTCGCCGTCGATTCCGGCGCGGAGAGCATCGCGTCCCGCGGCGCGCGCGGACGGGAGCTTCTCGCCGCCCTCGGCCTCGACACGGCGCCGCCCGCTCCTGCCGGCGCCTGGCTGCACTTCGCCGACGGCGCGGCTCCGCTCCCCGCCGCGGGGGTCCTCGGCATCCCGTCCTCGCCGCTCGCCGCCGACGTCCGCGCGGTGATCGGGGGCCGGGCCTCCTGGCGCGCATGGTGCGACCGCATCCTGCCCGAGCTCTCCGTGGGCGCCCCGACGAACCTCGGTGCCCTCGTGCGTCGGAGGATGGGGCCCGCCGTGTTGGAGCGGCTCGTCGCCCCCGTCGTCGAAAACGTCTACGGCATCTCGCCCGAAGACGCCGACCCGGACGCGCTCGCTCCGGGCCTCACCGGTGCGCTGACCAGGACGGGCGCGCTCTCGGCCGCGGTGCTCGCGTTGCGCTCCGCGGCGCCGGCCGGCTCCGCCGTTGTCGGCATCGTCGGCGGCATGCACCTGCTGCCGGAGCGGCTCGCCGCGGACATCGCCCGCTTCGGCGGCCGCATCCGCACCGGCGCCCGCGTGCTGTCCGTGACCCGTGCGGCAGCCGGCTGGGACGTGCACACCGCCGGTGAGACGCTGCCCGCCGACCGGGTGGTGCTGGCCGCGGACGGGACCGCCGCCCGCGAGCTGCTCGCTCCGCTCCTGCCTGCAGGCGCCGTCGGCGACTGGCCGGTGCCGCACCGGACGATCGTGGTGACCCTGGTCGTCGACGCTCCCGCGCTCGGCGCCGCCCCGCGCGGCTCCGGCGTGCTCGTGGCGCGCGGCGTGGCCGGCGTGCGGGCGGGTGCGCTCACGCACAGCAGCGCCAAGTGGCCGTGGCTCGCGGCGCGGCTTCCCGCCGGGCGGCACGTCGTTCGGCTCAGCTATCGGGCCGGGGGAGGCGGGGAGGCGGACGCGGCGACCGCGCTCGCCGACGCAGCGGTGCTTCTCCAGGTTCCCCGCGCCGACCTCACGCTCGTCGACTCGGCGGTCACTGCGTGGGCGCAGGAGAGCTCCCGCGGACGGATCGGGATGCGTGCGCGCATCGACGCCGTCCGGGCCGCGGTCGACCACCTCGACGGGCTCGAGGTTGCCGGCGCCTGGCTCGCCGGCACCGGCCTCGCGGCGGTCCTCGCGGACGGCGACCGAGCGGGAAGCTGAGGCGCTCCGCCGGCCCGCGCTTCGGGGTCGCCCGCCGTCCTGTCAACCTCCCAGGAGGCCCCGGATACCCTGCCACTACGCTGGGGGCACCTCGTTTCCCCGCAATCTGATCGGAGCGATCGTGAAGGGCAAGTTGGTTTTCGTCGCAGGAGCGGCAGTCGGCTACGTGCTAGGCACCCGGGCAGGCCGGGCCCGGTACGAGCAGATCAAGACCCGTGCACAGAAGCTGTGGAGCAGCGAGCCCGTGCAGAAGAGCGTCAGCCAGGTTCAGGACTTCGTCGACGACCACGCGCAGGACGTCCCCGCCGTCGTCGCGAACGGCGCGAAGAAGGTCGTCGCGAGTGTCGCCAAGCGCGGCTCCGGCAAGTCCGGGTCGAAGCGCTCCGGCATGGACTCCGCATCCAGCACGTCGGCTGCATCCAGCTCCCCGGGGGAGTGACCCGTGGCGAGTGTCGCCGTTCCGCCTGAGGACATCCACGCGGAGGGCCGGAAGAAGTCGATCTTCCAGCTCGTCGGCGACCTCCCGGGACTCGTCGGACAGCTGATCCGCGATGAGATCGCGCAGATCAAGAAGGAGCTGACCGACAAGCTCAAGGAGCTCGGCATCGGGGTGGGGCTTTTCGCGGCCGCCGCCTTCTTCGGGTTCTTCCTCTTCGCCGTGCTGCTCGCGGCGGCCATTCTCGGCCTGGCCGTCGCGCTTCCCGCCTGGCTGGCGGCACTCATCGTCGCCGCGGTCCTGTTGGTGATCATGGTCGTGCTGGTTCTGATCGGCGTCGCCCGCCTGAAGAAGGGCGTCCCGCCCATGCCGGAGCAGAGCATCGAGAGCGTGAAGGACGACGTGCGCGCCATCAAGGGAATGGGGAAGTATGACCGCTGACGACTCGCAGCTCAGCCACAAGGAGCGTCAGCTCGGCGAGCTGCGCACCGATATCGAGACCACCCGGGAGAAGCTCGCGCAGACCCTGGACGCGATCGAGGACCGGCTCAACGTGCCCAAGCAGGCGAAGCAGGTCCTGGGTCGCGCCCGGGAGAGCTTCGACCGCATCTCGACGGACAATCCCGTCGTGCTCTACGCCGCCGCCGGCGTCATCGCGGTCGCCGCGGTGGGCGGCCTCGTGGTGTGGCGCCTCGTCCGTCGTTGATACCTCCTCAGTTTGTAACGTCCCCCACACAGTGGACAATGGAGGCATGACGTCCACCGCTTACGCGCTGTGGGCCGTGCTCCGGCGAGACCCCGCGAGACCCGCTCCGAGCGGGAGCTCCGCGGACATCGAGGGTCTGGTCGGCGAACTCTCCGCTGAGGGTGTCACGGTGCGCGGCTTCTACGATGTCTCGGGGCTCCGGGCCGACGCCGACCTGATGATCTGGCTGGTCGGACCTGAGGCCGATCAGCTGCAGCGCGCGCTCCGCCGCCTGCGCCGCACCGCCCTGCTGCGCGAGCTGCTGCCTACGTGGAACGCCATGGGCGTGCACCGGGACGCCGAGTTCAACCGATCGCACACCCCGGGCTTCCTCCGCGGCGAGCGGGCGCGGGACTGGCTGACCGTGTACCCCTTCGTGCGCTCCTACGACTGGTACGTGCTCCCGGACGAGGACCGTAGGCGGATGCTCGCCGATCACGGGCGCAAGGGCGCCGCATACACCTCCGTCGTCGCGAACACCGTTGCGTCGTTCGCGCTCGGCGACTACGAATGGATCCTCCCGATGGAGTCCGATGTCCTGCTCGACCTCGTCGACATGATGCGCGACCTGCGCGCCACCGAGGCCCGCCTGCACGTGCGCGAAGAGGTGCCGTTCTACACGGGCCGCCGCATCGGCACGGGCGAGCTCGCCGAGGTGCTGTCGTGAGCGGGCTGGTGCGCGCGGCCACGCCGGCCGCGGCCGACGGCCCCGAGCACGTCACTGAGCCGACGACGTACGACGCCATCGTCCTGGCAAGCTTCGGCGGCCCGGAAGGCCAGGACGACGTCCTCCCGTTCCTCCGCAACGTCACGCGCGGCCGGGGCATCCCCGACGAGCGACTCGAGGAGGTCGCGCACCACTACCGGGCGTTCGGCGGGATCAGCCCCATCAACGACCAGAACCGCGAGCTGAAGGCCGCGCTCGAGGCCGAGCTCGCGCACCGGGACATCGACCTGCCGGTGATCTGGGGCAACCGCAACTGGGACCCGTACCTGGCCGACGCCCTCCGCGAGGCGGCCGCCGCCGGGCATCGCAAGCTCATCGCGATCGCGACGAGCGCGTACAGCTCGGACTCCAGCTGCCGGCAGTACCGCGAGGACTTCGCGGGGGCACTGGCGGAGACGGGTCTCGAGGGCACCCTGCAGATCGACAAGGTGCGGCAGTTCTTCGACCACCCCGGCTTCGTCGAGCCGTTCATCGAGGGCGTCCGAGTCGGGCTCGACGAGCTCCGCACCCGGGTGCCGGGCATCGCCCTGGCAACCGAAGCTCACGTGCTGTTCGCCACGCACTCGATCCCATCGGAGGACGCCCGCCGCTCCGGCCCCGCAGATCGCGGCTTCGGGGAGGGAGGCGCCTACGCCGCCCAGCACCTCGCCGTCGCCGAGGTGGTGATGGCCGAGTCGGGCCAGGGCGTGCCGTGGGATCTCGTCTATCAGTCGCGCAGCGGCCCGCCGACCCAGCCGTGGCTGGAGCCGGACGTCAACGACCGGATCGCCGAACTCGGCGCCGCCGGCATCCGCGGGCTCGTGATCGTGCCGATCGGCTTCGTGAGCGACCACATGGAGGTCAAGTGGGACCTCGACACGGAGGCTCTCGAGACCGCCGCCGACCACAGCATCACCGCCGTGCGCGTGCCCACGCCGGGCGTGCACGAGGCCTACGTGCGCGGCCTCATCGACCTGGTGCTGGAGCGGCGGGACGGCATCCCGGCGGCCCAGCGGCCGGCGGTGACCAGCCTCGGGCCCTGGTACGACGTCTGCCGCCCGGGCTGCTGCGAGAACGTCCGGCTGGGCTTCAAGCCGGCGATCTCGGGGCTGGCTCCGTGACCTTGCGCGTCGGCACGCGGGGGAGTGCGCTCGCGCTCGCCCAGTCCGGCGCCGTCGCGTCCCGGCTCGCGGAAGCTGCCGGCGACGATGTGGAGCTCATCCCCATCGCGAGCGAGGGCGATCTGCGCAGCGACTCGCTGTCAACGATCGGCGGGCGCGGCGTGTTCGCCGCAACCCTCCGCCGCGCGCTGCTCGAGGGCCGATGCGATCTGGTGGTGCACTCGCTGAAGGACCTGCCGACCGTCGCCGAGCCGGGTCTCACGATCGCCGCCGTCCCGGAGCGCGAGGACGCGCGCGACGCACTGTGCGCGCGCGACGGGCTGTCGCTCGCCCAGCTGCCCGCCGGATCGCGGGTCGGCACTGGCTCACCGCGTCGAATCGCGCAGCTGCTGCGCGCACGCCCCGACCTCGACGTCGTCGACCTGCGCGGCAACGTCGACACGCGGCTCCGACACGTCGCGGAGGGCCGGCTCGACGCGGTGCTACTCGCCCGCGCCGGGCTCGAGCGGCTCGGCCGCACCGAGGCGGTCACCGACGACCTGGACCTCGGCGGGTGGCCGACCGCGCCCGGGCAGGGCGCCCTCGCCCTCGAGGTGCGTGACGAGGATGCGGGAGCCACGACGGTGGGCCGCGCGGCGCGCGCGCTCGCGGATGCCCCCGCCGAGTCCCGGATCGCCGCGGAGCGGCAGGTGCTGCGCGGCCTCGGGGCCGGCTGCACCGCGCCGGTTGCGGTGTCCAGTGCCCTGGAGGGCGACCGGCTCACGCTCTGGGCCGCCGTCTACCGCCCGGACGGCAGCGACGCCGTGCTCCGCCGGATGGAGGCGCGGATCGGTTCGGCGCCGGACGCGGAGGAGCTCGGCGACCGGCTCGTGGCCGAGCTGCTCGCCGGCGGCGCCGCCGGGATGGCACCGCTCGGAGCCGCCTCGTGAGCTCGGACAAGCCGCTCGCCGGCTGGCGCGTGCTCGTGCCCCGCGGGGGCCCCTGGGGAAACGGCGTCGCGGGCGACCTGCGCAGCCGCGGTGCATCGCCGGTCGTCGCACCGATGATCAACTTCGCGAGCACCCCCGACGCCCCGGCTCTCGAGCGAGCGCTCGCCGACCTCGAGGCCGGGGTGTTCGACTGGATCAGCGTCACCAGCGCCACCACCGTCGATGTGCTCGCCTCGCACCGGGCCGTGGTGCCGGAGAGCACGCGCATCGCGGCCGTCGGGGAGACCACCGCGGCGGCCCTCGCCGCGGCCGGCTACCGCGTCGACTTCGTACCGGCGGCCGACAACTCCGCGCGAGGCCTGCTCGCCGAGTGGACCGAGGTGACCGGCGCCGACAGTCCCATGCGGATCCTCGCGCTGCGCTCGGAGATCGCGGCGACCACCCTCACCGATGGGCTTCGCGCGCTCGGCCACACCGTCGACTCCGTGATCGCCTACCGCACGGTCGGCGTTCCGGTCGACGAGGCGATCCGCGACGACGTGCGCGCCGGCCGGGTCTCCGCCGTGATCGTCACCTCGGGTAGCGTCGCACAGCAGGTGCAGCTGCAGCTTGGCCCCATCCCCGAGTCCACCGTCGTCGCGTGCATCGGCCCGCGCACCGCGGCGGACGCACGCGCTACCGGGCTGCGCGTCGACCTCATCGCGCCCGAGCGCAGCGCGGCGTCACTCATCAAGGCGCTCGTCGCCGTCGCCCAGGAGCGTGCCGAATGACGGTTCTGCGGCCCCGCCGGCTGCGGGCCACTCCGGCTCTGCGCCGGCTCGTGGCCGAGACCCGCCTGCACCCGGCGGAGCTCGTGCTTCCCATCTTCGTGCGGGAGGGCGCGGGCGAGCCGCTGCCCATCCGGTCGATGCCGGGCGTGCTGCAGCACAGCACCGAGTCTCTGCGGGGTGCGCTCACCGACGCGGCCGAGGCCGGGATCGGCGGCGTCATGCTGTTCGGGGTCCCCGAGCAGCGCGATGCGCGCGGCAGCGGAGCGACCGATCCGGACGGGATCCTCAACGTGGCGACCCGCATCGCCGCCGGCGAGGTGGGCGATGCGCTCGTCGTGCAGACCGACCTGTGCCTCGACGAGTTCACCGACCACGGGCACTGCGGCGTGCTCGCCGTCGACGGGTCGGTCGACAACGACGCCACCCTCGAGCGCTACCGCGACATGGCGGTGATGCAGGCGGCCAGCGGTTCCCAGCTCCTCGGCCTCTCCGGAATGATGGACGCCCAGGTCGCCGCGGTGCGCGACGCGCTCGACGGATCGGGCTACACCACCGTGCCGATCCTCGCCTACGCCGGGAAGTACGCGTCCGCCTTCTACGGCCCGTTCCGGGACGCGGTCGAGTCGGAACTGAAGGGCGACCGGCGCAGCTACCAGCTCGACCCGGCGAACGGCCGCGAAGGCCGGCGGGAGGCGGCGCTCGACGAGGCGGAAGGCGCCGACATCGTCATGGTGAAGCCCGCGGGCAGCTACCTCGACGTGCTCGCCGACGTGGCCCGGGCGTCGTCCATCCCCGTCTGGGCATATCAGGTGTCCGGCGAATACGCGATGATCGAGGCGGCCGCGGCGCACGGCTGGATCGACCGCCGCCGAGCGGTGCTGGAGTCGCTGGTCGCCATCCGCCGGGCCGGCGCGGACGCGGTCCTCACCTACTGGGCGGTCGAGGCCGCGCGCTGGATCCGGGACGAGCGATGACCGCCAATGACACCCTCTTCGACCGCGCCCGGCGCGTGATCCCGGGTGGCGTGAACTCGCCCGTCCGGGCATACGGTTCGGTCGGCGGCACCCCGCGCTTCCTCGTGTCCGCGCGCGGACCGTACGTGACCGACGGCGAGGGCACCGAGTATGTCGACCTCGTCGCCTCCTGGGGCCCGGCGCTGCTCGGCCATGCGCACCCCGAGGTGATTGCCGCCGTGCAGGAGGCGGCCGCACGTGGGCTCTCGTTCGGCGCCTCCACCCCCGCGGAGACGGAGCTCGCCGAGCTGGTCGTCGCCCGCGTCCGCGCGGGCGGCGTGGCGCCGGTCGAGCGGCTGCGGATGGTGTCGACCGGCACCGAGGCGACGATGACCGCCATCCGGCTGGCCCGCGGGGCGACCGGCCGCGACCTCCTGGTCAAATTCGCGGGGCACTACCACGGGCACTCCGACGGCCTGCTCGCCGAGGCCGGCTCGGGGATCGCGACCCTCGCCCTGCCGGGCTCGGCGGGCGTCCCGGCCGCGATCGCGGAGCAGACCCTCGTGCTGCCCTACAACGACGTGCCTGCCCTCGAGGCGGCGTTCGCTCTGCACGGCGACCGGATCGCCGCCGTGATCACGGAGGCTGCCGCGGCCAACATGGGCGTCGTCGCCCCGGAGCCGGGCTTCAACGCCGCGCTGCACCGCATCGCGCACGCCGCCGGCGCGCTCGTCATCCTCGACGAGGTGCTGACCGGCTTCCGGGTGGGCCCGGCCGGCTGGTGGGGCGTGCAGAACAGCGGCGGCGAGGGATACCGCCCCGACCTGTTCACGTTCGGGAAGGTCATCGGCGGCGGCATGCCGCTTGCCGCGCTCGGCGGCCGCGCCGAGGTGATGGACCTGCTCGCGCCCACGGGCCCCGTTTATCAGGCCGGCACGCTCTCCGGGAATCCGGTCGCCGTGGCGGCCGGGCTCGCGACGCTGCGCCTCGCCGACGACGAGGTGTACCGCCGGGTGGACGCGGCGTCGGAGATCGTCGCTCGCGAGACGTCGTCCGCCCTCGCCGCCGAGGGAGTGGCCCACCGGGTCTCCCGCGCCGGCAGCCTGTTCAGCATCGTCTTCACCGACGGGCCGGTGCCGCGCAACTACGCCGAGGTGAAGCGCCAGGACGCGCACCGCTATCCACCGTTCTTCCACGCGATGCTCGAGCGGGGGGTCTCCCTGCCGCCGAGCGTCTACGAGGCATGGTTCCTCACCGCCGCCCACGACGACGCAGCCCTCGAGCGCATGGTGGCAGCGCTGCCGGCCGCGGCGAAGGCGGCGGCCGCCGCCTAGTTTGCGACGCGCCGCCCGGCGACGACCCCGCCGCCGGCGTCACGTACGCTGTCGGCGGGGACCCGGGGGTGGGATGACGATCGCGATCGCCGCGCGCAGCGCCGCGGCTGCAGCGGAGACGGTGTGGGCGCCCGCGGAGCGCATCGACCTGCGGCTGATGCTCAGCCAGCTCGGGCGCGGCACGGGCGACCCGACGTTCCGGTGGGACCGCGACGGCCGCTACGGCCCGCCCGGAGCCTGGCGCACGCTACTCACCCCGCTGGGCGCGGCGACGCTGCACCTCGCCCAGCGCGCGGACGGCGCCGTAGCCGCTCGTGCGTGGGGTCCGGGCGCGGAGTGGACGATCGACGGTGTGCCCGAGCTGCTCGGTGCCGGCGACGACCCCGCCGGCTTCGACCCGTCCTCGAACCCGGCGCTCGCCGAGGCGGCCCGCCGACTGCCGGGCCTCCGACTCGCCCGCGTCGGCCTGGTGTTCGAAATGCTCGCCGCGGCGATCCTCGAGCAGAAGGTGACCACCTTCGAGGCGCACGCGGCATGGCGCGTGCTGCTGCGGAAGCACGGATTGACGCCGCCCGGCCCCGCGCCCGAGGGTATGCGCGTCTTCCCAGGCCCGGAGGCATGGCGCCGCATCGCGTCGTGGGAATGGCACCGCGCCGGCGTGGACCCCCGCCGCGCTCGCACCTCGGTGGAGGCGACACGGCTGGCGGCGGGGCTCGAGCGCACCCTCTCCCTCGGCAGGGGCGGAGAGGTGGTGCACGCCCGGCTGCGCTCGGTGCCGGGCGTCGGCGTGTGGACGGCGGCCGAGACCGCGCAGCGCGCTCACGGCGATCCGGACGCGGTGAGTGTCGGCGACTTCCACATCCACGACATCATCGGCTGGGCGCTGACCGGCGGGCCGGTCGACGACGACGGGATGCTCGAGTTGCTGGAGCCGTGGCACGGGCACCGACAGCGGGTGGTGCGGATCATCCTGGCCAGCGGCTTCCGCAAGCCGCGGTTCGGACCGAAGATCACGATCCAGGACCACCGCCGGCACTGAGCGGGGCGCTACGGGCCGTACGCGAACAGGCGGTCGGGGTCCCAGGTGGTGCGCGCGCGGGCGAGCCGGTCGAAGGCGTCGGCCGGCCAGGCGCTCGCGAACTGCTGTGTGGAGGCGACATGGCCGAGGAAGTTGATGTTCGTCTCGTCGGCGATCCACGGCATGATCCCCGCCACGATGTAGTCCGACTTCTGCGGCAGCTCCTCGTCGAAGAGCTCGGGCACGGGGACGCCGAGCATGACGAGGGTGAAGGGTGCCTGCCGCCCGCCGATCGCCGTGCCGCCGTGCTGCTCCTCGGCTGCGGCGCCGCCGATGTGCCGGATCTCGATGGCGATGAAGGGCAGGTCGGAGCCGGCGCCGGCACGGGCGAGGAACTCGGTGACGAAGCGCTGGTCGATGTCCTTCAGCTGCATGCCGCGGTCCCACGCCGGGCCCGGCTGGTCCGCGTCGTTGTGGATGGAGCCGATCTGCGAGGTCGGCATCTCGCCGACCAGGTCGAGGAACGCCGGGGCGGCGTCCCGGATCGGGGCGAGGATGCGCTCGCCCTCCGCCTCGCCGCCGACGAACGCGTAGCGGACGTGCAGCGCGAACTTGCCCCGCAGCGCCTCCGGCACCTCGTCGATGGGCGGGAACCGGACGAGGGCAACCGACGAGGTGACGGTGTCCGGCACAGTGTGCACCCAGTCGACCCAGGCGCGCAGCGCGTCCTCGATGTGGGCGGTGTCGAAGAACAGCCCGCCACCGTAGACGCGGGTGAGCGGCACGAGCTCCAGGTCCATCTCGACGACGATGCCCAATCCGCCCTTGCCGCCGCGGAGCGCCCAGAACAGGTCGGGGTTCGCCTCGGCGGTGGCGCGAACGACGCGGCCGTCGGCGGTGACCACCGTGAAGCCGCGGACCCAGTCCGCGGTGAAGCCGTAGGTGCGGGACAGCGGCCCGAGGCCGCCGCCGAGCGTGTAGCCGATCGCGCCGACGTTGGTCGAGGAGCCGGTGATGGGGGTCAGTCCGTGCCGCGCGGCCGCCTCGACTACGGCGCCCCAGCGGGTTCCGGCGCTGATCGAGGCGATGCGGCCGCCGCGCTCCACGCTCACCCCGGTCATTCGGCGAGTCGAGACCAGGAGCCCCGAGGTGATGGGCGCGAAGGCGCCGTGGCCGGTCGCCTGCACGTACACGGGGAGCTGGTGCTCGGCGGCGAAGCGCACCGCCTCGACGACGTCCGCGGTGGACCGGGCGCCGACCACCACGTCCGGGTCGTGCACGATCGCGGTGTTGAAACAGGCCGCCTCGCCGGCGACTCCGTCGTCGCCGCGGGCGTAGACCACGCCGGAGATCGCGCCGCGCAGGCCGGCGACCTCCTCCAACGTGATAGCGGCCGCCATATCGCGAGAATAGCGGGCGGGGGGAGGGCCATCCCTCATTCGGGGGGTGATTCCTACCCCGGACGCAGCGTCTCCAGCACCGCCTGGGCGGGCATTGTGGCCGCCGATGCCGCTCACGGCGCCCCCGCGGCGCGCGCCCGAGCCGCCGAGCAGCACCTGCCAGGACCGCCCATCACGTGTGCAGGAAGCAGCGATTGGTGAGTAGGTCCGGGTCATCGGAGCCGCCGAAGGTGCCGATCAGTCCATCGGTGAACAGGGCGCCGCGGATCAGGTCGGACGAGAAGCGGTCGTTCAGGGTGGCGCCGATCCGGGCGAACGCGTCCTCGATGCCACCGGCGGTCGCGCCGGCACCGAGGCCGCCGGCACCGAGCAGCAGGCCACGGCCGGGCGGGCGGCGCGTCAGGTGCGGGCGTTTGACAGCGCGACCGTCAGCAGGGCGTGCGCCTCGTCGTCGCTCAGCCCCACCGCGACGGCCCGGGCGGCGAACCGGGCCGCCGCGTCCTCAGCCGAGCGGCGGGCCGCGTCCTGCGCACCGGCGATTCGGGTGCCATGCCGGCCGCCGGTCTCCACCACGCCGTCCTGTTCCAGCAGCCGGTAGGCCTTCGCGACCGTTCCCGGGGCGATGCCCAGCTCGCCGGCGAGGCCGCGCACCGTGGGCAGTCGGGTCGCCGGCGGGAGCTGACCGCTGCGCACCGCGTCGACGACCGCGCGTCGGATGCGCTCCGCCCCGGGCGGGTCGCTCGGCAGCAGGCCGGGAATCGCGCTCATACCGCGCCGCGGTGAACGAGGCGGGACAGCACGATGGCGCTTCGGGTGTGGTCGACGTTCGGGGCGATGCGGACCCGCTCGAGAGCCAGCTCGAGGCTCGGGATGTCGCGGCTGCGCATGTGCACGATCGCGTCGGCGCTGCCCGTCACGGTGCCGGCGTAGACCACCTCCGGCACCCCCGCCAGGATGCGCTTCAGCTCGGCAGGCGCCACGGTGCCGCGGCAGAACAGCTCGACGTACGCCTCGGTGCCCTGCCCCTCGACCTCCGGGTCGACCTGGATGGTGAACGCCCGGATCACGCCGTCGGCCACGAGCCGGTCGACCCGCCGCTTCACGGCCGACGCGGACAGCCCGACGACCTCGCCGATGTCGCCGTAGCCGGAGCGCGCGTTGAGGCGCAGCAGGTCGAGGATGCGCCCGTCGATGTTGTCCACGGCGTCACTCTACGCACGCATCGAGCGCCGACGCCGGGTTCACGCTCGATGCGTGCGCGGGAGAGGCGGTCAGCTGCGCGGCGCGGGCAGGCCCCGAGATCGCGCTCGGTCCGCTCGAAGCCGGCCTCTCCACCACGACGGGCCGGCATGGTCTTCGCGTCCGGATCGGCGTCGATGTGGTGGTGACCGCCGGGTACACAAGGGGGTCGGTCCCGAAACACCCCGGCAACATGGCCCTGTATAGGCTCCTGGCATGGGCGACCTGTTCGACGGCTACGGCGGCCCACCGACAGGCAACCGCCCGGTGCCGCCGCGCCCGCCGTTCGACGAGATGTTCGACGGGGACGGCATCCGCCCCGCCTACCGCGAGATCCACGGGGCGCTCGCCCGGATGACGCAGGAGGAGCTCCGCGGCCGCACGGACGCGCTGGCGTCCAGCTACCTCGCCCAGGGCGTCACCTTCGACTTCGCCGGCGAGGAGCGACCGTTCCCGCTCGACGCCGTCCCGCGCGTGATCGGGCAGGACGAGTGGACCGGCATCGAGGCCGGCGTGCAGCAGCGGGTGCGGGCGCTCGAGGCGTTCCTGTCCGACGTCTATGGCCCCCAGCGCGCCGTCCGCGACGGCGTCATCCCCGCCTCCCTGCTGACCTCGTCGTCCAACTTCCACCGTGAGGCGGCCGGCATCGTCTCCGCCAACGGCGTGCGCATCCACGTCTCCGGCATCGACCTGATCCGTGACGAGGCCGGCACCTGGCGGGTGCTCGAGGACAACGTGCGGGTGCCGAGCGGCGTCAGCTACGTCATCTCCAATCGGCGGGTGATGGCGCAGACGCTGCCCGAGCTGTTCATGTCGATGCGGGTTCGGCCCGTCGGCGACTACCCCAACCGGCTGCTGCAGGCGCTCCGCGCGAGCGCGCCGGCGGGCGTCGACGACCCCAACGTCGTCGTCCTCACCCCCGGTGTCTACAACTCCGCCTACTTCGAGCACACGCTGCTCGCGCGGCTGATGGGCGTCGAGCTCGTCGAGGGGCGCGACCTGTTCTGCTCGGGCGGCCGGGTGTGGATGCGCACCACGGCGGGGCCGACGCGGGTGGACGTCATCTACCGACGCGTCGACGACGAGTTCCTCGACCCCCTGCAGTTCCGGGCCGACTCGATGCTCGGCTCGCCGGGCCTGCTCTCCGCCGCGCGGCTCGGCAACGTGACGATCGCGAACGCGGTCGGCAACGGCGTCGCGGACGACAAGCTCGTCTACACCTACCTGCCTGAGCTCATCCGCTACTACCTGGGCGAGGAGGCGGTGCTGCCGAACGTCGACACCTGGCGGCTCGAGGACCCGGGGGCGCTCGAGGAGGTGCTCGACCGGCTGGACGAGCTCGTCGTGAAGCCGGTCGACAGCTCCGGCGGCAAGGGCCTCGTCGTCGGCCCGGCCGCCTCGCGCGCGGAGCTCGCCGAGCTGCGCACGCGGCTGCTCGCCGACCCCCGCGGCTGGATCGCGCAGCCCGTCGTCCAGCTGTCCACCATCCCGACCCTGGTGGAGGACGGGATGCGCCCCCGGCACGCCGACCTCCGCCCGTTCGCCGTGAACGACGGCGACGACGTCTGGGTGCTGCCGGGCGGTCTCACCCGGGTCGCGCTGCCGGAGGGTCAGCTGGTCGTGAACTCCAGCCAGGGCGGCGGCTCGAAGGACACCTGGGTGATCGGCACCGACCCGTGGGGAGGCCGCCGGGAACGCAGCGTGCAGGACATCGTGGCCGATCAGGCGACCGCGACGTCCGCCATCCCGGCGATCCGCGAGCACGCCCCGGACCACTCGCCGCTCGACGCCCCGCGCTTCGATCAGGCCCAGCAGCAGCAGCAGGCCCGTCTGCACGTTCCGGCGGGGAATGTACGTCGTAGCGCGCAATCCGCGCCGGAACGCACGCAGGACGGGGAGGGTGCAGCATGCTGAGTCGCATCGCCGAGAGCCTCTTCTGGATCGGCCGGTACATCGAGCGCAGCGACGGCACCGCGCGCATCCTCGACGTGCACCTGCAGCTGCTCCTCGAGGACCCGTGGACCCCGGAGGACACCGCCTGCCGGGCGCTGCTGTCCGTGATGGGCAGCGAGGCGCCCGAGGATCGGCCGATCACGCGGCAGGACGTGCTCGCCACGCTCGCCGTCGACCGCACGCACCCCGCCTCCATCGCCTACTCGCTCGGCGCCGCCCGCGAGAACGCCCGCCGCGCCCGCGAGATCGTCTCCACCGAGCTGTGGGAGTGCCTCAACACCACCCGCGCGCGGATGCCCCGACGGGTCTCGAGCGAGAAGGTGCACGAGTTTTTCGGCTGGATCCGGGAGCGCGCGGCGCTCGCCGTGGGCATCATCGAGAGTGCGACGAGCCGCGACGAGGCCTGGCTCTTCTTCACGCTCGGCCGCAGCATCGAGCGCGCCGACATGACCGCGCGGCTGCTCGCCACCCGTTCCCTCACCGAGGCGAGCGGCCCCAGCTGGACGACGATCCTCCGCTCCTGCGGCGCGTACGAGGCGTACCTGCGCACCTATCGCGGGGTGCCGTCGGCGCGGAACGCTGCCGAGTTCCTGCTGCTCGACCGGCTGTTCCCCCGCTCCATCCTGTTCGCCGTGTCCCGGGCGGAGGAGTGCCTGCGCCAGCTGGAGCCGCGCAGCGAGCGGGTCGGCGTCTCCGATCAGGCGCAGCGCCTGCTGGGTCAGATCCGGAGCCAACTGGAGTACCGGCCCATCGGTGAGGTGCTCGACGACCTGCCCCATCAGATGGAGGCGGTGCAGCAGGTGACCAGCGCGGCGTCGGAGGCCATCCGGCAGCGCTACTTCCCCACCAGCGCCGCTCCGTCCTGGAACGAGGAGCGCTGATGAAGAGGCTTCGCGTGCGCCACCAGACCGGCTTCACCTACCAGGGCGAGGTGACGGCGTCCTACAACGAGGCGCGCATGCTGCCGACGAGCTCCGACGGCCAGTTCGTGCTGCACTCGCATCTCGAGGTGCAGCCGATGTCGTCGCAGCACCACTACGTCGACTACTGGGGCACACGCGTCACGTCGTTCGAGATCCTCACGCCGCATCGCGAACTGAGCCTCACCGCGACGAGCTTCGTCGAGGTGGCGGACCGCGACCACAGCGGACCGGCGGTGCCGTGGGACGAGCTGCCCGCTGCCACCGCTCGCGAGGTGCAGTTCGTCGAGCAGGCAGCGCAGACCCCGCTCAGCGAGCCGGCCGAGGACCTCGCGGAGCTCGCCCGCGGGATCGCGCGGGACGCCTCCGACCCCTGCGCCGCCGCAGCGGCGATCTGCCGCCGCGTGAGCGAGAGCGTCGAGTACGTGCAAGGCGTCACCGGCGTCGGTTCGACCGCCCGCGAGGCGTGGGCCACCCGCAAGGGCGTGTGCCAGGACATCACCCATATCGCGATCGGCGCGATCCGCGCCGCCGGCATCCCCGCACGCTACGTCTCCGGGTACTTGCACCCGAAACCGGACGCCGCCATCGGCGAGACCGTGACGGGCGAGTCGCACGCCTGGGTGGAGTGGTTCTGCGGCAGCTGGCACGGTTGGGACCCGACCAACGACATCCCGATCGGCGACCGCCACGTGCTCGTGGGCCGCGGCCGCGACTACAAGGACGTCGCGCCGCTCCGCGGCGTCTACGCCGGCCCGTTCCGCTCGAACCTGTTCGTGACAGTGGAGATCACCCGCGAAAGCTGACCTGCGGGAGGATGGGGGGAGAGGGCCAGAATTCCTCCCGCACCGGAGGGAACCGCGACCGTGAACAGCAGGACGCAGCGCGGCGCCGCGCTCGCCGGCCCCGCCGCGCTGATCGGGTTCCTGCTCATCGCCTCCAACCTGCGGGCGGCGCTCACCTCGGTCGGGCCGGTGCTGGACGACATCAGCCGCGAGCTGCGGATCGACGCGGTCACCGCGCCGGTGCTGATCAGCGTTCCGGTGATCGCGTTCGCGATCTGCTCCCCGTTCGCGCCGCCGCTCGCCCGGCGGTTCGGCATCGAGCGCACCCTCGGCGGCACGCTGCTGCTGCTCGCGGTCGCCATCGTCGGGAGAAGTCTGCCGGTGCCCGGCTTCCTCTGGATCGGCACCGCGCTGCTCGGCGCCGCCATCGCGATGATCAACGTGCTGCTCCCGGCGCTGCTGAAGCGCGACTTCCCCGGCCGGATCGGGCCGCTCACCGGGTTGTACTCGGCGGTCCAGTCCGTCTTCGCCGCGGTCGCCGCCGGCATCGCGGTGCCCCTCGCGGCGCTCACCGCCGCCGGCTGGCGCCTCTCGCTCGGCATCTGGGGGGCGCTCGCCGTTGTGGCCCTGCTCGTGTTCCTGCCGCAGTTGCGCCGGCGCACCCTCCCCGGCGACGCGACCGCGGTGCTGCCACGGATCGACCACCGCTACCGGTCGCCGTGGACCACGCCGCTCGGCTGGCAGGTCACCGTGTTCATGGGCATGCAGTCGACGGTGTTCTACTCGCTCATCACCTGGTGGCCCACCATCGACCGCGACAACGGCATCTCGGCGGAGGGGGCGGGCGTCAACCAGTTCCTTTTCCAGATCGCCGGCATCGCCGGGAGCCTGGGCGCCGCGGCGCTCCTCGCCCGGCTGCCGGACCAGCGCCTGCTTATCGCCGGCGCCGCGGCGGTCACGATGCTCGGCGTGGGCGGCGAGCTGCTGATGCCGGTGTTCGCGCCGGCTTGGTCCGCGATCGTGGGCGCGGGCGGTGGGGCCTCCATCGTCACCGCGCTGTCCCTGTTCGGCCTGCGGTCGAACTCGCCCGGACAGGCGGCAGCGCTGTCCGGAATGGCGCAGTCGATGGGCTACCTGATCGCCGCCGCCGGCCCGGTGCTGCTCGGCCTGCTGCACGCGGCGACGGGTGGCTGGACCGCCTCCCTCGCCGTGCTGCTCGGGGTCATCGTCGTCCAGCTGGTCGCGGGCCTGTTCGCCGGCCGGCCCACGCGCCTCCCGGTGTAGCGCGGGTGCGAGAATCGCTGTCGTGCCCGAGTTCACCGACGCGTACGGCGTCCCGATCATCTACCACGAGTGGCTCGTGCCTCACCCGAAGGCGATCGTGCAGCTCTCGCACGGCGTGGGCGAGCATGCGCGACGCTACGACCGCGTCGCGCAGCGGCTGAACGAGGCCGGCTACTCAGTGGTCGCCGACGATCACCGCGGCCACGGCCAGACCGGCATGCGGCAGTGGAGCGGCGACCGCACCAAGCTCGGCCGGCTCGGCGAGGGCGGGCTGCGCGCCGCGATCGCCGCCATCCGGCAGCTCACCCTCCTGCTGCGCGACCAGCACCCGGGGGTGCCGCTCGTCTTCGTCGGCCATAGCTGGGGCTCGCTGATGGGGCAGATCTCGCTCAACCGGCACCCGCGCGACTTCGACGCCGTCATCTTCAGCGGCACCGTGTACCGCTGGCCGGGGTCGATGAACGGCGGGAACCTCAACAGGCGGCACCGCCACCTCGGCACCACCGGCATGGAGTGGCTGAGCCGCGACCCCGCGATCGCCGACGGCTTCGTCGCCGACCCCCTGAACACGGCGGTGCCGCTCCTGCGCCTGTTCGGGGTGCTCGACGCGCTGCGCCTGTTCGGCCGGCCGGCGCCCGGGCTGCCGAGCGAGCTGCCCCTGCTGCTGCTCGTCGGCAGCGACGACCCGCTGGGCGGCGCCCGCAGCGTCGAGCGGCTGGCGGAGGCGTACATCCGCCGCTCCGGGATGCGGGACGTGGAGGCCATCGTCTACGACGACGCTCGGCACGAGGTGTTCAACGAGATCAATCGGGACGACGTGCTCGGCGACCTCGTCCAGTGGCTCGACGACCGGGTCGCCGGGCTGGCGGACCGCACGAGCACTGACCGCAGGGGGCAGGACCCGGTGGGCACGGACGCGGGCAGGGAGGACACCGATGCACGGTGAGTACAAGGTGCCCGGCGGGAAGCTCGTCGTCGTCGACCTCGACGAGGTGCACGGCCGGATCGCGAACTTCCGGCTGGCGGGCGACTTCTTCCTCGAGCCCGATTCGGCGCTCGAGGCGATCGACGGCGCCATCAACGGCTTGCCCGTCGACGCGGACTCGGCGACCCTCGCCGCCGCCATCCGCGCCTCCTTGCCCCAGGACGCGGTGCTGCTCGGCTTCACGCCCGAGGCGGTCGGCACCGCGATCCGTCGCTCGATCGGCAACGCGAAGAGCTGGCGCGACTACGACTGGCAGCTGCTGCACCCGGGCCCCCTGGAGCCCGCGCTGCATCTCGCGCTCGACGAGGTGCTCACCGAGGAGGTGGGGGCGGGCCGTCGCCCGCCGACCCTGCGGATCTGGGAGTGGCAGACGTCGGCGGTCGTCATCGGCAGCTTCCAGTCGCTCAAGAACGAGGTGGACCTCGCCAACGCGGAGAAGTTCGGCGTGCAGGTGGTGCGTCGGATCAGCGGCGGCGGCGCGATGTTCATGGAGGCGGGCAGTGTCGTCACCTATTCGCTGTACGCGCCCGGCGACCTGGTGCGCGGAATGAGCTTCGCGGAGAGCTACGCGTACCTCGACGAGTGGGTCCTCACGGCGCTGCAGTCGCTCGGCATCGACGCGTTCTACCAGCCGCTCAACGACATCACATCGCCAAAGGGCAAGATCGGCGGCGCCGCGCAGAAGCGCCTGGGTGGCGGTGCGGTGCTGCACCACGTGACCATGAGCTACGACATGGACGGCGCGAAGATGGTGCAGGTGCTTCGCATCGGCCGGGAGAAGCTCTCCGACAAGGGAACGGCGAGCGCCGCGAAGCGGGTCGACCCGCTGCGCAGCCAGACCGGCCTGCCGCGCACGGCGATCATCGACCGGATGAAGGACACCTTCACCTTCCTCTACGGGGCGACGCCGGGCGATATCACCCCGGACGAGCTGGTGCGCGCCGAGGAACTGGTGCGCACCAAGTTCGCGACGCCCGAGTGGCTCGCGCGAGTGCCCTGACCGGACCGGACCGGACCGGACAGGAGCGGGCCGGACCGCACCGGAAGCGGCCGTCGGCCGCGTCAGTCGACCGGGGCCCGGTAGTCGGTGAGACCGATCACCTCGCCGTCGCGATCGAGGACATAGCGCGAGCGCTCCGGCTCGTGCCGCACGACGTCGGCCATCGTCGGACTCCTCCCGTTGCTGGGCGGACCCGGGGAGGGGATCCTGCCCGGAAGCCTACGACTGCGGGAGGGGAAGCGTGCTGCCGCGAACCAGAAGCTGCGTCGGCATCATCGTGACCCGTTCGACGTCGCGCCCCTCGATGAGGTCGACCACGACCTCGGCCATCCGCCGGCCCAGGCCGGTGGCGGGCTGAGCGATGGTGGTGAGCGGCGGGTTGGCCGTCTCCGAGAAGTAGTCGCCGTCGAAGCCGACGACCGACACGTCGTCGGGCACCCGCAACCCACGCTCGCGGAGCACGCCCATGGCTCCGGCCGCCATCTGGTCGTTGGAGCAGAACACCCCGTCGATGGGCTGCCCGCGGTGGAGCAGGCGGCGCATCGCGTCCGCGCCGTGCCGGGGCGAGAAGTCCCCCGACTCGACGAGCGAGTCGTCCAGGCCCGCCCGGCGCACGGCGGATCGCCAGCCGGCGAGCCGGTCCACTCCGGCCGGCATGTCCTGCCGGCCGGCCACGATCGCGAGGTTCCGGCAGCCGGTTTCGAGCAGGTACTGGGTGGCCGTCTCGGCGCCTGCGACGTTGTCGACGTCGACGAAGTAGCTGGCGCTCTCGTCCTCCATCAGCGGCCGTCCGCCGAAGACGACCGGGAGCGTCTGCCCGATGTGCGCGTAGGAGTGGTCGCCGGTGTGGTGCGAGACGACGAGCGCGCCGTCGACGTTGCCGCCGATGAGGTAGCGCCGAGTCTTGTCAGGGCTCGCCTCCGACGCGATGACCATGTTCAGCGTGTACTCGGTGTCCGACAGGTGCAGCGCGACGCCCTGCACGACCGACGCGAAGAACGGGTCGGCGAACACCTTCGCCGTGGACTCCGGCACGACCAGCGCGATGACATGGGTCTTCCGGCTCGCGAGCGATCGGGCCGCCCGGTTCGGCACGTAGCCGAGCGTGTCGATCGCCCGGCGGACGGCTTCCGCGGCCTCGTCGGTGACGTGCGGCGACTTGTTCACCACACGGCTGACGGTGGAGCGGGAGACCCCGGCGAGGGCGGCGACCTGCTCGAGGGTCGGCGCGGCCGGCGTGAGCTCGGTGGTCATCCCCGCCTCCTTCCCGACCCGGTCGTCTGCAGTCTATTTCGCGCCGGCACCGGTCGGCTCCGGGGCGACCGGGCGCGCATCAGGCCTTCACCGCGCCCTGCATGATGCCGGCATCGTTGCGACGACGAGGATCATCAGGCCGTCGCGCCCGCGGAACCGGAGCTTCGCGAACGCGTAGCCGGCGAGCGTGGAGAACGTCACCACGGAGATTGTGATGACGGTGGAGACGATCATGCTGTTGAGTAGCGCCGTCCAGAACGGGATCGCGTCGAACACCTTCGCCGCGTTGGCGAAGAAGTTCCCGCCGGGCAGTAGCGGCAGCGTCTCGCCGCGCGTGGCGTCGGCGCCGCTGCGACCACGAACGACCACCACAGTGGGTACGCGCTGCCGAGGAGCACGGCGGTGAGGATGCCGGAGGCGAGGAAGTCGGGCCGGCCGAGCCGCCCGCCACCGCGTTGGGGCAGTGCCGAACGTGGTGATGGTCAGCTCGATCTTCTCGCCCGAGACGGACCCGCCGCCGGATGCAGCGGGTGTGACGGCGCTGTCAACGAAAAGTGGGGAGCGCTGTCACGCGATGTCCACGGACGTTCCGGAATCGCTGCCGCGTAGCCTCGTCGGGTGCCCCGCCGACTCCTGCCGATCGTCGTGCTGCCCCTCCTGCTGGCCGGCTGCGCTGCGGCCGAACCGGTCGCGGCGTCGTCGCCGAGCGCGTCCCCGAGCCCCACCGCCACCGAGGCAACGGTCCCGCCGACGCCGACGCCGACGCCGACCTTCGACCGAAACGCGCGCTCGATCGACGACCCCGCCAGCGTGTGGGTGGTTGTGAACCGCAGCCGGCCGCTGAACCCGCAGGACTGGGTGCCCGGCGATCTCGTCGGCGTGCCGGTCGCGCACACCTGGGACCCGCTGCTGCGGCAGGAGGGGGCCGACGCGATCGTTGCCCTGTTCGCGGCCGCCCGCGCGGAGGCCGGGCTCGCTCTCGCGTCGAACAGTGCCTACCGGTCGTATACGAGCCAAGTGGGCCTGTACCACCCGAGCAATCCGCTGATCGCGCCGCCGGGGACGAGCGAGCACCAGACCGGGCTCGCGATGGACATCGGTGCCGAGTCGGGCGAGTGCTCACTGAGCGCATGCTTCGCGAACACGGCCGAAGGCCAGTGGCTGGCCGGCAACGCGTGGCGGTTCGGCTTCGTGCTGCGCTTCCCCGACGGGCTCGAAGGCATCACCGGCTACCCGTTCGAGCCGTGGCACTACCGCTACGTCGGCACCGAGCTGGCCGCGGAGATGCACGCGACGGGCACGCGCACGCTCGAGGAGTTCTTCGGCCTGCCGCCTGCGCCGGCGCCCTAGCGGTCAGCTGCTCAGGCGACCGTGCGCAGAGCGGTGCTCAGCCGAGTGCGGCGTCGACGATGATTTTCGCCTCCGCCTGCACCTTCCGCAGGTGCTCCTCGCCGAGGAACGACTCGGCGTAGATCTTGTAGACGTCCTCGGTGCCGCTCGGCCGTGCCGCGAACCACGCGTTCTCGGTGATCACCTTCACCCCGCCGACCGCGGCCCCGTTGCCGGGCGCGGCGCTGAGCTTCGCGAGGATCGGCTCGCCGGCCAGCTCGTCGGCCGCGATGGCATCGCCGTCGAGCTTGCCGAGCGCCGCCTTCTGCGCCTTCGTGGCGGCGGCGTCGACGCGCTGGTAGGCGGGCGCGCCGAATCGCTCGGTCAGTTCCGCGTACAGCCGGCTGGGCGTCTTCCCGGTCTTCGCGAGGATCTCGCTCGCGAGCAGCGCCAGGATGATGCCGTCTTTGTCGGTGGTCCACACGGTGCCGTCCATCCGGAGGAAGCTCGCCCCGGCGGACTCCTCGCCGCCGAACGCGACCGAGCCGTCGACGAGCCCGGGCACGAACCACTTGAAGCCGACCGGGACCTCCCAGAGGCGCCGGCCGAGTGATTCGGCGACCCGGTCGATCATGGTGGACGACACGAGCGTCTTGCCGATGGCGGCATCGCCCCGCCAGCCGGGGCGGTTCGCGTACAGGTACTGCACCGCCACCGCGAGGTAGTGGTTGGGGTTCATCAGCCCGCCATCGGGGGTGACGATGCCATGTCGGTCGGCGTCCGCGTCGTTGCCGGTGAGGATGTCGAAGTCCGCCCGGCGAGCGACGACCGACGCCATCGCCGACGCCGACGACGGGTCCATCCGGATCTTCCCGTCCCAGTCGAGGGTCATGAAGCTCCAGGTCGGATCGACTCGCTCGTTCACCACCTCGAGGTTGAGCCCGTAGCGGTCGCGGATCGCCTGCCAGTACGCGACGCTCGCGCCGCCGAGCGGGTCTGCGCCGATCCGGATCCCGGAGTCGCGGATGGCCGCGATGTCGACGATGTCGGCGAGGTCGTCGACGTAGCTGCCGAGGAAGTCGTACGTTTCGACGCTGGTTGCCTCGCCGCGCCGCACATCGGCGAGGCCGCCCTGGATGATTTCGTTCGCGCGCCGGGCGATCCACGAGGTGGCGTCGCTGTCGGCGGGTCCGCCGTGCGGGGGGTTGTACTTGAAGCCGCCGTCGCGGGGCGGATTGTGGCTGGGGGTGACGACGATGCCGTCCGCCTGGTCGGGGTGGCCGGCGCGGTTGTAGCGGAGGATCGCGTGCGACACGGCGGGGGTGGGGGTGTAGCCGTCGTCCGCCGCGGTGAGCACCCGCACGCCGTTCGCGACGAGCACCTCGAGGGCGGTCGCCTCGGCGGGCCGGCTGAGGGCGTGGGTGTCGCGGCCGATGAAGAGCGGGCCCGTGACGCCCTGCGCGGCGCGGTACTCGACGATCGCCTGCGTGGTCGCCGCGATGTGGTCGTCGTTGAACGCCGCGTCGAGAGAGCTGCCGCGGTGCCCGGACGTGCCGAAGACGACCCGCTGCTCGGGGATCGACACGTCGGGATGCAGCTCGGAGTACGCGGCCAGGAGCGCCGGGATGTCGACGAGGTCGGATTCCTGAGCGGGGGTGCCCGCGCGATCGGTCATGTCCCCATCCTTGCCGCGGGCGGCCGATAACCTCTAGTCGTGCCCGCTCCCCTTGACGACGACGCCCCCGACGCCGCGACGTACAGCTTTCTCGGGCCGGCAGGCACGTTCACCGAGGCGGCCCTCGCCCAGGTTCCGGAGGCGAGCGGGAAGGCCTGGCGCGCGGTCAACAACGTCGGCGAGGCGCTCGACGACGTGGTCACCGGCCGGAGCGTCGCGGCGATGATCGCGATCGAGAACTCCGTCGAGGGCGGGGTGACGGCCGCGCAGGACGCGCTCGCCAGCATCCCTGACCTGCGCATCATCGGCGAGTACCTGGTGCCCGTCACCTTCGCGCTGGTCGCGCGGCCCGGGGTGGCGCTCGCCGACGTGCGCACCATCGCCGCGCATCCGGTCGCCTACGCCCAGTGCCGGCGCTGGATCGAGCGCACCCTCCCGGCGCACGGCCACCTCCTCGCGACCTCGAACGTGCAGGCGGCGGTGGACCTCCTCGCCGACGGGCCGGCGGCCGCCGACGCGGCGATCGCGCCGCCGACGATTCCTGAGCGCTACCCGCTCGCGGTGCTCGCCGAGAACATCGGCGACAACCCGGCGGCCGTCACCCGGTTCGTGCTCGTCAGCCGCACCACGCGGATCCCGGAGCGGACCGGCGCCGACAAGACGAGCGTCATCGCCGAGTTGCCTGAGGACCGTTCGGGTGCGCTGTTGGAGCTGCTCGAGCAGTTCTCCACCCGCGGCATCAACCTGAGCCTCCTGCAGTCCCGGCCCATCGGAGACGCCCTCGGCCGCTACCGGTTCGTCGTCGACCTGGACGGCCACATCCACGACGAGCGGGTGGCCGACGCCATGCTCGGCCTGCGACGGTTCAGCCCGCGCGTGATCTTCCTCGGCTCGTACGCGCGCGCCGACAAGGTGGCCGTCGACTACGTCTCCCGGTATGACGACGAGGTCTTCATCGAGGCCCGCGACTGGCTGCGCGGCATTCTCTCCGGCGAGCCCGGCGCCTGAGCCTCAACCGTTCAAAGCGCCCGCACCGGCCAGCGGCCCGTACGATCGGCGGCCCGTACTTGCCCTCAACAGGCCGACTCGTCCGCAACAAGCGGAAAGCCGTCGTCCTGACCTGTTGGCGGCAGGAGAGCCTGTTGAGGGTCGGTGAGCTGAGCCGGTCAGACGCGCGAGCCCGGCACCGGTGAGCCGACCTCGACGGGGGGCGCCGCGTCCGCTGGGTCGATCGCGCTCTCCTCGGGGGGCAGGTCCTCCTGCTCCTCCGGCGACGGGCCCTCCTCGGTGTGCTCGGCGGCCGGCAGGCGGTCCGCCTCGGACTGCGGGATGCGCACGGTGAGGGCCAGCGGGTCGACCCAGGCCTTGAGCGCCGCCGCCTCGCCGAACGTGTCGCCGTCGAGCTCGAACACGGTCGGCCGCTCGGGGCGCAGGATGAGCTCCTTGCCCTTCAGGTAGCTGAGCGCTCGCACCTCGCGGCTGAGCCCGTTGAGCAGCTTCCGGCCGACATTGCTGCGCCGCAGCACCCCGTTCTCCCACACGATCTTCACCCAGATCTGCACCCAGCCGAACAGGCCCTGCGGCCGGAGGGCGACGATGTCGAACAGTCCGTCATCGACGGACGCCTCAGGCAGCAACAGGATGTTGGCGGGCAGCGAGCCGCAATTCCCCATGATCAGGGTGTGCACGCGCATGCTCCGGGGCGGGGCGCCGTCCAGCTGGAAGCGCAGCCGCACGTTGTTGTCGCCGCGCAGGGACTTGCGGATGGCGTCGACGTAGGCGAGCCAGCCGACGCGCTTCTTCAGGTCTGTGTCGGTGTTCTCGATCATCTGGGCGTCCAGCCCGATGCCCGCCATGACGAGGAAGACCAGGCGGTCGCGGTCGCCGGCGGGCCGGCGCACCTCGACGATGCCGAGGTCGATCTTGCGGTCGGTGCCCTCGAAGGCCGTGGCAACCGAGTCGTCGAGGTTGCCGAGGGTCAGGTTCAGGTTCCGCGCCAGCAGGTTGCCGGTGCCGGACGGGAGCAGGCCGAGCGGGATGCCCGAATCCCGGAGACCCTGAGCCACCGCGCGCACCGTGCCGTCGCCGCCGGCGGCGAGGACGACGTCCGCGCCCTCGTCGACGGCCTGCCGGGTCATGCCCTCGCCCGGGTCCGCCTCGCTGGTCTCGTACCAGCGGGATTCGCCCCAGCCGGCACGGGCGGCGGCCGCGCCCACCGACGCACGGAGCGCGTCGAGGTCGACCTTGATCGGGTTGTAGACGACAGCGGCCGTCTTCGTGACGGATGCGTCGGGAGCGGCCATGCGGGTCAATCTACCGCCGCGGATTCGCGGCGCCGAAGGGGTGGACCGCCGGATTCCGCACGGATAGGGGCCAGTAGGCTGGTCGCCGTGATCGACCCGCAGCTGCTCCGCACCTCGCCCGACGCCGTCCGCGCATCGCAGGAGTCGCGGGGAGCCTCCGTGGCCGCCGTCGACGCGGCCCTCGAGGCCGATACCGCGCGCCGGGCGACGATCACCGAGTTCGAGCGTCTGCGCGCTGAGCAGAACGCCTTCGGCAAGCGCGTGGCTGCCGCCGCCAAGGAGGACAAGGCAGCGCTCGTGCAGCAGGCGCAGAGCCTCGCCGCCGAGGTGAAGGCCGCCCAGCAGGAGGCCAACGAGGCGGAGCAGCGCTTCACCGAGATCATGCGGACGATCGCGAACGTGGTCATCCCCGGTGTCCCGGCCGGCGGCGAGGAGAACTTCGAGGTCCTCCGCGAGGTGGGGGAGCGGCCGCAGTTCGGCTTCGCGCCGAAGGACCACCTGGCGCTCGCCGAGGGGCTCGACGCCATCGACATGACCCGCGGCGCCAAGGTGTCCGGCGCGCGCTTCTACTTCCTGAAGGGCGTCGGCGCTCGGCTCGAGCTCGCACTCATGTCCCTCGGCCTCGACCGGGCGCTGGAGGCGGGCTTCACCCCGATCATCCCGCCGACGCTCGTGAAGCCGGAAATCATGGAGGGCACCGGCTTCCTCGGCGAGCACGCCGACGAGATCTACTACCTGCCCGCCGACGACCTCTACCTGGTGGGCACCAGCGAGGTGCCGCTCGCCGGCCTGCACGCGGACGAGATCCTCGACCTCTCGGCGGGGCCGCTGCGCTACGCCGGCTGGTCCACCTGCTACCGCAGGGAGGCGGGCTCCTACGGCAAGGACACCCGCGGCATCCTCCGGGTGCACCAGTTCAACAAGCTCGAGATGTTCGTCTACACCACGCCGGCGGAGGCGGAGGCGGAGCACCAGCGCCTGCTCGGCTGGCAGGAGGGCATGCTGCAGTCGCTCGGCCTGCCCTACCGGGTGATCGACGTCGCCGCGGGGGATCTCGGCTCGAGCGCCGCCCGCAAGTTCGACGTCGAGGCCTGGGTTCCCACCCAGGACACCTTCCGTGAGCTCACATCGACCTCGAACTGCACCACCTTCCAGGCCCGGCGCCTCGGCGTCCGCACCCGCGCTGAGTCCGGCACCTCTCCCGTGGCGACCCTCAACGGCACCCTCGCCACCACGCGCTGGATCGTGGCGCTGCTCGAGACGCACCAGCAGGAGGACGGTTCCGTGCTCGTACCGGAGGCGCTGCGCCCCTACCTGGGCGGGATGGATGTGCTGAGGCCCGTCCGATGACCGGCGGCCCCTCAGCCGAGCCGCGCACGGAACGCCTTCTTGTCGCGCTCGACATCGACGGCACGGTCGTGACCGAGGACGGCGTGGCCAGCCGAGCAGTCGTCGAGGAGGCCCGCCGGCTCAGCGCCGAAGGCCACCAGGTGATGCTCGCGACGGGCCGTTCGGTGGCGTCGACCCTGCCGGTGCTCGACCAGCTGGGCATCCAGCCGGAGTATGTCGTCTGCTGCAACGGCGCGATCACCGTCCGTCGCGACCCGTTGGCCCCGATGGGCTACCGCCGCGAATACGTCGAGACCTTCGACCCCACCCAGGTGCTCACCACGGTGCGGGCGCACCTCCTCGGCGGCCGGTACGCGGTCGAGGACGAGACGGGCTTCTACCGCTACACGGGCGAGTTCCCGTCCGGCGCCCTCGGGCTCGCGAGCGAGCACGTCCAGTTCGAGGACCTGCTGCACACCCGCGCCACCCGCGTGGTGGTCATCTCTCCGGATCACGGCGTGGAGGAGTTCCTCGGCGTGGTGGAGCGGATGGGCCTGCACCGGGTGAGCTACACCGTCGGCTGGACCGCCTGGCTCGACATCGCGCCGGACGGCGTCAACAAGGCCACCGCCATGGAGAAGGTGCGGCAGCTGCTCGGCGTCTCCCGGCGCAACGTGGTCGCGGTCGGCGACGGCCGCAACGACATCGAGCTGCTCACCTGGGCCGCGGAGATGGGTCGGGGCGTCGCGATGGGGCAGGCGCCCGACGAGGTCCGCGAGGTCGCGTCTGAGGTTACCGGCACCGTCCATGAGGACGGCCTGCTTCCGGTGCTCGCCTCCCTCTGAGCTTCCCCACGCTTCTCTTCGGCGGCGTTCTCGCAACGTTGCCGCAGAATCGCAACAGCGCACAGTTGCGTTTCTGCGGAAACGTTGCGTCACTACACTCGGACCCTGGGTCCGTCTCGCGGCGGCCCCGAGGAGGGCTGTCCGAGCGGCCGATGGAGCTGGTCTTGAAAACCAGTGGGCAGAGATGCCTCGTGGGTTCGAATCCCACGCCCTCCGCAGCAGCGGCGCAGCAGGCGGGGCAGGCGATACGGCCGCGGGTCCCACGCGGCCGCGATGCCGCCGAGTACAGCGCGTAGAGCACGCCGGCGACCGCCGCGATGCGGGGGGATGCGATCAACCAACCTGCGTGGAACTTGTTCCCAGGAGCCCGAGCGTCAGGCCGGCGGCGGGAACGATGAGCGACGGCGGCCCGTACACCCGGGAGATCCGGTGCAGCACCGCGGCGGGTCGAGCGTCCCGGCGTGCCCGTCTGTCGTCCGGTTCTGTCTCATGCTCATCGACCGGTTCGGGGTCACTGGACGATCAGCGTCGCCGACGACCAGCAGGCCGAAGCCGAGACGGCGCAGTACTAGTACGTTCCCGTGCGTCGAAGCGGATTTCCATCCTCCGGTCGTACCCTGGGAGGGTGAGCGGGACGCTGCTCACCCTCCCATCAGCCTGTTCTCGGCCGCGGGAGCTCTCGAGATACCCCTTGGCGGCACGGAAGGAACCGGTGTGAGCGGTCGACGCGACGTGGGCGGCAAGCCCGCAGCGCTGCCCGCGCGCCACGCGCGGACGCGGCGCTCCCCGGTCGCGGCCGGGATCGCGAAGTTCCTCGCCGCGGCGCTCGGCGTCTCGCTGGTGAGTGCCGGCTCCATCGCGGCGATCGCCGCCTGGGACATCAACCGCCAGGTTCAGACCGTCCATCTGGGCAACGAGGATTCGCTCGGCCAGATCCCCGAGATCGGCGCCATCCCGGGCGGGGTGAACCTGCTGCTGGTGGGCAGCGACAGCCGGGCGAACTCCGTGTACTCCTACGGCAAGGACGAGGGCAGCGAGCTCAACGACGTCAACATCCTGCTGCACATCTCCCAGGACCACTCGAACGCGGTGGCCGTCAGCTTCCCCCGCGACACCCAGGTGCCGATCCCGGCATGCCAGGACGGCGACGGTGGCACCAACAGCGCCATGTCGTCGCAGAAGATCAACACCGCCCTGATGTACGGCGGCGGCGCCGACAAGGCCGGCCTGGCCTGCGCGGTCGCGACCGTGGAGAGCCTGACCGGGCTGAGCATCCCGTTCGCGGCGATGATCTCCTTCGACGGCGTCATCGAGATGTCGAACGCCGTGGGCGGCGTCCCGGTCTGCGTGGCGCAGGACATCGAGGACAAGCACACCGAGCTCTACCTGCCGGAGGGCTTACACGAGCTGGAAGGCATGGACGCGCTGAAGTTCCTCCGCACCCGCTACGGCGTGGGCGACGGCAGCGACATCACGCGCATCAGCTCGCAGCAGGTGTTCCTGTCGTCGCTCGTGCGCAAGGTGAAAAGTTCCGAGACGCTCACCGACATCTCCAAGCTGTACGGCCTCGCCGGCGCCGCCGTGCGCAACATGAAGTTCTCCGACTCGCTCGGCAACGTGGACACGATGGTGCAGATCGCGAAGGCGCTCGCCCCGATCGACCTCAGCAAGATCGTCTTCGTGCAGTACCCGACGGTGGAGAGCGGCAGCGAGCTCCACCCGAACAACGAGTCCGCCGAGGCGCTGTTCACCGCGATCGGCAACGACCAGTCGCTCGCCCTCACCACCGATACGGAGGGCCTACGCACCGGCTCGGTCGCCGCGCCCGGCACGGAGCCGACCCCGCCGCCGACCGACCCGGCGACGCCGGAGGTGCCGGCCGGGGGCACCACGCCCGAGCCCACGCCCACGGACCCGACGGTCGCGGTGCTGCCATCCGATGTGCTCGGCCAGACGGCGGCCCAGGAGACCTGCTCCGTCGGCCGCAGCCTGCGCGACCAGTAGCGCGGCGGACGAGCGGGCCTCCGCGAGAGGCTATGCTGGTCGTCGACCAATGGAGACGTCGCATAGTCCGGTCGAGTGCACCACCCTGCTAAGGTGGAGAGGGGTTTGACCCCTCCGTGGGTTCAAATCCCACCGTCTCCGCGGATCGCACGGACCCCGGTCCGTCGGTACAAGACTGCGCCCGTAGCTCAACGGATAGAGCATCTGACTACGGATCAGAAGGTTGGGGGTTCGAGTCCCTCCGGGCGCGCAGATAGGGCCCCAGAACATTGAGTTCTGGGGCCCTGATCATTTCCGCGTTACTCCGTTGGACGCCCGGCTTCCGGAGCTCATCCGAGAACGGATCGGGCAGGCCGGGGCTCCTTAGTTCATGAAGGGGCTGATGGCGCGGAGGTGTGGCTGGGAGCCCCGGCGGAGGTAGCCGAGGACGCGGCCCGGCAGCCCGGTGTCCCGACTGCCGCACCTGGCCATGACGCTGGGCGGGGGCCTTCCCGGTGGAGCTTGTCGGGCCGGGAACCGGGTTCAACGACCTCCGGGTGCGGGAGGCGGAGATCCCGGGCGCGGGCGGCATCGCGACCGCCCGCGGCCTCGCGAAGGTGTGGTCGGCGACGGTGGTGGAGACCGCCGGCGCCCGGCTGCTCGGGGACGCGGTGCTCGCTCGCGCCACCGAGGTGCAGGCGGAGGGGGAACCGGTGGTCTCGGTGCCCGGACCCTGGCCGCGGTGGGGCAGGGCTTCCCGCTCGACTCGGAGGCGCGCCGGTACCTCGGCCAGCGCAGCGTCGGGTACGACGGGGCGGGCGGGCCTGCGGCGTTCGCCGACCCGGACGCCCGGGTCGGCTTCGCGTTCCTCACCAACCGGGTGGAGGCGATCGACGACCATCGCGTCGTCGTCGACGCGCTGCGGGCGGTGGCCCGGCTAGCCGTCCTCTACAGTGGACGGGTCCGGCGCCGCGCGGCGCTGATGCTCGAAAAATGGGCAGCGGCAGGCGGCAACGCCGCGCGAGACACACATGGCCCGTCCCGTCTCCGCTGGAGTTTCGCCCATGTCCCGTCCCTCCGATTCCACCGTCTCTGCCCGTGTCGCCGAGGTGCTCGCCGGCTCCCTCGACGTCGTGTTCGGCGTCATGGGCAACGGCAACGCCTACGTGCTGGACGCGCTCGAGCCTGCCGGCGTCCGGTTCGTCGCGGTGCGCCACGAGGCCGGCGGGGTGGCCGCCGCCGACGCGTACTTCCGCGCGTCCGGCCGCCTCGCCGCGGCGACCGCCACCTACGGCCCCGGTCTCACCAACGCGGTGACCGCGCTCGCCGAATCGGTGCAGGCGCGCATCCCGCTGGTGCTCGTGGTCGGCGATGCCCCCACCTCGGGCGCGCGACCCTGGGACATTGACCAGCAGGCGCTGGCCGCGTCTGTCGGGGCCGCGACTTTCACCGTCGGCGTCGCCGATGCCGGCGCGGTCACCGCCAGCGCCGTGCAGCACGCGCTGGCCGAGCGCACCGCCGTGGTCCTCGCCGTGCCCTACGACCTGGCCGCTCAGCTCGCCGAGCCGGAGAGCATCCCCGGCTCGGCGCCGGTCCCGCCTGTAGTGCCGGAGAAGGCCGACCTGGACGAGGTGGCCGCGATCCTCGCGGCTGCGGAGCGGCCGCTGCTGCTCGCCGGCCGGGGCGCGCATCTCGCGGGGGCGGGTCCGGCGCTGCGAGAGCTGGCAGCGCGCCTGCACGCGGTCACCGCATCCTCGTCCCTCGGTCGCGGACAGTTCGACCACCGGTACGACCTGGGAGTGGTCGGCGGCTTCGGCCAGGCTGCCGCGATGGACCTCCTGCGGGAAGCCGACGCGGTGCTGGTGGTGGGAGCCGGTCTCAACCAGTTCACCACCGCCTTCGGTGAGCTGTTCGGCGCCGGGAGCCGGATCCTGCGCGTCGATCTGCCGGATGCGCGGCCCCACCCGGCCGTGCAGCGGACCATCGTCGGCGACGCCCGCCTGGCGGCGGAGGGTCTGCTGGAGCGCGTCGCGCCCCGGAAATCCGGCTGGCGGGAGCGCGTGACAGGACTGGAGCCCGGCGGCGCGCTGCGCGTGCGGGACGCGGGCGAGGGCATCCTCGCGGACGGCCGGCTTGATCCGCGCAGCCTGGCCGAAGCACTCGCCGGACTGCTGCCGGAGGACCGGGTCGTCGTCTCCGACGGCGGTCACTTCATCGGCTGGGCGAACACGTACTGGCCGGTCGCCGCGCCCGGGCGGATGATCATGGTCGGCACCGCCTTCCAGACCATCGGTCTGGGCCTGCCCAGCGCGGTGGGCGCGGCCGTGGCCGCCCCCGTCTCGACTGTCGTGCTGACGACCGGCGACGGCGGCGCGCTGATGGGGCTCGCCGACCTGGAGAGCGTGGCCCGCGTGGTGCGGAGCGGGGTCGTCGTCGTCTGGAACGACGCCGCGTACGGTGCCGAGGTGCACCTGTACGGCCTGCGCGGCCTGGATCAGGGGCCGATGCTGATCCCGGAGGTCGACTTCGCAGCGCTCGCGCGCGCGGTCGGGGCTAACGCCTCGATCGTGCGGACCCTGGACGACTTGCGGCCCTTCGCCGACTGGGTCGCTGCGGGCGCCGAGGGGCTCTACCTGTTGGACGCCCGGATCTCGCGGGAGGTCATCGCGCCGTACCAGCTCGAGATCGTCGCGGTGAACAGCCGCAAGTAGGGCTTCGCGCCCCGCTGCTCACTGTTGCGCGCGCCGGTCACGGAATGGCGGTGAGGTCCTCGGTGGCAGCTCCGATGGTGGCACGGGGGAACACCGGTGGGTGGGCGGACGCCATCTGCTCGATGATCCGCACCACTTGATGGCTGTAGCCGTACTCGTTGTCGTACCAGACGTAGACGACCACATTCGCCCCGTCGGCGATCGTGGCGAGCCCGTCGACGATGCCGGCTTGGCGTGACCCGAGGAAGTCGGACGAGACAGCGTCGGGAGACTCGACGAAGCCCACCTGCCGCTGCAGCGGGGAGCTGAGCGAGGTGGTGCGGAGCATGCCGTTGAGCTCGTCGACGGTGGTGGCGCGGCCGAGCTCGAGGTTGAGCACCGCGATCGACACGTCGGGGGTGGGGACCCGGATCGCGTTGCCGGTGAGCCGGCCCGCCATGTGCGGCAGGGCCTTCGCCACGGCCTTCGCCGCGCCCGTCTCGGTGATCACCATGTTAAGTCCGGCTGCGCGGCCACGGCGGTCGGCCTTATGAAAGTTGTCGATCAGGTTCTGGTCGTTGGTGAACGAGTGGATCGTCTCGATGTGGCCGCGGACCACACCGAACTCGTCGTCGAGGGCCTTGAGCACCGGGGTCACCGCGTTGGTGGTGCAGGACGCGGCGGTGAGGATCCGGTCGCCGTCCTCGATCTCGCCGTGGTTCACGCCGTGCACGATGTTCTTCAGGGCGCCCTTGCCGGGCGCGGTGAGCAGCACCTGGCGGACGCCGCGGCTCTCGAGGTGGCGGGAGAGGCCCTCCTCGTCCCGCCAGCGCCCGGTGTTGTCGACGACGATCGCGTCCTCGATCCCGTAGGCGGAGTAGTCGACGGCGGCCGGGTCGTCGGAGTAGATCACCTGGATGAGCGTGCCATTGGCGAGGATCGTCTCCCGCTCGGTGTCGACCGTGATCGTGCCGTCGAATGGCCCGTGGATCGAGTCGCGGCGCAGGAGGCTCGCGCGCTTGACGATGTCGCCCGCACCATTGCGGCGCACGACGATCGCGCGCAGGCGCAGACCGCCGCCCCGCCCGGCGTGCTCGATCAGGATGCGGGCCACGAGACGGCCGATCCGGCCGAAGCCGTACAGCACCACGTCGCGCGAGCCGGTCGGCAGCTCCCCGGCGTCCCCGGCGATCGACGTCAGCTCCTGCTTCAGGTAGTCGCCCAGCTCGAGGTCGCCGTCCGATTCGCGGCGCTCGCGGTAGCCGGCGAGCACCGCGGCGAGGTCGACCGACGCGGGAGCCGGGTCCAGCTCGATCAGCGTCTGCAGGGCGAGCGCGGTGTCCGCGAGCGGCAGCTCGGTCTCCTCGATGCGCCGGCCGAAGCGGTGCGCCTTGATCAGCGCGATCGCCGACTGGTTCACCAAGCTGCGTCCGTAGAGCGACGTCACTACGTGCCGATCGCGGTGCAGGTGCCCGATCAGCGGCACCATGGCCTCGGCGATCGACTGCTTGGCCGCCCACTCGTCAAGGTGGCGGAGGTGGTCCTGGTCGTGCTGCGGGGTTGCGGTCATGGTCCCTCCAGTGTGCCCGACGCGGCGAGGGCCCGGATGCAGCCCGTAGCGCCGCCCGTCAAGATCAGCCGAGCAGCGCCTCGATCGGCCCCCGCGCGAAGTAGATGACGAACCCGGCGGCGACGATCCAGAGCAGCGGCTTGATCTCCCGCGCGCGGCCCGCGAACGCGTGCACGATCACCCAGCTGACGAACCCTGCGCCGATGCCGTTCGCGATCGAGTAGGTGAGCGGCATCACGATGATGGCGAGGAACACGGGCAGCAGCACAGCGAAATCGCCCATGTCGATGTGCCGGATCTGGGACATCATCAGCGCGCCCACGACGACGAGCGAGGCCGACGCGACCTCGGTGGGGACGATGGTCGTGACCGGGGTGAAGAACATCGCCAGCAGGAACAGAGCGCCGGTCACGAGGTTCGCGAGCCCCGTGCGGGCGCCTTCCCCGATGCCGGCCCCCGACTCGATGAAGACCGTATTCGAGGACGACGAGGTGGCGCCGCCCGCGACCGCCCCGACCCCCTCCACGATGAGCGCGGAACGCAGGCGCGGGAAGTCGCCCTTCGCATCGGCCAGCCCCGCCTCCCGGGACAGGCCGGTGAAGGTGCCCATGGCGTCGAAGAAGTTCGTGAACAGCAGGGTGAAGACGAGCATCGTCGCCGCCAGCACGCCGATGCGCTCGAACGAGCCGAAGCTGAACTGGCCCAGCAGGCTGAGGTCCGGCACGCTGACCAGGTTGCCGGGCAGCTCCGGCACGGTCAGGCCCCAGCCCTGACCGTTGATGTCACCGTCCGTGCCGACGCGGGGGCCGAGGTTCCAGATCGCCTCGACCAGCACGGCGAGGATCGTGCCCGCGACGAGACCGATCAGGATGGCGCCGCGGACCCGCCGCACCATCAGAACCGCGGAGATCAGCAGTGTGACGACGAAGAGCAGGGTGGGCACCGTGGCGATGGAGCCGCCCGTGCCCAGCCCGACGGGCGGGGAGCCGACGCCGGTGGCGGTGACGAACCCTGCATCGACGAGCCCGATGAACGCGATGAACACGCCGATGCCGACCGTGATGGCCGTCTTGAGGGCGAGCGGCACGGCGTCGAAGACGAGCTTGCGCAGCCCGGTCGCGGCGAGCAGGACGATCAGGAGCCCGTTGATCACGACGAGCCCCATCGCCTCCGGCCAGGTCACCTGGCCGACCACGCCCACCGCGAGGAAAGAGTTGATGCCGAGGCCGGCGGCGAAGGCGAACGGCAATCGGGTGACGAGCCCGAAGAGGATCGTCATGACGCCGGCCGTGAGCGCGGTGACGGCACCGAGCTGGCCGAAGTTGAGTGAGTTTCCGGCGACGTCGGTGCCGCCCGACAGGATGATCGGGTTGAGGATCACGATGTAGGCCATCGCCACGAAGGTGACGAGCCCGCCGCGCACCTCCGCGCCGACGGTCGAGCCGCGGGCGGCGATCTCGAAGAAGCGGCTGACGCGGCCCTCGGGGCGCGTCCTCTGGTTCTGCGCAGCGGTCATCGCGGTGTTCCTCCCCCTCGACGCTACCGGTTTCGCGGTGCCAGTTTCCGCGCACCTGACCGCCCGCCGCGGGGGCGCCCGCCCGGAGCCGGTAGTTAGTACACTAAGGATCGTGGCGAAGCGCGACATCACCAACCCGTACATCGGCCTGCCGGGCTTCTGGAACGGCTGGAACCGCTTCATCTACAACTTCTCCGGCGCCGCACAGGTCGGCATCGGCCGGGGGAGGAAAGAGGCGCCGTACGCGCCCCCCGCCGACCCGAGGTGTCCGCTCTGCGGCGCGGCGATGGGGGACCATCGGATCGAGCGCGGCTCCGGCCTCACGCCCACCCGCCTGCACTGCCCCGGCGCCTGACGCCTGGGCGGCCGACCGGGGTCGCCCTACAGTGACAGCGTGTCCCGTGTCGTGATCGCCCCGGACTCCTTCAAGGGCAGCCTGACCGCCCGGGAGGCGGCCGACGCGCTCGCCGCGGGGTGGGCCGAGATTCGACCACGCGACGATGTCGTCCGCATCCCGCAGGCGGACGGCGGCGAGGGCACCCTCGCGGCCGTCGCGGCGGTCACGCCCGACGCGGTCCTGCGCGCCGCGGTGGTTGCGGGCCCGGACGGCAGGCCCGTTCCTGCGCGCTGGCTCGAGCTGCCCGGCCGGCACGCGGTGATCGAGCTGGCGGAGAGCTCCGGCCTACCCCTCATGGCCGCCCCGGACGCGGCCGGCGCCGGCACCCGCGGCCTGGGCGAGGTGATCCGCGCCGCACTCGACGCGGGGGCACAATCGCTCACGATCGGGCTCGGCGGGTCCGCGTCGACGGACGGCGGCGCGGGCGCGCTCGCGGCGCTGGGGCTCGTGCTCGCAGACTCCGACGGGGCCGCGCTCCCGCCGGGCGGAGCCGCGCTCGCCCGGCTTGCCGCGCTTGACAGCTCTCGCCTTCTCGCCCCGCCGCCCGGCGTGCGCCTGCTGACCGACGTGACCAACCCGCTGCTAGGCCCGGACGGCGCCGCGGCGGTGTTCGGGCCGCAGAAGGGCGCGACCCCCGAGGTGGTCGAGCGACTGGACGCCGCGCTGGCGAACTTCGCCGCGCTCGCGGGCGGAAACCCGGCTGCCGCAGGCGCCGGCGCCGCGGGAGGGACCGCCTACGGCTTCGCCACGTTCTGGGGCGCGCGCATCGAGCCCGGTGCGGCGGCCATCGCGGAGCTCTCCGGGCTTCAGGCGGCGCTCGCCGGCGCCGACGTCGTGGTCACCGGGGAGGGGCGTTTCGACGCCACCTCGCCGGCCGGGAAGGTCGTCGGGCATCTGCTAGGCCTGGTTCCCGCGTCCGCCCGGGCGGTGCTCGTCGCCGGCCGGATCGACGCCCCCGCCGCGCTCCCCGACGGCCGCCGTGCCGAGGCTGTCGCGCTCGTCGATCTGGCGCCCAGCCCCGAGGCGGCCATGGCCGATGCCGCGCAGTGGCTGCGGGTCGCCGGAGCGGAGGCCGCGCGTCGTTCGCGGGTCGGCTGACGCCTCCCGCATCGCGATGCCCGGTGGGTGCGTACCCTTTCACCCATGCCCCCCGAAATCCTCCCCGTCGTCGCGCGCCCGCAGGTCCGCCCGACCACCGAGGGATGGTCCCAGAAGCTCGACGCGAGCGGTCGCCCGCTGCTGCAGTTCGCCTCCCCGAAGCGGGGCAAGCCTGCGGTGCACTTCGCCGACCTCACCCCCGAGCAGCGGGCTGCCCGCCTCGTCGAACTCGGCATGCCCGCCTTCCGCGCCCGGCAGATCGCCACCCACTACTTCACGCACTACACGAGCGACCCCGCCGAGATGACCGACCTCCCCGCCGCGGGCCGCGAGGAGCTTGTCGCCGGCCTGCTGCCGCCGCTGATGACGGAGCTGCGACGGTTCGCCACCGACCGCGGCGACACCATCAAGTTCCTCTGGAAGCTGCACGACGGCGCCCTGGTCGAGTCGGTGCTGATGCGCTACCCCGGACGCATCACGCTCTGCGTCTCCTCCCAGGCCGGCTGCGGAATGAACTGCCCCTTCTGCGCCACCGGGCAGGCGGGGCTCACCCGCAACCTCTCGGCCGCGGAGATCCTCGACCAGGTGGTGCGCGCCAATCGGGCGCTCCAGGGCGGCGAGCTCGGCGGCAAGAAGAAGGGCGAGACGACGCCGGAGCGGGTCAGCAACATCGTCTTCATGGGCATGGGGGAGCCGCTCGCAAACTACGCCCGGCTGATGCACGCCGTGCGCACCATGGTCGCCCCGCAGCCGGAGGGCCTCGGGATGAGCGCTCGGCACATCACCGTCTCGACGGTCGGCCTGGTGCCCGCCATTCGCAAGCTCGCCGACGAGGACATCCCGGTCACGTTCGCGCTGTCGCTGCACGCGCCCGACGACGAGCTGCGCGATGAGCTGATCCCCGTCAATTCGCGGTGGAAGGTCGACGAGGCGCTGGACGCCGCGTACGCCTACTTCGCGAAGACCGGCCGGCGGGTCTCCATCGAGTACGCGCTCATCAAGAACATGAACGACCATCCGTGGCGCGCGGACCTGCTCGCCGAGAAGCTGCTCGCCCGCGGCCGCGGCTGGGTGCACGTGAACCCGATCCCACTCAACCCGACGCCCGGCTCGATCTGGACCTCGTCGGAGCCGGCGGTGCAGGACGAGTTCGTCCGCCGCCTCAATGCGGCCGGCATCCCCACCACGCTGCGTGACACCCGCGGCAAGGAGATCGACGGGGCGTGCGGCCAACTCGCCGCCGCCGACGGCTGACCCGCCGCAGGGAACCGACCGGCCGCACCCGGATCAGCCGACCTGCGCGAAGCGCTGCGGCGACTTCTCCCGCCGCTTCGCCGCCTCCACCTCGCGGTTCTTCGGCGGGGCTGCGGTCACCTGCGGTCGACCGACCGGAAGAGGCGGAACGTGGCCTCGGGTGACTGTCAAGCCCGGTGACTCCGCTCAGTCTCGGGAGGGACACTGACCGGACCCCGACCCCGCCCCGATTCGAGGAGTGCCCCCATGACCACCGCGTCGACCATCGCCCGCAGTCTGCACGACATCGGCCTCGCCTCCTGGTTCGGCGGAACCCTGATGGGGGCCGTAGGCCTCAATGGTGGAGCGGCCGCCGCGAAGGACCCGCGCGAGCGCACGCGCGTCTCCTCTGCCGGCTGGATGAAATGGTCGCCGGTGCTGATCGGCTCGATGGCGGCGCACGCCGCCGGCAGCGTCGCGATGCTCGCGAACGACAAGGAGCGCCTGATCGTGCAGGGCGAGGGGCGCACCAGCGCGATCGTGAAGACCGGCATCACGCTCGCAGCCGGTGCCGCATCCGTCTACTCCGGCATCGTCGGCCAGGTGCAGTCGAAGCACGCGGGCGAGCCCGCCGCCGGGGCCAACCAGCCGTCGGCCGGCACCTCGGCGGAGTTGAGCGGCGCCCAGCGTCAGCAGGCCTGGCTGCAGTGGGTGCCGCCGGTGCTCACCGCCGTGCTCATCGTCCTCGCCGCGCAGCAGGGGGAGCAGCAGCGCGCGACGGCCCCGGCGCTCGCCGCACCCGGTTCGCCGCTGGCCCGGCTGAAGCTGCCCGGTCGCAGCTGATTCCGTCGCCGCCTTTCCGCAGATTCTCACTGGTTCATCGCGCGCCGGAATGTCACGCTGAACCGTGCTGAACAGGCGAGAGCTCGAGCGGCTCGCGTTCGGACCGGACGCGAGTGAAGAGGATCGCCTGCGCGCCCGGGACGAGCTGGACCGGCTGACCGCGCCCGCTCTTGCCCTCGTCCCTGCGGGCGCGCCCGCCATAGCCGCGCCGGCGCATCCGTCCGCAGTGCCCGCGAGCGAGCCTTCCCCGTCGGCGGCGGAGCGAGCTGGCGCATCAGCGGCCGGCCGACCGCCGAGGCAGGAGAACCGGCGGCTGCGTCGCGCCGCGCTCGCCGGAGGAGCCCTCCTCGGGCTGATCGCCGCCGCGGTCCTGATCCCGTCCGCGCTCGAGCCGAGTTCGCTTGACGTGTTCCAGCAGGAGCAGACCGACGCCGATCGTGATACCCCCGACGACGTGGCGAACGCCGTGGCCGCAGGGGCCATCGCGTCCGCCGAGCCGGGGGCCGGCGCGGCGCTCTACTCATCGCTCCGCGCTCTGAACGCGCCCGGCGTGTCGGCGTTCGCCTTCACCGACGGCCACGTCGTCTGTCTGGCCGCGGCCCTCCGCATCGAATGCGCGTCGGCAGCCGACTTCCGGCGTGACGGGATCTTTCTGGCCGTCGACGACCCGGGCACGGGCGGTCGAGAGATCTCGTGGGGACCCAAAGGGGACCTGCGGGTGAGGAGCGATCCCGGCATCCTCGAGCCGCGCGGCACTGACCTGCCGCAACTGCGCCGGCTCTGCATGATTGGCCACGACTTCGACGTATCCACGACCCCGCGAGGGGATCTCCGTGCCGGTCAGGGCGTGGACACCGGCGCACTCGACTACGCGATGGCGCGCCTCGATTGCGCGATCCGGTACGGGTCAGCACGCGACTGAACCCTTCCGAATACAGGGAAATGGCCCCGGCGCGAACCGGGGCCATTTCGTGTTCGAGGGCTGGAAACGCCCGCGCCGCCGAGGCGGGCCGGGCGCCTTCTTCATCGAACCCTGTGGATTTCGACCTTCATACGGTCTCCTTCCGACGTGCAAGGTAACCAAGGTGCTCCTTGAGTCTGGAATTTGCCCGGGAGTCACTCCTGGCGGTCGCCCTGGCTAGCCGCTAGTCGGGGGGTGCTGGTCGTCCGCCTCGGCGGGGCCGTCGGGTGGCGTCGACCCAGGGTGGTGGGATGAACCAGCGGGTGCCGTTGCGTTCTTCCAGTGCCCAGCTGTCGTTGTCGAAGCGGCGGTGGTGGAAGGGGCACAGGAGTGCGCCGTTGCGGATGTCGGTGGGTCCGTTCCACCGCCAGGGGGCGATGTGCGCGGCTTGGCAGCGGGAGGGTGGTT
>JAODAX010000016.1 GCA_025463675.1 Naasia sp. | reverse complement strand
TTCACCCTGGCGGCCTATCTGGTCGAGGGCGGGCCGTCCAAGGACCATCTCGCCGCCCGCAGCATGATGCTCGGAGACCCCGAGACCTGGGGCGCGCTGATGGACTGGACCGCGCGGATCACCGGTGCCTTCCTGCGCTGCCAGCTGATGTCCGGCGCAAGTGCGGGTCAGCTCTTCGATTCGTGGGCCGGATCGCTGTCTCTCGACGACTACACCGCGTCCGTCGCCCCTGCGTCGGCCGCGGCACTCGGCTCGGTGCGCGACCTCGGAGCCCCGCTCGTGCACTTCGGGGTCGGCACGGGCGATCTGTTGGAGGCCATGCGCGATGCAGGGGCAGATGTGGTCGGCGTGGACTGGCGGACACATCTCGACGATGCCTCCCGCCGCCTGGGCCCGAACGTCCCCGTCCAGGGGAACCTCGACTCGGCGGTCCTCACGGCGCCGTCGGCGGTGATCGAGCGTGCCGTCGACGACGTCCTTCGGCGCGGCCACGCGGCACCGGCCCATGTCTTCAACCTCGGCCACGGGGTTCCACCCGACACGGACCCGGACGTGCTGACGGGGATCGTGCAGCTCGTGCACCGTCGGGGACCCGCGGCGGCGTGAACGTCGACGTCGCGGTGATCGGCGGCGGGGTCGCCGGCCTCATCGTCGCTCGCGCCGAGGTGCTCGCGGGACGCAGCGTTCTCCTGCTCGAGTCGAGCGACCGTGTCGGAGGCGCGCTTGCCAGCGCTGACATCGCGGGCCTGCCCGTCGACACGGGTGCCGAGAGCTTCGCATCGCGCGGAACGGCGGTGTCCACGCTGATTCGCCTGCTCGGTCTCGAGCAGGTCTCGCCCTCGAGCGCGGGGGCGTGGCTCCTGCGGGACGGCCGCGCCAATCCCCTGCCCGCCGTCGGAGTGATGGGGATACCGGGCTCGCCTCTCGCCGACGACGTCCGCGCCATCCTCGGCACCGGCGCCTCGGTCCGGGCATGGGCGGATCGGCTGATTCCCGAGCTGACCATCGGCCGCGAGAAGAATCTCGCTGAGCTCGTGCGCCGGCGAATGGGCCCCGACGTGCTGGAGGCTCTCGTGCGACCGGTCGGCGAGAACGTGTACGGCCTCCGTCCCGAGGATGCCGAGGTCGATGCCCTCGTGCCCGGGCTGAACGGCGCCCTGACGACGACGGGGTCGCTCTCCTCGGCTGTCCTGCGGCTGCGCTCCTCCGCGCCGGCGGGTTCGGCCGTTGCGGGCGTCGAGGGCGGCGTCCACCGGATTGCTGACGCGCTCGCGGCGGATCTCGCGCGATTCGGAGCCGACCTGCGGACGGGGGCCACGGTCACCTCCATCGACCATCGGGCGGGCGGATGGCGGGTCCGCGTGACCGACCAGGCGGCCGGCGGGGTGGCTGGCGGGGTGGCTGGCGGGGTGATCGACGCGGCCCGTGTCGTCGTCGCCACGGACGGCGCCACCGCGCGTGCCCTGCTGCGGCCGATCCTGTCCGACGCCATCGCACCGGAAGCGGAGTGGCCGCCGGGACGCAGTTCGACGGTGGTGAGCCTTGCTCTCGAGGGCGTCGGAGCCTTGGATGCAGCACCTCGTGGGTCGGGGGTGCTGGTCGCCGATCCGGGTGGCGGCGCGACGGCGCTCACCCACTCGTCCGCAAAGTGGCCGTGGCTGCGCAGCAGACTGCCTGCCGGCCGACACCTCGTCCGAGTGAGCTATCGCACGGCCGACGAGGTGCCGATCGAACGCGCCGTGCGGGACGCCGCCCGACTCCTGAGTGTCGAGGTGCCTGCGAGTGCCGTGGTGGACGCCGCGCGGACCCGTTGGCGCCAGGACGCTGCACGAGCCACGGCCGGCCTCTCGGCCCGTCTCGCAACGCTCTCGGGGGCCGTCGCGGCCGTCCCCGATCTGGCGGTGACCGGGGCGTGGATTGCGGGGGCTGGCCTCGCATCGGTAGTCAGTCAGGCGCAAGCGGAGGCTGCGCGCCTTGCGCATAGCTCAGGTAGCTGAGGGACATTCCAGAAACTGCATACGCCGGATTCGACTACTGTGGAGACACTATTTCCCGCCTACAGAATCGGAGTGACTATGAAGGGCAAACTGGTTTTCGCCGCCGGTGCCGCACTCGGCTACGTGCTGGGTTCACGCGCCGGACGCAAGCGCTACGAGCAGATCAAGGCCAACGCGCAGAACTTCTGGAACAGCGAGCAGGTCCAGAAGGGCGTCGAGCAGGTTCAGACCTTCGTCGACGAGCACGTCCCCGACGTTCCGTCCGCTGTCGCCAGCGGTGCGAAGAAGGTCATCGACGGGGTGACCTCGCGTACCCCCAAGAAGAACGACGCAGCGAAGTCTGAGTCCGATGGGTCGCAGTCCGAGCCGTCGCCCTCCATCTGAGGCCCTAGACCTTGTCGACCCCGACGCCGACCGGCGCGACCCCACGTGCTACCCCCTTGGGTGCGACGCCTCCCAGGACGACAACGCCCAGTACGACGGCGCCCAGTACGACAACGCGCGACTCGGCGGCGGGCAGCGCGGCGAAGAAGAAGTCTCTTCTCACCCTGATCGGCGACCTTCCGACCCTGGTCGGCACCCTCATCCGCGATGAGATCGAGCAGATCA
>JAODAX010000004.1 GCA_025463675.1 Naasia sp. | reverse complement strand
AACTGCGGCGGGCCCGGCGGCCGCAGGTGCCGGGCCCGCGGCGGCCCGCGCGATGGCAACCCGGCGCAGCTCGAGGTACTCCTCGACGCCGCGCGGCAGGTGCCGGAGGCGCGAGTCGAGCACCCCGTACTGCTGGTCGGTGACGCGCTCCAGCAGATAGCGGTCGTGCGAGACGACGAGCAGCGTGCCCGGCCAGCTGTCGAGGAGGTCCTCCATCGCGGCGAGCATGTCGGTGTCGAGGTCGTTGGTCGGCTCGTCGAGGATCAGCACGTTCGGCTCGCCGAGCAGGATGAGCAGCAGCTGGAGCCGCCGCTTCTGCCCGCCGGAGAGGTCCTTCACCGGCGTGGACAGCTGCGCGCTGGTGAAGCCCAGCCGCTCCAGCAACTGGCCCGGGGTGAGCTCCACGGCGGAGGATCCGGTGCCGCTGACGTAGGAGGTGCGCAGCTGCCCGACCACGTCGCTGACCCGGTCGTCGAGGAACGGCTCCAGCTCATCCAGCTGCTGGGAGAGCACCGCGATCCGCACCGTCTTGCCGCGCTTGATCCGCCCGGCGGTGGGACTCAGCTCGCCGGCGATGATGCGCAGCAGAGTGCTCTTGCCGGCCCCGTTCGCGCCGAGGATGCCGGTCCGCTCCCCCGGTGCGATGCGCCACTCCACGTCGTCCAGGATCGGCGGGCCGTCCGGGTAGCGGAACGAGATGCGCTCCAGGTCGACGACATCCTTGCCGAGCCGGGCGATCGCGAGCCGGTTCAGCGTGATTGGGTCGCGCACGGGCGGCTCGTCGGCGATAAGGGTGTTGGCGGCGTCGATGCGGAACTTCGGCTTGCTGGTGCGGGCGGGCGCGCCGCGGCGCAGCCAGGCGAGTTCTTTGCGCATCAGGTTCTGCCGCTTGCCCTCCATGGCGGCCGCCTGACGGTCGCGCTCCACGCGCTGCAGCACGTAGGCCGCGTAGCCGCCCTCGAACGGCTCGACCAGCCGGTCGTGCACCTCCCAGGTGGCGTTGCACACCTCGTCGAGGAACCACCGGTCGTGGGTGACGACCACCATCGCGCCGGCGGTGGCCGGCCAGCGGGACTTCAGATGCTCGGCGAGCCAGGCGACGCCTTCGACATCGAGGTGGTTGGTGGGCTCGTCGAGGAGGAGCACGTCCCAGTCGCCGACGAGGAGAGCGGCGAGCGAGACCCGGCGACGCTGGCCGCCGGAGAGCTCGGCGAGGTCCGCGTCCCAGGCGAGATCCGGGACGAGGCCGGCGATGACGTCGCGGACCCGGGGGTCGCCCGCCCACTCGTGTTCGGCGGTGTCGCCGACGATGGCGCGGCCGACGGTGCCGGCGTTGCCGAACTCGTCGCGCTGGGTGAGGACGCCGGTGCGAGTGCCGCCGCGGCGGGTGACCCGGCCGCCGTCCGGCTCGAGGTCGCCCGCGAGCATGCGCAGCAGCGAGGTCTTGCCGTCGCCGTTGCGGCCGACGATGCCGATGCGGTCGCCTTCCGCCACCCCGATCGTGACGTCGTCGAAGACGACCCGCGTCGGGTACTCGAGGGAGAGCCGTTCGGCGCCGAGGATGTGGACCACTGGCTCAACGCTAGCCGCCCCGGCCCGTGTGCACGTTCCGGCGCCATCTGACCGGCGCGCAGGTAACCGCGCCGCACCGCACCCAGGACGCACGTTGCGGCGCGTACTGCGCGCTATAGCGCGCAGTTTCCGCCGGCACGTACTCTTTCGAGGGTCAGTCGGGGAGGATGCGGGCGCCGTGCACCGGGCCCGTCGCCCGCAGCACCGTGAGGCGGGCCGCCGAAAGGGCGATCTGCAGCGAGATCGCGTTGTCCAAGTCCGCGGTGAGGAACGCGATGGTCGGGCCGGAGCCGGAGACGATGCCGGCGAGGGCGCCGTTGCGCTCGCCCAACTCGAGCACGCCGCCGAGGCCAGGCGAGAGGTGCAGGGCGGGCGCCTGCAGGTCGTTGTGCATGCTCTCCGCAAGCATGTGCGGGTCGCCGGCGCGCAGCGCCTGCAGCACCCCGGCGTCCACGGACGGGACGGTGCTGACGGGGTAGATGTCGAGCGCGTGCCGCTCCCGGTGCTTGTCGAGCTCGTCGTAGACGACGGGCGTGCTCATGCCGTGCTCGGCGAGCACGAGCACCCAGTGGAAGGAGCCCTTCGCGAGGGCGGGGCTCAGCTGGTCGCCGCGCCCGGTGCCGATGGCGGTGCCGCCCATCAGCGCGAACGGCACGTCGGCGCCGAGCCGCGCGGCGAGCGCGTGCAGCTCGTCCCGGCCCACGTCGGTGCCCCAGAGCGTGTCGCAGGCGACGAGCGTGGCGGCCGCGTCGGCGGACCCGCCGCCCATCCCGCCGGCGATCGGCACGCGCTTGGTGATGTCGAGGTGCACGCCGCCCCGGTAGCCGGTGCGCCGGGCGAGCATCCGCGCCGCCTTGATCGCGATGTTCGAGCCGTCGGTGGCGAGCCCGGTGCAGTCGATCGGTCCGTCGAAGGTGACCGAGAAGTCGGGCGCGTGGCTCGCGCGCACGTCCTCGGCGAGGGACACCGCCTGGTAGGCGGTCGCGACCTCGTGGTAGCCGTCCTCCTGGAGACTGCCGACGCGCATGAAGAGGTTGATCTTCCCCGGGGAGCGCACGTGCACGGGTGCGGCCGACGGCGTCATGCCTCCAACCTAACCCGGGCCGTCCGCTGTGCCCGTCCTCGCGATCGCGAGAAAGTCGGCGGCGGCGAGGCGCTCTCCGCGCTCGGTCGGGTCGACCCCGGCCGCTTCGAGCGCCCGGACGGCGGCGTCGGCGCCACCCATCGGTTCGGCGAGCGCCTGCCGGAGCATCTTGCGGCGCTGACCGAACGCCGCGTCGACGAGCGCGAACGTGCGCCGACGCTCGTCCTCGCCGGCGAGGGGCGCCGCGTGTCGTTCGAACGCGACGAGCACCGAGTCGACGTTCGGCACCGGCCAGAACACCTGGCGGCTGACCCGGCCGGCGACGCGGAAGTCGCCCCACCAGGCGGCCTTGACGCTGGGCGAGCCGTAGATCTTGGAGCCGGGTGCCGCCGCGATCCGCTCGCCCACCTCCGCCTGCACCATCACGACGCCGCTGCGGATGCTGCGGAACCGCTCGAGGAAATGCAGCAGCACGGGCACGGACACGTTGTAGGGCAGGTTGGCGACGAGCCGCACGGGGTCCGGCAACTCGGTGATGCGCAACGCATCCTCGTGCACCACCTGCAGCCGGCCTGCGTCCTCGAGGCCGCAGGCGGCCGCCGTGGCGGGCAGCTCGGCGGCGAGGCGCCCGTCCAGCTCGACGGCGACGACGCTCGCGCCCGCCTCGAGCAGGCCGAGGGTCAGCGACCCGAGTCCCGGCCCCACCTCGACGACCCGCTCGCCCGGCCGCACGTCGGCGATGCGCACGATGCGGCGCACCGTGTTGGCGTCGATGACGAAGTTCTGGCCGAGCTTCTTGGTGGGCGCGACCCCGAGCCGGTCCGCCAGCTCCCGCACCTCGGCCGGACCGAGCAGCTGGATCACGCGAGCGCGGTGGGCACGAGGGCGTCCTCGTCGGGCACGGGCGGCTCGTCGGTCCACAGGCCGTAGACGAGCTCGGTGTTGGAGGAGATCTGCGCCGCGAGCATCGACACCTCCGTGCCGAGGTGAGCCGCCATCGCCCGCAGCGTGTACGGGATCAGGTACGGCGCGTTGGGGCGGCCGCGCAGCGGCATCGGGGTGAGGAACGGCGCGTCCGTCTCGACGAGCAGCAGCGCACGCGGCATCAGGGCGAGTGCCTCGCGCAGCGGCCCCGCGTTCTTGAAGGTCACGTTGCCGGCGAACGAGGTGTACCAGCCGTTGTCCGCGCAGATCCGGCCGAGTTCGGGGCCGCCGGAGAAGCAGTGGAACACGACCCGCTCGGGTGCGCCGACCCGCTGCAGGGTGCGCACCACCGCGTCATGCGCGTCCCGGTCGTGGATCTGCAGCGCAAGCCCGTGCCGCTTCGCGATCTCGATGTGCGCCTCGAAGCTCTCGTACTGCGCGGCGCGGCCGTCGTCGCCGGTCCGGAAGAAGTCCAGGCCGGTCTCGCCGACGGCGCGGACGCGCGGGCGGCCGGCGAGCGCGTCGATCTCCTCGAGCGCGCTCTGCAGCTGCCCGGCGGCAGCGTAGCGCGGCGCCTCGTTGGGGTGGATCGCGACGGCCGCGAGCATGCGCGGCTCGTTCGCGGCGACCTCCGCCGACCAGCGGCTGGTCTCCAGGTCGCCGCCGACCTGGATGACGCCCTTCACGCCGACGCTGGAGGCGCGGTCCAGGTGCTCCAGGTAGTCGATCGGGTTCTCGCCGTCGGCGATCTCGAGGTGGGTGTGGTTGTCGTAGACGGGGACGGTGAGCGCCTCCGGCAGCGGCGGGTAGCTCAGGTCACGGGATGCGCCGTGCTCAGCCGTCGTGTCCCGCTGGCGGACGTACGCCGAGGGGGTGCCGTCGCTCACGCGCCCGCCCCCACCGTCTGCGTCGCCTCCTGCTCGATGCGTGGGAACAGCGCCTCGAGGGGCGACACGGTCGACCCGGGGCGCAACTGGCCCCAGGTGCCGGCGTCCCGGAGCGGCTGGTCCGCGAGCGGGCCGAGGCCCGCCTCCGCGCCGAGCGCGGTCCACAGCTTCGGGGTGGCGCGGGTGAGCACCGGCGACAGCAGCACGGCGAGCGCCCGCAACCCCTCGGCGGCGGTGTAGAGCACGGTGCCGAGTCGGGCGCGCCGCTCCGGATCCTTCGCGAGCACCCACGGCTCCTGCGCGGTGATGTAGCCGTTCAGCTCCTCGACGACCGTCCACACCGCGGCGAGCGCCTCGTGGATGGCGAACCGCTCCATGGCGGCGTCCGCGTCGCGCACGGCGGCGGCGACGGTCTCCTGGATGGCCGAGTCGGCTGCCTCGTACTCCGCCGGCTCCGGCAGCGCGCCGTCGAAGTAGCGGGTGACCATCGCCACCACGCGGGACGCGAGGTTGCCGAACCCGTTCGCGAGCTCGGCCTGGTAGCGGGCGCTGAGGTCTTCCCAGCTGAAGCTGCCGTCCTGACCGAACGTGATCGCGCGGAGGAAGTAGTAGCGGAACGCGTCGGAGCCGAACACGTCGGTGATCTGCTCGGGCGCGATGCCGGTCAGCTTGCTCTTGCTCATCTTCTCGCCGCCGACCAGCAGCCAGCCGTGCGCGAAGACGTGCTTGGGCACAGCCAGGCCCGCGGCCATCAGCATCGCCGGCCAGATCACCGCGTGGAAGCGGAGGATGTCCTTGCCGACGAGTTGCACGCCCGGCCAGCGGCGCGCGAACCGCTCGTCGTCGGTGCCGTAGCCGATGGCGGTGATGTAGTTGAGCAGCGCGTCGAACCACACGTAGACGACGTGTTCCGGGTCCCACGGCACCTCGATGCCCCAGTCGAAGGTGGAGCGGGAGATCGACAGGTCGGCGAGCCCCTGCGTCACGAAGGACACCACCTCGTTGCGGGCGCTCTCCGGCTGCACGAAGTCGGGCCGCTCCTCGTAGAGGGCGAGCAGCCGCTGCTGGAAGTCGCTCATCCGGAAGAAGTAGTTGCGCTCGTGCAGCAGCTCCACCGGCTTGGAGTGGATGGCGCACACGCGCTGTCCCTCGAACGGCCCGGTGCCCTCCACCAGCTCGCTCGGCTGCTTGTACTCCTCGCAGCCGACGCAGTAGAAACCCTCGTAGTCGCCGGTGTAGATGAAGCCGGTGTCGTGCAGCTTGGTGAGGAACGCCTGAGCGCTCGTCTCGTGTCGCTGCTGGGTGGTGCGGATGAAGTCGTCGTTGGCGATGTCGAGGGTGTCGAGCAGCGGCAGCCAGGAGCTCTCGACCAGCTTGTCGGCCCACTCGCGCGGTGTCATGTCGTTGGCGCTCGCCGTGCGGAGCATCTTCTGGCCGTGCTCGTCGGTGCCGGTGAGCAGCCAGGTGTCGTCGCCGGCCTGGCGGTGCCAACGGGCGAGGACGTCGGCGGCGACCTCGGTGTAGCCATGCCCGATGTGTGGGACGTCGCTCGGGTAGAAGATCGGCGTGGTGATGTAGAAGGACGCGCCGGAAGACATGCCGACCATCCTAAGTGCGGGCCTCGTGGCGCCTCGGCGGCGTTGCCGGCCCCGCCAAGCGCAACGTTCCCGCAGAATCGCAACCGCGCACCGTTGCGATTCTGCGGGAACGTTGCGTGTCGGCGAGGCGGCAGGGCTACGGCCGCGCCAGCAGCGGGCAGCGTCAGCGGCGGCGGAGCGCTGCCTCGTACAGCTCGCGGCGGGAGAGGCCGGTCGCCTCGGCGACCTCGGCGGAGGCCTCGCGGAGGCGCGCGCCGGCGGCGACCAGCGAGAGCACCTGCTCGACGGCCTCACCCTCGTCGGCGGTCACGGCGGGGGCGCCGCCGACCACCACCACGATCTCGCCGCGGACGCCCTCGCGAGCCCACCCGGCGACCTCCGCCGCCGGGCCGCGGACGACCTCCTCGTGCAGCTTGGTCAGCTCGCGGCACACCGCCACCGGGCGGTCGGCACCGAACGCGGCCGCGAGGTCGCCGAGGAAGTCGGCGATGCGCTGCGGTGACTCGAAGAACACGAGGGTGCGCGACTCGCGGGCGAGAGCGGCGAGGGCCGCCCGGCGCTCCCCCGCCTTCCGCGGCAGGAAGCCCTCGAACGCGAACCGATCGGTGGGCAGCCCGGACAGCGCGAGCGCGGTCGGGACGGCGGAGGCGCCCGGCAGCGCGGTCACCCGCACGCCCGCCTCGATCGCTCCGGCCACCAGCCGGTAGCCGGGGTCGGACACGGTCGGCATCCCCGCATCGCTGACGACGAGCACGTCACCGTCCGCGGCGAGCGCCACGAGCTCGGCCACCCGTTCGCGCTCGTTGTGATCGTTGAGGGAGATGAGCCGCGGCCGGTTCTCGATGTGCAGCGCCGCGAGCAGCCGCTGCGCCACCCGGGTGTCCTCGGCGGCGAGGATCCGCGTCGATTCGAGCGCCTCGATCAGGCGCCGGGTCGCGTCACCGAGGTTGCCGATCGGGGTGGCGGCGAGCACGAGCATCCGACCAGTCTTCCAGGTGGGCGCGCCACCTATCATGGGGCGGTGCCGAGCCGGATCGCGACCCGTCCGGCGCCGGGCTCCTCGCTCGCGCGACGCCTGCGCCTGACTTCCCCGGCGCTGCGCTGGGTAGGACCGCTCGGCGTCACGCTGCTGGCGGCGCTGCTGCGCTTCCCGGGCCTCGGCTCCCCCGGCACCCTGATGTTCGACGAGACCTTCTACGTGAAGGATGCCTGGACGATCCTCAACCTCGGCTACGAGAGCGGCTGGCCGACCACCGGCGACGTCGACGCCGAGTTCGCCGCCGGCAACGTCGACATGTTCACCGGCAAGGCCTCCTACGTGGCGCACCCGCCGCTCGGCAAGTGGCTGATCGCGCTCGGCATCGCCGCGTTCGGGCCGGAGGACCCGTTCGGCTGGCGCTTCTCGGTGGCGGTCGCCGGAACGCTCGCCGTGCTGCTGCTCGCCCTGATCGCGACGAGCCTGTTCCGCAATCCTCTGCTCGGCACGCTCGCCGGCGGTCTGTTCGCGATCGACGGGCACGCGATCGTCCTCTCCCGCGTGGCGCTGCTCGACAACTTCGTGATGCTGTTCGGGCTGGCGGGCTTCGCCTGCGTCCTGCTCGACCGGCGCTGGTTCGACCGGCGGATGGCGGCGGCCGCCCCCGCCGAGGGCGGATCGCCGGGCTGGGGGCCGTCACTGGCGTGGCGTCCCTGGCTGGTCGCGGCGGGTGTCGCGTTCGGTCTGCAGACCGGCGTGAAGTGGTCGGGGCTGTACTTCCTGGCCGGCTTCGCGGTGTACGTCCTCGTCGGCGATGCACTCGCCCGGCGCCGCGCGGGCGTCGGTCCGTGGCTGCCGGTGACCGTCCTGCGGCAAGGACCGCTGGCGTTCCTCGCCCTCGTCCCGGCGGCGCTCGCCGCATACCTGGTCACCTTCATCGGCTGGTTCCTCAGCAGCGGCGGCTGGAACCGCAACTGGATCGCGGACGGCGGCGAGCGCTGGACCGGCGCCCTGGCCTGGGTGCCGGACGCGCTGCAGAACCTGTGGCACTGGCACGCGGACATCTACGGCTTCCACACGGGGCTCAGCGTGACACACCCGTACGCGACGCCGGCCATCCTCTGGCCGCTGCTCGCCCGCCCGACGCAGATCTTCTACCGCGGCAGCGGCACCGGCGAGAACGGCTGCGGCGTCGACTACTGCTCGGAGATCGTCTGGTCCATCGCGAATCCGCTCATCTGGTACGCCGCCGTCGCGGCGAGCGTCTACCTGCTCTACCGGTTCGCCCGGCACCGGGTGCCGCGGGACGGCCTGATCCTGGCGGGGATCGCCGCCGGCTATCTGCCATGGCTGCTTTATCCCACCCGGACGATGTTCCAGTTCTACGCGATCGCGTTCCAGCCGTACCTGGTGCTCGCGCTCGTGGCGGCGATCGGGGTGCTCATCGGCCGACTGGTGGATGCCGGCCGGGAACCGCCGCCGCCGGAGCGGGTCGCGATCGCCGAGCGCGTGCTGGTCGTCTTCGTCGTCCTCGTGGTGCTGCTCAGCGCATTCTTCTACCCGGTGTGGACCGGCATCCAGACGCCGTTCTGGTTCTGGCAGATCCACGTCTGGAGCCCGACCTGGGTGTAGCCCGGCCGGTCGTCGGGCTCGAACACGCGCGGGGGGCGTGGCGGGCCGATCAGGCGCGGGCGCCTCGCGCCGCCTCGAGCGCGCCGCTGATTGCCCGGTCGAGCTCGCCGACGCGCTCGCTCGCCGCGCAGCCGAGCCAGACGGTGAAACGACCGCGGGAGCGCTCCGGGTCGCCGGGCATCCACTCGCGCAGCCACGCGGAGGACGCGGCAGCGACGCGATCGGCGCGTTCCTCCAGCGTCGCGGCACGGTGCACCGTGACCTGGACGCGCGCGGGCACCGGCAGGGCCGGGACCTCGGCGCCGGGGGCCAGAGCGAGCACGAGCTGCCCGTAGGCGCGGAGGGGCAGTCCGGCGATCACCGCGCCGAGCAGCGCGACGTCGGCGCCGTCCCCCGCCAGGAAGACGTGCTGGGCGGGGTCGCGCACGAACCGGGTCACGCCGACAGCTTAGGCATGCCTCACCTGCGTCGGCGTGGGCCGGCTGTCCATCTCCTGCATGCCGTGACGGGTCAGGCCGCCGCGGTGCGCGCGCGACCGCCCGCTCGGGCGAGTCCGCCGGGCAGCAGCAGGAGAGCGGCGGAGACGAGCCAGACCACTCCGACCAGCACCGTCAGCGGACCGCCGCCGATCCCGGCGACCGCACCGCCGATCGCCGCCCCCACGGCGCCCGCGGACGTTCGCAGACCGGCCCCGACCGTGAACACCTGGGACCGCACCGCCGACGGGCTCTCCCGCTGACGGATCGCGAACAGCGCGGTGATGCCCGGCGCGGTGAACAGCCCCGCGACGGCGACGGCCGCCAGCGCAGCGGCGTAACCGGGCAGCAGGCCGGCGACGACGGTGCCCACGCCGGTGGCGGCGAACGCGGCCAGCATGACCACGGTCGGGTCGACGCGCCGCACCGGCCGCCAGGCGATCAGCAGCGCACCGACGAGGCCGCCGAGCGCGAAGGCGGTGAGGATCCAGCCGGCGCCGCCCGCGGTGCCCAGGCGCTCGAGCGCGAGGCCGACAGCGGCGATCGGGAAGGCTCCTGCGCCCACCATGGTCAGGGTGCTGGCGAGCGTGGCGACCGCGAGCGGCCGATGCGCCACCATGTGGCGCAGCCCGCGACCGACGTCCGTGAGGACCGTCTCCACCGCTGTCGGACGGGGTCGCGCCGGCAGCGGCATGGTGGCAGCAACCCCGGCGGCCGTCAGCGCGATCACGGCGAACGCCCCGAGCGCCAGCCTTGAGGAGCCGACCGTCATCGCGAGCGCCGCGAGCGCCGGGCCGGCGACTCCGGACGCGTTATAGGCGAAGGCGTCCGCGGCGAAGGCCCGCTCGCGGTCGGGGATCACGTCGGCGGCGAAGGCGCTGAGCGCTCCCATGAATGCGGGCGCGCAGCATCCGGTGATGATCAGGACGACGACCACGACCGGCGCTGGCAGGATGCCGAGTAGCGCTGACAGGGCGAGCCCGACCGCCGTGACGCCCCCGGCGCCGACCAGCAGCCGCCCCGGCGATCGGCTGCGGTCGAAGAGCACGCCGGCCAGCGGCGCGATCACCACGCTCGGGGCCAGCAGCGCCGCGATGAGCACCCCGCCGAGGGCCACGCTGCCGGCCTGTTCGACGGCCAGCACCGCGAGCGTGACCCGGCCGCCCTCGATGCCCAGCCGTAGCCCGCCGGCGACCGCCACGAACCGCAGGGTCGCCCAGCGCCTCGCATCGGGCGCCGGGTCGTGGCGACCAGCGGGCTCCGTGCTCAGCGGAAGTCCGCGGTCGCGGGGTCTGCGCCGATCCGGCGGTTCTCGTCGAGCGCGTCGAACACGGCGATCTCCTCCGGAGTGAGCGAGAAGTCGAGGATATCGAAGTTCTCCCGCTGGCGATCCGCATTGTTCGACTTCGGGAAGATGATGCGGCCCTCGTCGAGGTGCCAGCGCAGCGTCACCTGGGCGGGAGTCTTGCCGTACTTCTCGGCGATCGCCCGCACGTCGTCGCGGTCGACGATCTGACCGGAGGCGAGCGGCGACCACGCCTCGATCTCGATGCCGTGCCGCTTGCTGAACTCCACGAGCTCGCGCTGCTGGAACTGCGGATGCAGCTCGATCTGGTTCACCGCGGGCACGGTCTCCGACTCCGCGAAGACGCGCTCCAGGTGCTCGGGCAGGAAGTTGGAGACGCCGATTGCGCGCGCCTTGCCGGACGCGGCGATCTCCTCGAGCGTCTTCCATGCCTGCACGTACTCGTCGAACATCGGAAGCGGCCAGTGGATGAGGTAGAGGTCGACGTAGTCGAGGCCCAGCAGGTCGAGGCTGCGGTCGATCGCAGCGAGCGCCTTGTCGCGCCGGTGGTTCGCGTTCCAGAGCTTCGTGGTGATGAAGAAGTCCTCGCGCGGGATGCCGGACGCGGCGATCGCGGCGCCCGTGCCCTTCTCGTTCCGGTACGCGGCGGCGGTGTCGATGTGCCGGTAGCCGACGCCGATGGCGCTCTCGAGCACCTCCTGGGTGCGCTCCGGCTCGACCTGGAACACACCGAAGCCGAGCTGCGGGATCTCGGAGCCGTTGTTGAGCCGGACGGTGGGAACGGAGGGCGAAGTCGTCATGCCCCAACTCTTCCACCCGCGCCGGAGACGGGAGAGCCCGTTCGCCTGCGGCGAGGGCCGTGATAGGTTCCGCCGCCGCCTGCCCGGAGCGCGAGTAGGCTGGAAAACCCATGTCGACGGCCGCTCCCCTGCGCATCTCGTACCCGCCGGAGCTGCCGGTCAGCGCCGCTCGAGAGGAGATCGCCGACGCGATCCGCGCCTCACAGGTGGTGGTTCTCGCGGGCGCCACCGGCTCGGGGAAGACCACCCAGCTGCCCAAGATCTGCCTAGAACTCGGCCGCACCTCGATCGCGCACACGCAGCCGCGGCGGATCGCCGCCCGCACCATCGCCGAGCGGATCGCCGAGGAGCTGGAGGTGGAGCTGGGCACGCTCGTCGGCTACCAGGTGCGCTTCACCGACAAGGCGTCCAAGGACACCCGGGTGAAGCTGATGACCGACGGCATCCTGCTGAACGAGCTGACGCGGGACAGGCTGCTGCGCCGCTACGACACGATCATCATCGACGAGGCGCACGAGCGCAGCCTGACGATCGACTTCCTGCTCGGCTACCTGAAGCGCCTGCTGCCGCTGCGGCCGGACCTCAAGGTCATCGTCACGTCGGCGACCATCGACCCGGAGAGCTTCGCCCGGCACTTCGCGGCGCCGGACGGCACGCCCGCACCGGTGCTGGAGGTGTCCGGCCGCACCTACCCGGTCGAGGCCCGCTACCGGCCGCTCGTCGCCGAGGACGGCGACCGGGAGGACCGCGACGTGCTCGAGGGCATCGTCGCCGCGCTCGACGAGCTCGCCGGCGAGGCGCCGGGCGATGTGCTCGTGTTCCTCTCCGGGGAGACGGAGATCCGGGACGCCGCGGACGCGCTCCGGGGCCGGCCACGCACCGAGGTGCTGCCGCTCTACGGTCGACTCGCGGCCGCCGACCAGCACCGCGTGTTCGACACGGCGCGGCCGCCGGGCGTGCGCACGCGGGTGGTGCTCGCCACGAACGTCGCGGAGACGAGCATCACCGTGCCCGGCATCAAATACGTGATCGACGCGGGCACCGCTCGCATCTCCCGCTACGGGGTGCGGTCGAAGGTGCAGCGGCTGCCGATCGAGCCGATCTCGCAGGCGTCGGCGAATCAGCGGGCCGGCCGCGCGGGCCGTACAAGCGACGGCATCGCCATCCGCCTCTATGCCGAGGACGACTACGAACGGCGCCCCGCTTACACGGACCCGGAGATCCTCCGCACCGGCCTCTCCGCGGTCCTGCTGCAGATGCTCGACCTGGAGCTCGGCGACATGGCCGAGTTCCCGTTTCTGCAGCCGCCGGACGCCCGCGGCGTGCGCGACGCCGCGGAGCTGCTGCGCGAGCTGGGCGCCGTCGACCTGCAGGGCGACCTCACCCGCACCGGCCGGCAGATGGCGCGGCTGCCCATCGACCCCCGGTTCGCGCGGATGGTGATCGAGTCGAAGCGCAACGGGGTCGAGAGGGAGGTGCTCGCCATCGTGGCCGGCCTCAGCATCCAGGACCCGCGGGAGCGCCCCACGGAGGCGCGCGAGCAGGCGGACGCTTCGCACGCGCGCTTCGCGGACCCGTCGAGCGACTTCCTCGGGCTGCTGAATTTGTGGAACCACCTGCAGGAGCGCTCGCGGGAACTGTCCTCCAGCGCCTTCCGGCGGATGTGCCGCGCCGAGTACCTCAACTACCTGCGCGTGCGGGAGTGGCAGGACGTGTACCGCCAGCTGGAGCGCCTCGCGGGCACGATCGGGGTGAAGGCGCGCGACCCGCGCGTCGACCCCGACGGCATCCACCGCTCCCTGCTCGCCGGGCTGCTGTCCCAGATCGGCGTC
>JAODAX010000092.1 GCA_025463675.1 Naasia sp. | reverse complement strand
TGAAGTCCTCCACCGGGCTCGCCGCTGCCTTGAGGCGCAGCAACTGCTTGGGGGTGAAGATCACGAGCGGCTTCCGCGGGCGGCGGTAGGCGTGCTGACGCAGCAGGGGGAAGTGCGACGCGGCACTGCTCGGGTTCGCGACCACCCTGTTCTCCTCGGCGCACATCTGCAGGAAGCGCTCGATGCGTGCGGAGGAGTGGTCGGGGCCCTGGCCCTCGTAGCCGTGCGGCAGCAGCATGACGACGCTGGAGCGCTGGCCCCACTTCTGCTCGGCGGACGACACGAACTCGTCGATGATCGTCTGGGCGCCGTTCGCGAAGTCGCCGAACTGCGCCTCCCACAGCACGAGCGCGTCGGGGCGCTCCACCGAGTAGCCGTACTCGAAGCCCATCGCGGCGTACTCGCTGAGCAGGGAGTCGTAGATCCAGAATTTCGCCTGGTTCTCGCTCAGGTTGAGCAGCGGCAGCCACTCCTGGCCGTTCTCCCGGTCGTGCAGCACCGCGTGCCGCTGCACAAACGTGCCGCGGCGCGAATCCTGGCCGGCCATCCGCACCGGGGTGCCCTCCATCAAGAGAGAACCGAGCGCGAGCAACTCGCCGTACGCCCAGTCGACGCCGCCGTTGCGGCTCATGTCGGCGCGCTTCTTCAGCAGCGCCTCCAGCTTCGGGTGCACGGTGAAGCCCTGGGGGCGGTTCTCGTGCGCCGAGCCGATCGTGCTGATCACCGACTCGCTCACCGCGGTCGACTCCGGCTCCCCGTCGGGGCGGTCCCCGCGCTGCGATTCGGGCTGCTCGAGGTCGCTCGCGGCGTCCGGCGCAACCGGCGTCGATGAGGTCTGCGCGGCGTGCGTCTCCGCGAACGCCCGCTCCAGGCGGTCCTGGAAGTCGCGGTGCGCCCGGTCGTACTCCTCCTGCGTGATGTCGCCGCGGCCGACGAGCGCCTCGGTGTAGAGCTTGCGCACGCTGCGCTTGGCCTCGATGAGGTTGTACATCAGCGGCTGCGTCATCGACGGGTCGTCGCCCTCGTTGTGGCCGCGACGGCGGTAGCAGACGAGGTCGATGACGACGTCCTTGTGGAACGTCTGGCGGAACTCGTACGCCAGCTCCGCGACGCGCGCAACGGCCTCCGGGTCGTCGCCGTTCACATGCAGGATCGGCGACTGGATGGTCTTCGCGACGTCGGTGGAGTACACCGACGTGCGGCTTTCCGCCGGCGGGGTGGTGAAGCCCACCTGGTTGTTCACCACGATGTGGATGGTGCCGCCGGTGCGATAGCCGCGCAGCTGGGAAAGCTGCAGGGTCTCCAGCACCACGCCCTGGCCGGCCATCGCGGCGTCGCCGTGGATGAGCACGGGGAGCACGGTGAAGCTGCCTACCGGGTGGCGGTCCTGCTTCGCGCGGATGATGCCTTCGAGCACCGGGTTGACGGCTTCCAGGTGCGACGGGTTCGCCGCCAGGTACACCGGGATGGTCGAGCCGTCGGAGCCCTGGTAGGTGCCCTCGGTGCCGAGGTGGTACTTCACGTCGCCGGAGCCCTGGACCGTGCGCGGATCCTGCGTGCCCTCGAACTCGCGGAAGATCTGCCCGTAGGTCTTCCCCGCGATGTTCGTCAGCACGTTGAGGCGGCCGCGGTGCGCCATGCCGATGCCGACCTCGCTGAGGCCGTCCTCCGCTGCGCTCTCGATCACCCGGTCGAGCAGCGAGATCAGTGACTCGCTGCCCTCCAGGCTGAACCGCTTCTGGCCGACGTACTTCGTCTGCAGGAAGGTCTCGAAGGCCTCGGCCTCGTTGAGCTTGCTGAGGATGCGCATCTGCTCGTCGTGCGTCGGCTTGACGTACGGGCGCTCGACCTTGTCCTGGATCCACTTGCGCTGCTCGGGCACCTGGATGTGCATGTACTCGAGGCCGACCGTGCGGCAGTACGAGTCGCGCAGGATGCCGAGCACGTCGCGCAGCTTCGCCGTGCGCTTGCCGCCGAAGCCGCCGATCACGAACTCGCGGTCGAGGTCCCAGAACGTGAGTCCGTGACTCTCGATCTCGAGATCCGGGTGGGTGCGCTGGCGGTACTCGAGCGGGTCGACATCGGCCATCAGGTGGCCGCGGACCCGGTAGACGTTGATCAGCTCCTGCACCCGAGCCGTCTTGCTGACCATGTCGGACAGGTCGACGTGGATGTCGGGGTTCCAGCGGATCGGCGAGTACGGGATCCGCAGGGCCGCGAAAATCTGGTCGTAGAAGTCCTGCTTGCCGATCAGGCGCTCGTGCACGAGCTTCAGGAACTCGCCCGACCCGGCGCCCTGGATGACGCGGTGGTCGTAGGTGGAGGTCAAGGTGATCGTCTTGCCGATGCCGAGGTCGACCAGGGTGGTCTCGCTCGAGCCCTGGAACTCGGCCGGGTACTCCAGCGCGCCGGCACCGATGATGGCGCCCTGGCCCTTCATCAGGCGGGGCACGCTGTGCACGGTGCCGATGCCGCCCGGGTTGGTGAGGGAGATCGTGGTGCCGGCGAAGTCGCCCGCCTCCAGCTTGTTGGCGCGGGCCTTGCGCACGAGCGCCTCGTAGGCGGCGACGAACTCGCTGAAGTCCATCGTGTCGGCACGCTTGATGCTCGGCACCAGGAGCGCGCGGGTGCCGTCCGGCTTCGGGATGTCGATCGCGATGCCGAGGCCGACGTGCGCCGGCTGGACGACGCTCGGCTTGCCGTCGAGCTCCGCGTAGTGCACGTTCTGGCTCGGGAAGTCCTTGAGCACCTGCACGATCGCCCAGCCGATGAGGTGGGTGAAGGAGATCTTCCCGCCGCGCGTGCGCTTGAGGTGGTTGTTGACGACGATCCGGTTGTCGATCATCAGCTTCGCGGGGATGGTCCGCACGCTGGTCGCCGTCGGGATCGTCAGGCTCGCGTCCATGTTGACGGAGAGCGTCTTCGCCATCCCGCGCAGGGTGGTGGTGACGTCGTCCTCGGTCGCCTGGTCGGAGCGCGCCCCGCCGCCGGTGGGTGCCTCTGCGGGGATCGGCTGGGCGCGGGGCGCGACCGACGTGGTGCGGGCCGCCACGGCGCTCTGCTGCTGGACGGGCGCGGACTGTTCCCGTGCGGGGGCCGGGCTCGGCTCGCTCGGCGTCGGCGCGAGCGGCTCGGTGGGGGCGGGCGGATTCGGTTCGGCGGGGGTCGGCGCGGGCGTCGACGGCGTCTCCGGTGCCGAGGGAGCCGCAGGCGGCCCCGAAGGGGCTGCGGGCGGGGCCGATGGCGCACCCGGGGGCTGGATGGACCCGTCCCCGTTCAAGTCGGGGGTCTCAACCGGGTGGTACGTCTCGAGGACCGGCCACCACGACTCGTCCACGGAGTTGCGGTCCTTGCGGAAGCGCTCATACAGCTCATCGACGAGCCATTCATTGGCGCCGAATTCGGCGCCCGCCCCTTCGTCCGTTCCGGTCAACTGACTCGACACGGTGCCTCGCCCACTCTCGATGTCTTGGGTTCCGTCCGAGTGTCAAGCCTAAACCTTCGGTGGAGGCGCGAGGGCAGGTTCGCCCTGAGCATTACCGTGGAGGCATGGAGTTCACCGGCCCCCGCCCGGGGCACGACCTCACCTATTCCGACGTCTTCCTGGTGCCGAGTCGCTCCGACGTCGGCAGTCGCTTCGGGGTGTCGCTCACGCCGCCCGACAAGACCGGTGCGACTCTCCCGGTGGTCGCCGCCAACTTGAACTCGGTGACCGGGCCCGACCTCGCCGCCGCCCTCGCACGCCGCGGCGGGATCGCGGTGCTGCCGCAGGACATGCCCCTGCGGGAGCTCGACGCGGCGATCCGCTGGGTGAAGGCGCAGCCGACCGCCTTCGACTCGGCGCGGACGATGGCGCCGAGCGCCACGGTCGCCGCCGCGCTCCGCCGGGTGCCGCCCCTCTCCGGGCTCGGCGTGATCGTCGTCGACGGCGGCGACCTCGTCGGGGTGGTGCCCGCCGAGCGACTCGCCGGAGCGATGCCGGAGGCCCGGCTCGGCGACCTGGTGCACGGGCGCGTCGCCGCTCTCGAGGAGGAGGATCTCGACTCGCCACGCGCCGTCTTCGACGCGATGCAGGCCGCCGGGCTCGACTTCGCACCCGTGCTCCGGCACGGCCGCGTGGTCGGCGCGGCGAGCAGGCGCGGGGCGGTGCGCTCCACCGTCTACACGCCCGCGGTCGATGCGTCGGGCCGGCTGCTGGTCGCCGCCGCCCTCGGGGTCAACGGCGACCCCGCCGCGAAGGCGCAGGCGCTCGCCGCGGCCGGCGTCGACGTGCTCGTCCTCGACACCGCGCACGGTCACCAGGAGTCGATGCTGCGCGCCCTCGCCACGGTGCGCGCGCTCGAGCTCGGCCTTCCGCTCGTGGCCGGCAACGTCGTGACCGCCGAGGGCGTGCGCGATCTCGCCGCGGCGGGCGCCGACATTGTGAAGGTGGGGGTCGGGCCCGGCGCGATGTGCACCACCCGGATGATGACGGCGGTCGGCCGGCCGCAGTTCTCGGCGGTGCTCGAGACGGCGGAGGCCGCCCGCGCCGTCGGCGTGCACGTGTGGGCGGACGGCGGCGTCCGCTACCCGCGCGATGTCGCTCTCGCCATCGCGGCGGGCGCGGCCAGCGTGATGATCGGCTCCTGGTTCGCCGGGACCGTCGAGGCGCCCGGCGTCCTCGATACGGACGAGACGGGTCGGCTCTACAAGGACAGCTGGGGGATGGCGTCGACGAAGGCGGTCCGCGAGCGCTTCGGCGGGCTCGACCCCTACGAGCTGGCGCGCCGCGAACTCTTCGCGGAGGGCATCTCGTCGTCCCGCATCTACCTCGACCCGCTGCGTCCCTCCGTCGAGGACCTCCTCGACATGATCACCGCCGGCGTCCGCTCCTCCTTCACCTATGCGGGCGCGCGCACCGTCGAGGAGTTCCAGGCCCGCGCCCGGGTGGGCGTGCAGTCCGCGGCCGGCTACGAGGAGGGCAAGGCGGTCCCTGTCTCCTGGTGATTCGCAACGTTCCCGCAGAATCGCAACCGCGCACCGTTGCGATTCCGCGGGAACGTTGCGCTTCATCGGGGTAGCCCAGCTGCGGACAACAGCGCGAGAAGCCGTTCCGGCCGCGCCAGATCGGCCCACACCCAGCGCACGAGACGGGTTCCGCTCGCTCGGAGCCGGTCCTCCCGCAGCTTCTCTCTCCAGAGCACGTCCTCGGGGCTGCCGGTGAAGTGCCCGGAGTACTTGACGCGGCCGTCGAACTCGCCGATCAGTCGGGCGTCCGGCCACCAGAAGTCCGCCCGGCCGATGAGGCCCCGCCGATCGCGGAAATCCTGCTGGAGCACCGGGGTCGGGAGGCCGAGCTCATGCATGATGACCCGGCTGAGGGACTCTCCGGGAGACTCGGCGAGGGGCGACGCGAAGTCGAGGACCCGTTGGACCCGCCGCCAGCCGCGGCACGCCTTACGCGCGGCGAGCGCACGCACGTCGGCGAGGTCCACACGCTGCAACCCGGCGTCCACGGCGACCACGGCGTCCCGGAACGGCGTCGACTCGGCGAGGTCGATCAGTGTGCGTTCCAGGGAGGTTGCGTAGAGGCCGCCGACCTCGTGACTGCTCCGGGAAGGCCCGAAATGCCGGCGGACACCGCTTCCGCTGCGCCCACCCGACCCGGTGCGGTCGGCGATGTGAACCTCTGTGGGCTCGAACCTCAGCAGCGGCAGACCGTGCAGGAGAGCGGCGGATTGATGGCTGAAGGTGGGCGGCGTCTGGGCGGTCGTCGCGTACGCACGGAGATGCAGGAGCGCTCGATCCTCTGTGCCGGCAGCCGCCCACGTCTCGGACGCCACGTAGACGCCGCGCCGCAGGCGCACGAGGGCGCCACGGCGCTCCTGGTCTCGCAGCCAGCGGGGGTCCTCGCCTCGCCGCTCCCAGTCGCGAGCCGACAGGAGGGGAGCGTTGGTCGTCGTCTCGGGGATGCTCACGCGGGGACTATCCGCCGGTTGCGAGGGACGCTGTGGGCACTGTTCGAGTTCGGGGGAGCGGGGCGGATTCACTATGCCGGGGGAGGACGCAACGTCGCCGCGGAATCGCAACGGTGTGCGGTTGCGATTCTGCGGGAACGTTGCGAAACAGGCGCGGGGGCGGCCGGGGAGCGTGCGGCCGGGGTTCTGTAGGATGGGAGGACCGATGGACGACCCTCCGAATTCCCCCACCCCGCCCGCATCCTGGACGGGGGCACCCCGTGCTGTTTGAGTGGGCGATGCTCGCGGTCGGCGTCGTGCTGACCATCGGCACCGGCTTCTTCGTGGCGAGCGAGTTCGCGCTCGTCAATCTGGATCGCGGCGACCTCGAGGCCCGCGCCGAGAAGGGCGAGCGAGGTCTCGGCACCGTCATCGGCGCCCTCAAGGTCACCTCGACCCACCTGTCGAGCGCGCAGCTCGGCATCACGATCACCACGCTGCTCACCGGCTACACGATGGAGCCGGCGATCAGCTCGCTTCTGCGCGGGCCGCTGACCGCCACCGGGCTGCCGGCCGGCGCGGTCCAGCCGGTCGGCACCGTCACCGGCATCGTGCTCGCCACGCTGCTGTCGATGATCATCGGCGAGCTCGCCCCCAAGAACTTCGCGCTGGCCGTGCCGCGCGCGACCGCCAAGATCGTCGTGCCCTTCCAGGTGCTGTTCACCACCGTGTTCCGGCCCGCCGTCCGCTTCCTGAACGGCACGGCCAACGCCATCCTGCGCCTCCTCGGCGTCGAGCCGAAGGAGGAGCTGTCCGGCGCCCGCACCGCCGACGAGCTCAGCTCCCTGCTCCGCCGCTCCGCGACCGCCGGCGTGCTTGACAGCGACACCGCGACGCTGCTGACCCGCACCCTCAACTTCTCCGAGCGGCTCGCCTCCGACGTGATGACGCCCCGGCCGCGGATCGCGAGCCTCGAGCGCAGCGACACCGCCGCTGACGTTCTCGCCCTCGCCCGCCGCACCGGATACTCCCGCTTCCCGGTCACCGACGGCGGCCTCGACGACATCGTCGGCCTTGTGCACGTGAAGCAGGCCGTCGGCGTTCCCCGCGAGCGGCGGGCGGCCGTGCCGGTCGGTGCGCTGCAGACAGACGCCCTCCGGGTGCCGGAGACGATGCGCCTCGACACGCTGCTGGAGGAGCTGCGGGGCCGCGGCTACCAGATGGCGGTCGTCGTCGACGAGTACGGCGGCACGGCCGGCGTGACCACCCTCGAGGACCTGGTGGAGGAGCTCGTCGGCGACCTGGTCGACGAGCACGACCGCACCCGGGCCGGTGTCGTGCGTGGCCGCACGTCGTTGACGTTTCCCGGCAGCCTGCGCCCGGACGAGCTGCTCGAGCAGGCCGGCATCGATGTACCGGAGGACGGCCCGTACGAGACCATCGCCGGCTACCTGCTCAGCGAGCTGGGCCGCCTGGCGGACGTCGGCGACGAGGTGACGCTGCCCGACGGCGTGCTGCGCGTCGTCCGGATGGACGGCCGCCGGGTCGATCGCATCCGCTACACGCCGACCACGCAGACCGCCGTCGCAGTGCCGAAGCCGGAGGAGCGCCGATGAGCGACTGGGCCGGAATCGGGTGGCTCGTCGTGCTGCTCGTCATCAACGCGTTCTTCGTGGCCGCCGAGTTCGCGGTCATCTCCGCTCGCCGATCGCAGATCGAGCCGCTCGCCGAGCGCGGCAAGCGCAGCGCGAAGACGGCGCTGTTCGCGATGGAGCACGCCACCCTCATGCTGGCGACCACGCAGCTGGGCATCACGGTGTGCTCGCTGCTGATCCTCAACGTGTCCGAGCCGGCGATCCACCACCTGCTCGAGGGGCCACTGCACCTGATCGGGCTGCCGGACACCGCGAGCGACGTGGTCGCGTTCGTCATCGCGCTGATCATCGTGTCGTTCCTGCACGTCGTGATCGGCGAGATGGTTCCGAAGAACATCTCCTTCTCCGTGCCCGACCGGGCGGTGCTGCTGCTCGCGTCGCCGCTGCTGGCCTTCGCGACGGTCTTCCGGCCGATCATCTTCGCCCTCAACTGGGTGGCGAACGGGATCGTGCGCCTGGCCGGCATCGAGCCGAAAGACGAGGCGGCCAGCACGTTCACGCTCGAAGAGGTGCAGAACATCGTCGGGCAGTCGACGCGCGAGGGCGTCCTCCGGGACACCACGGGCGCCCTGAACGCGGCGTTCGAGTTCACCGAGAAGCGCGTCGCGGACATCGTCATCCCTGTCGGCCAGTTGGTCAGCCTGCCCGAGGACGCCTCCCCGCGCGAGCTGGAGCGCGCCGTCAGCCTGAGCGGCTTCTCGCGCTACGTGCTCGTCGACCCGTCGGGGGAGCCCGCCGGGTACCTGCATCTCAAGGACGTGCTCGAGCTCGACGACGACGAGGTGGATGCGCCGGTGCCGTCGAAGTTCGTCCGCCAGCTGATCTCGATCTTCGTGAACACCGAGCTGGAGGACGCGCTCGCTACGATGCGCCGCGCCGGCGTGCACGTAGCCCGCGCGTTCGACGAGCAGGGCACCACGGTCGGCGTGTTGTTCCTCGAGGACATCATCGAGGAGCTCGTCGGCGAAGTGCAGGACGCCACCCGCCGCTCGTGATCTGCGGCGCTCGGGGTCAGCGCCAGCGGGCGCGACGGTACTGCGGCGGCCAGTAGTCGACGTCGACGCCGAGCTCGTGCGCGGCACGCAGCGGGAAGTGCGGCTCGCGCATCAGCTGACGGCCCATCATCACCGCGTCCGCGCGCCCGGAGTCGATGATGTCGGCCGCCTGCTGCGGCTCGGTGATCAGGCCCACAGCGTTGACGGCGACGCCGGCGCCGCGCACGTGCTCGGCGAGCGGCACCTGGTAGCCCGGCCCGACCGGGATGTCCGCGCCAGGGACGAGGCCGCCGCTCGACACGTCCACCAGGTCGGCGCCCGCGTCCCGCGCCCAGCCGGCGACGGTCGCGGTGTCCTCGACGGTCCAGCCGCCCTCGACCCAGTCGGTGCCGCTGAAGCGCACGAAGATGGGCACGTCGTCGCCGACCTCGGCGCGCACAGCCCGCACGATGCGCAGCAGGATGCGGGCACGGTTCTCGAGGCTGCCGCCGTATCCGTCGGTGCGCTCGTTGCTGAGCGGGGACAGGAACTGGTGCAGGAGGTAGCCGTGCGCCGCGTGCAGTTCGACCAGGTCGAAGCCCGCCTCGAGCGCGCGCCGCGCACCCGCCGTGAACGCGGCGACCACAGCGTCAATGCCGGCGGCGTCCAGCGCGCGCGGGGCCGCGTAGCCGGGGAACGGGACGGCGGAGGGCGCGACCGTCGTCCAGCCGCCCTCCTCCATGCCGAGGCTGCCGCTGAGGGGCCCGCCGAGCTCGGGGTGCACGGACGCCTTGCGCCCGGCGTGCGCGAGCTGCATGCCGGCGACGGCGCCCTGGCCGTGCAGGAAGTCGGTGACGCGTCGCCAGCCGGCGACCTGCTCGTCGTTCCAGATGCCGGTGTCCTGCGCGGAGATGCGGCCCTCCGGCAGCACCGCCGTCGCCTCGCTCATCACCAGTCCCGCACCGCCGATCGCCATCGAGCCGAGGTGCACGAGATGCCAGTCGATGGGCACGCCGTCGCGCTTGTCGACCGAGTACTGGCAGAGCGGCGACACCCAGATCCGGTTGCGGGTGGTCACGCCGCGCACGGCGAATGGGGAGAACAGGGCGGCAGTCATCGCTTCCACCGTAACCCCGGCGCGGGGGTTTCCCGCGCCGCCTTAGGGTGGGCGGATGATCCGGACGGACCCGTTCACCGACGCGGAGGCGGCCACCCAGCTGCGCCGGCCGGTAGCCGAGGACGACAAGTATTCGCGCGGCGTCCTCGGGGTGCTCACCGGCTCGGCGGAGTACCCGGGGGCCGCCGTCCTCGGCGTCGAGGGCGCTGCCCGGGCCGGCGCCGGGATGGTGCGCTACCTCGGCGACCCGGACGCCGCGCGCCTGGTGCTGCAGCGCCGCCCGGAGATCGTGACCGCCCCCGGCCGCGTGCAGGCCTGGCTGGTGGGCTCCGGCATGGACGCCGCGCAGCGTACGGACGCGCTGCGGGACAGGATCGGCGCGGCGCTCGCCCAGCGGGTGCCCACCGTGCTGGATGCCGGCGCGCTCGACCTGGCCGGCTCGGCGGCCGGACCCACCGTGATCACGCCGCACGCGGGGGAGCTCGCCAGGCTGCTCACCGCCCGCGGCGAGCGGGTGGACCGCGTGCAGGTGTCCGCCGATCCCGCGCGCTGGGCGACGCGCGCCGCGCAGCTGCTCGGCGTGACGGTGCTGCTGAAGGGCGCCGTCACGCAGATCGTCGGCCCGGCCGGCGCCGGGCTCGCGGTCGCGGCCGGGCCGCCCTGGCTGGCGACTGCCGGCTCCGGCGACGTGCTCGGCGGCATCCTCGGCGCCCTCGTCGCAGCCCGCAGCGACGAGGTGGTCGCCGATCCGGCGCTGCTCGTCCCCGTCGCCGCTGCGGCCGCACTCGTGCACGGCCGGGCAGGCGCTGTCGCGTCCGGCGGCGGCCCGCTCGTCGCCCTGGACATCGCCGAGGCGGTGCCCGCCGTGATCGCCCGCCTGCTCGACGGCGCGAAATCCTGAGCAGTTCCCGCCCTTTCGCGGCGCGGCGCGGGCGACGATGCAACGGTTGTCTCGTCAGCCAGAACGGGAGGCCCGCGTGATCCGTCCCGCCCGTGCCGCTCCGTGCCTCGCGGGATCGGCGCCTTCGCGGGCTGTGCGCCCACCGACCAGCCGGCCAGCGCGGGCACCGACGGCGGCCCCTACGCCGACGGCACCTGCCAGGCGGAGGGTGAGTACCGCTCGCCGGGCGGCGAGGAGCCGATCGGCGTGAGCGTCACCCTCGAGGACGACATCGTCACCGCGGTCGAGGTCACCCCGCGGGCCACCGACGGCAACGCCGAGCAATACCAGGGGCAGTTCGCGTCCGGCATCGCCGCCGAGGGGGTGAGCAAGGACATCGACGAGCTGCAGGTGTCGCGCGTGGCGGGCTCCTCGCTGACGAGCCAGGGCTTCACCGCGGCGCTTGAGGCCATCAAGGCCGATGCCGCCGGATGACACCCCGGGGCAGCGCAGCTGCGAGGCGCTCGGCACCGCGTGGCGGGTCGACACCGCTGACCCGCTGCCGGCCGCGCATGACGGCGCCGTGCGGAAGTTGGTGGACCGGTTCGATGCCGCGTCGTCGCGCTTCCGCCCCGATTCGCTGGTCAGCCGGCTGGCCCGCGACGGCGGCAGCGCCGACTTCCCGCCCGACGCCGCCCCGCTGCTCGCGCTGTACGACCGGCTCTACCGGGCGACCGGCGGCGCCGTCTCGCCGCTCGTCGGGGGAGCGCTCGAGCGGCTCGGCTACGGCGCCGCCTCACGCCCGACGGCCCGCCGGGGCCGAGTCCGACGTGGGAGGACGTGCTCACGGTGGCGATCGGCGAGGTGCCGGACCGGGAGCGTCGCGTAGCTGTCGGGCTCGCCGTCGTTCATGGTGCGTGCCGCGCGGAGCTCCGCCGGGCCGGTGCGCCGCATCCGCACCGACCGCTTCTCCGGCTACTGAGCGCGAAGCAGCACTTCCCACCGAGGGGGCCCGGGGTCGGGCGCTAGGCGCTGAAGCGCTCGAGGAAGGCGCGGGTCCGCTCCTCGCGCGGGGCGGTGAAGAGCGTTGCGGGCGGCCCCTGCTCGACGATCGTCCCGCCGTCGACGAACACGACGCTGTCGGCCACGTCGCGGGCGAAGGCCATCTCGTGCGTCGCCATCAGGATCGTGGTGCCGGCGTCCGCGAGGTCGCGCACCAGGGCGAGGACCTCGCCGACGAGCATCGGGTCGAGCGCGCTCGTGATCTCGTCGAGCAGCAGCAGGTCGGGCTCGGTGGCGAGCGCCCGGACGATCGCGACCCGCTGCTGCTGCCCGCCGGACAGTCGGTCGGGGAACGCGTCGGCACGGTCGGCGAGCCCGATCCGGTCGAGGAGCTCGCGGGCGCGCTCCTCGGCCGCCCGCCGCGGGGTGCGGTGCACATGCCGCGCGGCGAGCGTGATGTTGTCGAGGACGCTGAGGTGCGGGAAGAGGTTGAGGTGCTGGAAGACGACACCGATCCGGGCACGCACGCGGTCGGCGCGCACGCCGGGGTCGGTGATGTCCTCACCCCGCAGGAAGACCTGGCCGTCGTCGACCCGCTCCAGCAGGTTGATGACGCGCAGCAGGGTCGACTTGCCGGAGCCGCTGGCCCCGATCAGCGCGACCACGTCGCCCTCCGCGACCTCGAGGTCGATGCCGCGCAGCACCTCGGTGCCGCCGAACGACTTACGGATGCTGGAGAGCCGCAGCAGCGCGCTCATACGATCGCCCCCGCCTGCTCGCGCGTGCGCATCCGGGCCGAGTACCAGTCGGTGAGCCGGATCATCGGCAGGGCGAGGAGCACGAACAGCAGGCCGGCGAGCACGTAGGGGGTGAAGTTGAAGCTCGCCGCGGTCTCGATCTGTGCTGCCCGCACCGCGTCGACCGCGCCGAGCACCGAGATGAGGCCGACGTCCTTCTGCATGGCGACGAAGTCGTTCATCAGCGCGGGCGTCACCTTCCGGACCGCCTGCGGCAGCACCACCAGCCGCAGCGTCTGGGCGTGGCTGAGGCCGAGCGAGCGGGCGGCGAGCCGCTGGCTCGGGTGCACCGCCTCGATGCCCGCGCGGAACACCTCGGCGACGTAGGCCGAGTAGGTGAGGATGAGCGCGATCGTGCCGAGGACGGCCGCCGGCGGCCGCTCCGCGGTGAAGCCGAGCCCGGGCACACCGAAGCCGACCAGGTACAGGACGATGATGAGCGGCAGCCCCCGGAAGACGTCCGTGTAGGCGGCGGCGACGATCCGCACCGGGAAGAAGACCGGCCCGCGCAGCGTGCGCAGGGTCGCGATCACGATGCTGAGCACCAGGACGCCTGCGGCGGCGAACAGCAGCACGGTGAGGTTCAGCAGCAGGCCCTGGAACACCCGCGGCCAGGCCTCGATCGCGACCGCCGGGTCGAAGAAGGTGCCCTGCACCCGCGACCAGCCGGGCGTGGACAGCAGGGTGAACCAGGCGAGTGCGGCGAACGCGAGCGTCGATACTCCGGCGACCAGCACCGAGCGGGTCGTCTGCCGACGCCGGACGGCCCGCCGCTCCAGCTCGATCGGGCTCGGAGCGACGGGCTCGCCGGGGCGCGCGCTGCTCGCGTCCGCGCTGCCGGGGGACGCGCTGCCGGGGCTAGTCAAGGATGGGGGCGTCCCCGGCGTCGGCGAGCCACTCCTCGGCGAGAGCGTCGAGCGTGCCGTCCTCGCGCAGTGCGTCGACCGCGGCGGTCACCTCGTCGGTGAGCGGGCTGTCCTTCGCCAGCACGAGGCCGAACGCGTCGGCGGCGAGGTTCTCCGACTGCGGCAGCTGGCCGACGAGCACGCCGTCCTCGAGTTCGACCCCGGACACGTAGAAGGCGGTGGGCAGGTCGACGACGATCGCGTCGACCGTGCCGCTCTGAAGGGCCAGCACCGCGTCCTCGTTCGTGGTGAAGGCCTGGGCGCCGGCGCTCGGGGCGATCTGCTCCTCGATTGCGGTGAAGCTGGTCGTGCCCGTCTGGGCCCCGATCAGGAGGCCCTTCAGGTCCGCGAGCGACTCCGCGTCGGCCGCCTTCGAGTCGGCCGTCGTCACCACCACCTGGGTGGTCTCGTAGTACGGCGAGGAGAAGTCGACGTTCTGCTCGCGCTCGTCGGTGATCGAGAACTGCTGCAGGTTGATGTCGAAGCTCTTCGGGCCCGGCGCGATCGCCTCCTCGAACGAGGTCCGGACCCATACGACGTCGTCCTCGCCGAAGCCCAGCTGCTCCGCCACCGCGTAAGCGACCGCGGCCTCGAAGCCTTCGCCGGTTTGCGGGGCGTCGTCGATCACCCACGGGTAGTAGGCGGGCTCGCCGGTGGCGATGGTCAGCTTGCCCTCGGTGACGTAGCCGCTGTCCGCGTCGCCGGAGGCGGTGGGGGAGCCGCCGCAGGCGGTGAGGGCGAGCAGCGCGGCGGCGGCGCCGAGCGCGCCGATGCCGCCGCGGATCCGGGAAACGTTCATCGGGGTCTCCTCGTAGAGAATGCGGAGGGTGCAGGGGCGGAAGGGGGCTGCGGTAGCGTGCTGTGGTGCCGCCGCGTCCGGACTCAGCATGACCGAACCGGGCCGCGGCGCGGGACACTCGCGACGAATTGTTACGGGCCCCGTCGGGGCGTGGGCGGCCTTCGCGGTCGTGCACGTCGTGCTCGGGGCGATCAACCTGCTCGACGCGGTGCACCTGCCGTTCGGAGACGTCGTCAACGTCTACCGGTTCTGGATGGACTGGGCCCGCGACACCGGCGTGCTGGTGGGCATCGACACCACGTGGGTGTACCCGGTCGGCGCGCTGCTGCCGATGGGCGCCGCCTACCTCCTCGGATCCGAGGCGTACGGGGTCGTCTGGCTCGCGATGGTCACCGCGCTCGACGCGCTCGCGTTCGGCGCGCTGCTGCGCCGCAGTCCCGCCGCAGCCTGGTGGTGGGTGGCCTTCCTCGCCGCGCTCGGCCCGATCGCCGTCGCCCGGCTCGACGCGGTCACCGCGCCCCTCGCGATCCTGGGCCTGCTCGCCCTCGAGCGCCGGCCGGTGGTGGCCGGGGTGCTGCTCGCGCTCGGCGCCTGGATCAAGGTGTGGCCGGCCGCCGTGCTCGCGGCCGCGCTCGTGGGGGTCCGGCGGCGGCTGCACCTGCTGGCCGGGGCGCTGGGGCTCAGCGCGGCGATCCTCGCCGCGGCGCTAGTCGCCGGCAGCGGCGCCAACGTGCTGGGCTTCGTCGTCGAGCAGGGCTCGCGCGGCCTGCAGGTGGAGGCGCCGGTCAGTGCGCTGTGGCTCTGGCAGGCGGTGCTCGGGCTGGCCGGCAGCCGCATCTATTACGACACCGACATCCTCACCTACCAGGTGTTCGGGCCGGGGGCGTTCGAGACGGCTGCCGTGATGACGCCGCTGCTCGTTCTCGCCGTCGCGGCCGTCGGCCTCGTCGCGGCGCGCGGCCTGCGCCGCGGAGTCGAGCCCGGTGCGCTGCTCGTGCCGCTCACGCTCGCCCTCGTGACGACGCTGATCGTCGTCAACAAGGTGGGCTCGCCGCAGTTCGTCGGGTGGCTGGCCGCCCCGGTGATCCTCGGCCTGGTCGCCGGGCAGCGCGCGCTCGGCGCCCCGGCGGTGCCGGTCCTCGGCATCGCCGTGCTCACCCAGATCGTCTACCCGTGGGCGTACGGCCCGCTGATCGGCGCCGACCCGCTGCCCGCCGCCGTCCTCACCGCGCGCAACTTGGGCCTCGTCGCGCTGCTCGTCCTCGCCGTCACCGCCCTCTGGCGGCTGCCGGCAGCGCACTCCCACCCTGCCACAACCGTGCCGGCGGACCCGGCCCTCACCAAGGAGACCTGATGCTCGTAGCCTTCTCAGTCGCCCCCAGCGGGGGCGAGAACCCGGACGCCTCCGTGCACGACGCGGTCGCCGCGGCCGTGCGGGTTGTCCGCGAATCCGGCCTGCCCAACTCAACCTCGTCGATGTTCACCGAGCTGGAGGGCGAATGGGACGAGGTGATGGACGTCGTCCGGCGCGCGACGGAGGCCGTCGCGCCGTTCGGCACCCGCGTCTCGCTCGTGCTGAAGGCGGACATCCGCCCCGGACACACCGGGGAACTCACCGGCAAGCTGCAGCGGCTCGAGCAGGCGCTGAAGGACTCCGTGTCCGGCTGACGCCGGCGGGGGCGGAAGCGGGGCCGGCGTGGTGGCAGCGCCCGGCGGCTAGCCTGGACGGGAGGCGATGGCGCCGATCACCCTTCCCGTCGTTCGGAGCCTGCCGTTGTCCTCTGCCGCCCGCGTCCGCCTCGCGCTGCTCGCGCTCGCCCTCGGCGGCTTCGGCATCGGCTGCACCGAGTTCGTCGCCATGGGCCTCCTGCCGGAACTCGCCCGCGATCTGCTCCCCGGCGTCCACGCGCGAAGCGCCGAGCAGGCCAACGGCCAGGCGGGGGCGCTGATCGCCGCCTACGCGCTGGGCGTGGTCGTCGGCGCACCGACGATCGCGGTGTTCGCCGCTCGGTTCGCGCGGAAGCGCCTGCTGCTCGTCCTCGTCGCGGTCATCACCGCCGCGACCGTCTCCTCGGCGCTGCTGCCCACCTTCGGCTCGGTGCTCGTCGCCCGATTCGTCTCCGGCCTCCCGCACGGCGCGTACTTCGGCGTCGCCGCGCTCGTCGCCGCCACCCTGCTCGGGCCGGGCAAGCGCGGCCGGGGCGCGGCGCTCGTGATCGGCGGGCTCACCGTCGCGAACATCGTCGGAGTGCCGGCCATCACCTGGCTCGGCCAGCACGCCGGCTGGCGGGTCGCCTACCTCGCGGTGGCCGCCATCTTCGCGATCACCTTCGCGTGCGTCGCCCTGGTGGTGCCCGCCCAGCCCGGTGACCCGGGCGCCACGCTCCGCAGCGAGCTGCGCGCGTTCCGGCGGCCTCAGGTGTGGCTCGCGTTCGGCATCGGCTCGATCGGTTTCAGCGGCCTCTTCGCCGTCTACACGTACATCTCGCCCATCGCCACCGACGTCACCGGGCTCCCGCTCGTCGCCGTCCCCCTGCTGCTCGTCGTCTTCGGCATCGGGATGACGGCCGGCAACTTCGCGGGCGGCTGGTTCACCGACCGCGGCACCAAGCGGGCGCTGCTGACCGCCTTCGCCGGGATCCTCGTCGCCCTCGTCGTGCTGCTCGGCACCGTCACCACCGTGCTGGGGCTCTTCGCCTGCTGCCTGCTGCTCGGGGCGGCCGTCGGCGGGGGAGCGATCGCCATCCAGGTGCGCCTGCTCGACGTCGCGGGCAACAGCCAGACCCTCGCGGCGGCCCTCAACCACTCGGCGCTGAACATCGGCAACACGCTCGGCGCCGCTCTCGGCGGAGCGGTCGTCGCCGCGGGCCTCGGCTACCTCGCGCCCATCACCGTCGGCCTGGTGCTGAGCGCCGCCGGCGTGCTGCTCGCGCTCGTCAGCTTCGGGCTCGAGGCCCGCAGCCGCCGCACGGCGCTCGGGCTCGCCGGCCCCGCCTGAATCGCAACCCTCCCGCAGTCTCGCAACCGCGCGCCGTTGCGAAACTGCGGGAACGTTGCGTTCCGGCCTAACGGCAACAACGACGGCCCCGCACGCCGGAGCGCCGCGGGGCCGTCGAACCGTTCGGGGGATCAGTCGGTCTGCAGGAGGATGCCGTCCTGGATCGCGCGGCGACGCAGGGCCACCTTGGTGCCCACGTCGAAGCCCGCGACGCGGTACTTCTCGCGGATCCGCTTGAGATAGCTCTTGGCGGTCTCCTCGGAGATCCCGAGCTCGTAGGCGACCGTCTTCACGGGCTCGCCGCCGCCGTAGAGCGCCATCACCCGGCGCTCCTGGGCGCTCAGCTTGGGCGCACCGCCGACGTCGCCCGCGTTCAGGGCGAGGTCCAGCTCGGCGGAGATGTACGACTCGCCCCGGTAGGCGGCGCGGAGAGCGTCGACGATCATCGACGCGTCCTCGCTCTTCACCAGGTAGCCGAAGGCTCCCGCGGCCAGGGCCTCGCGGACCACGTTCGGCTCCGAGTAGGTGCTCATGAGCACCGTCTTCACGCCGGTCGTCTTCAGCGTCGACAGTTTCAGCGAGATCGGGATGTTGTCCTTCAGGTCGAGGTCCAGCAGGACCACGTCCACCGGGAACTGCGGATGCGTGAGCAGCTCGGGCCAGGAGGCGACGGCCGCGACCATGTCGATGTCGGACGCGGCGTTGCGAATCCACTCGGTGAGGGCACCGAGGAGCATCTTGTGGTCGTCGACGAGGGCAAGTCGGATCGGGGGGCGGGGTTCGATCACTGTGATTCTCTCCTGCTGTGAGGCGGTTCCGTCCTCGGGTGAGACGCTGGTCATGAGTCGGCGGGACTGTCGACGAGGCACTCGATTTCGAGGCAGAGGCTTCCGTCCCTCACCGAATCCGTGTGCCGGCCGACCTTGCGGATAGCGTCCCATGCGGCCGCGTCGACCTTGCCCCTCGCCACGCCGAAGGTTTCGATCAGGATCGGGATCCTGATCTTGCGCCCGACCCCGGTGGACGGCGCGGTGACGGGGCCGAGAGTGATCGTGGCGGTGCGCCGGGAGCCGGACTCGCGCGGCACGTCGTCGCTCACGAGCAGCCAGATGGTCGACAGCAGCCCGTCTCGTTGACGCGGGTCCAGGAGACCCGCCAGGCTGCCGGGGTCGCGCAGGGAGACGGTGGGGCCGAGCAGCTCGGACTCGCTGATCGCGTGGTACAGCCAGGTCTCCCGCCGACCCTCGATGAGGTGCAGACGCAGCTCGGTGGCCAGCGACGCTGCGGTCTGCGCGCCCTTCGGTGACAGTGGCAGCGGGGTGCGTCCGCCCGCGACGCCCTCAAGCAGCTGCTCGGCCGCAAGGTCGAGCCGGGCGAGCTCCTCGGAGGCCAGCATGCCGACCGCGTAGCGCGGCGCGGACACGGTGCTCTGCACCAGCACACGGTCGAGTTCCAGCTTCACCATCCGGCGGAAGGCGCGGAGGATGAGCGCACCGAGCAGCGCGGGAGCGGTGGCGCGGGCGAGCATCAGGATCGACGGCACCAGGCGCTCGATGTCCACGTTGCCGTCGAAGATGTCGGCGAGCAGCAGCAGGCCGCCGACACCGGCGGCGGCGAGGAAGATCTGCCGCGTAGGGCGCACGCCGACCACGGCGAGCAGCCCGACGCCCGCGGCGATGCCGGCGGTGACGTCACCCGCGACGTCGCCGGCGCCCCAGACGGCGACCAGGTCGAGCAGGATCACCACCCCGAGCCCGGACACGAAGGTGAGGAACATGCGGTCCGGCAGGCGGTCGTCGTTGCGGCGGATGACGACGCCGACGCCGACGAGCAGCGCGGCGTAGAGCAGCCAGGCGACGGCGGCGGCCACCGGGACCGGGTACTCCGACCACTGGAAGGTGAACCGGGTCAGCTCGTACACGGAGACGATGACGCAGACGATCATCGCGCCGATGCCGAGGAAGCCGGCGCCGAGGCTGCCCGCGTTCTCGTCGATGATCCGGGAGCTCGCGAACGACGGCAGCCGCAGCGACGGCAGGTTGCGCTTGCGGTGGGTGCCCGGGACGGCGCCGAGGGTGTTCTCCTCGACGGTCGAGACCGGCAGATCGGAGATCGAGGTCATCGCGGCACCTCCAGCACCACCGTGGTTCCCGAGCCCTGCGCCGAGAAGACGCGGGCGTTGCCGCCAACCTCCCGCAGCCGGGCGAGCACCGATTCCTTGAAGCCGAGGCGGCCCTCCTCGATGGAGCCCACGTCGAAGCCGACGCCGTTGTCCGTCACCATCGCACGGATCGTCGTGTCGTCGTCGGTGATCGTCACGTGCGCCTCGTCCACGCCGGAGTGCCGGCGCACGTTCTCGAGGCATTCCGCGAGCGAGCCGAGGAACGCGTCGAGCACGTCGCTCGGCAGCAGCACCTGGCCGGTGCCGTGCCAGCTGACGGTCAGGCCCATCCGGCCGAAGCGCTGCTTCACGTTCTCGAGGGTGTTGCCCAGCACGCTCTCGTTCGTGGGCTGCAGGGCGTACTCGCCGCTGAACGCGGGCGCGGGGGTGGAGCCGAGGCGCAGCTGGCGGAGCAGGCGGGCGTCGTCGCCGGCCTGCTGGGCGAGCGCGCTCGCGCTGACCCCGACGCCGGAATGGGCGAGCAGGGTGAGGGTGGCGAGCACGGTGTCGTGCAGCAGGCGGGCGCCCTGCCGGCGCTGCGCCTCCGTCTCGCTCGCCTGCCGTTCCGCGCGGTGTGCGCGGCCGATGTTCGAGATCCGCCGGGCGGCGCGGACGACGCCCGCGTTCAGCCAGGTGCCGATGACGACCGCGATCGCCCAGCCGGCGAGCAGGACGACGACCGCGAGCGGCAGCCCGGGGCGGCCCGCCATCACGATCAGCAGCGACACGAGACTCACGACGAAAGCGGCGCCCAGGACGATCATCCGGCCGAGCGAGATGGTGAGGACGACGGCGACGCTCGGGATGGCCCAGCCGACCAGCACGCGCGTCGCGCTCTCCGCCCCCGGCGACAGTCCGGTCGGCGAGGCGGCGACCCCGGTGAGGGCCAGCAGAGCGCCGGTGTTGGCGAGCTGGACGACGAGCAGCACCAGCGCGCCCGCCGCCGCCGCGGCGGCGGGCCAGAGCAGGCTGCGCGATCGGCCCATCCGGTCCAGGAACAAGCCGAAGCCCGCGAACAGCGGCACCAGGAGGACGAGGGTCGCCGGGGCGACGCTGCCGGGGGCCGCGAGGCAGAGGAGGGCGACGGCGGCGCCGGAGAGGCCGATGAGGCGCGCGCTGCGCTGCACCAGCCGGTCTCGTTCTCGGACGATGCGTTCCATGGGCTCCTGCTTCGGCGGGGTGAGGGAGGGGGTCTCGGGGAGCCTGATACCGGGGACTCCGTGCACCGGCCGGGGCCGGGGTGCCGGACGCTTCGGGTGTCCGGCGGACAGCATGCTCGCACCCGCCGACACCGGATCCGCGGAGCCACTCCGGATCGGGAGCGCATAAGCTCGAAGGGCGGTCGCGGCCCGGGGGGAGCGACTGACACACGCCGAATGGGGAATCGCGGGGCGCCGTCTCTCGGCGGCGCCCCGTCGCCGGCGCAGCGGGTTCGACCGCGGACCCCGCGGCGTCGACAACGGGAGCCCCGCTACTCCGGGGTGATCCACCCTTCGCGGATCGCGTGCCGGCGCAGCAGCACCTTCGTACCCAGGTCGACGCCGATGATCCGGTACTTCCGGCGGGCCCGCTTGATGTACGACTTGATCGTCTCCTCGGTGGTCGTCATCTCGCTGGCGACCTCCTTGATGCTGCGCCCGGACGCGTAGAGCACCAGTGCCCGATGCTCCTGCTTGCCCAGGTTCGGCTCGCCCGAGCTCTCGAAGTCGTCGAGGGCGCGGCGGACCGCATCGCTGTACTCGGCGCGACCCTCGGCCGCGGCATGCACGGTGGCGATGAGGGCATCCGCGGACTCGGTCTTGCCGACGAACGCGGCGGCGCCGGCCTGGATGGCGCCGTAGATGGATCCGGAGTCGGCGTGCCGGGAGATGACGACGGTCGTGCTGCCGGCGGCCGTCAGCGCACGCAGCTTGGTGGAGACGGGGATGTTGTCCTCGAGGTTGAGATCGAGGATCACGACGTCCACCGGGAAGGACGGGTGGGAGAGCAGCTGCCCCCAGCTCTCGACTGCGGCGGCCACCTGCAACCCCGTGCGGGGCGCACCGAGCCGCGCTTCCAGGCCGTCGAGGACGAGCCGATGGTCGTCGACGATGGCGACCCGGACGCGCTGGAGCCGTCGGTTGTTCGCGGTCACTGCAGGCATGAGAACACCTCGGGAACCCACTCTAGGGAGAAACGCCCCCGCTTGTCCCCCCGGATTGGGGACGGGGTGCGTGCGATGGGCTCAACCTCGCGCCCCTAGCCTGAACGGACGCCCACGGATGGGCAGTGGAGGGACCGATGGATATGGCGACGACGGCGCTGCTCGCGCGCAATCTCGGGGGCACGATCCTCGCCGAGACCCCCATCGGGAACGCCGTGCTGATCGGCCTCTCGCTGGTCGGCCTGCTGGGTGCGGGCGCGCTGATCGGCACCGCCCGGCTGATCCGCGACGAGCGTCGCGACCCGCTGAACGACCGGCACTACCTCAACTTCTGACGTCGACGGCGAGCAGCCGGGCGAGCTCGGCGCCGACCCTCTCGTTCTCGATGAGGAAGCCGTCGTGGCCGTACGCGGACGCCAGGACGACCGGCTGCGGGCCGTCGAGCGCGCCGGGGGCGCCCCGCGCGATCCGCTCCTGCCCGTCGAGGGGGAACAGTCGGTCGCTGTCGATGCCGAGCACCAGGGTCGGGCAGGTGACGCGGGCGAGCGCCGCCTCGACGCCGCCCCGGCCGCGCCCCACATCGTGCGAGCTCATCGCCTCGACAAGGCGGATGTAGCTGTTCGCGTCGAAGCGGCGGGTGAACTTGTTGCCGTGGAAGTCGAGATACGACTCGACCGCGAACCGGCCGCCCTCGCCGAGCGGGTCGAGCGGAGACTGCCAGCCCCGCTCGAAGCGGGCGTTCAGTTCGTCCGGGCTGCGGTAGTTGAGCAGGGCCATCCGCCGCGCGAGTGCCAGGCCGCGGTGCGGGCCGCCCCCGATGGCGGCGCCGTAGTAGGCGCCGCCCCGGAACTTCGGGTCCATCCGGATCGCCTCGAGCTGCACAGAGTTGAGCGCGATCTGGTCGGCGGTCGCCACCGGCGGCGCGGCGAGGAGACCGAGCCGGGCCACGCGTTCGGGGAAGGTGATGCCCCACTCCAGGGCCTGCATGCCGCCCATCGACCCGCCGATGACCGCAGCCCAGCGGTCGATGCCGAGCACGTCGGAGAAGAGGCGCTGCGCCTCGACCTGGTCGCGGATGGTGAGGTAGGGGAAGCGCGCCGCCCACTCGCCCCTGTCAGGGGCGAGTGAGGCCGGTCCGGTGCTGCCCTGGCAGCCGCCGAGCATGTTGGGGGCGACCACGAACCAGCGGTCGGTGTCGAGGGCCAGGCCGGGGCCGACGATGCCCGGCCACCAGCCGCCGGTCGGCTGTCCCGGCCCGGCGGGACCCGTGAGGTGAGCGTCGCCGGTGAGGGCGTGCAGCACGAGGACCGCGTTGGAGCGGTCCGGCGCGAGCGTGCCGAACGTCTCGTAGGCGATGCGCACGCCGGCGATGCTGCCGCCGCGCTCGAGGGGGACTTCGCCGACGGCGGCGAAGCGGCGGCCGGCCGGCGGATCGCCTTCCCGCCAGGCGCCCGTCGCGGGCGGTTTGCCCAGCACGGCGCGCTGATCCGCCTCCGTCACGATCGCGGAGGGGACCGCGTCCTCGGGAGTCTGCCAGTCCATGCCTCGCCCAGTATCCCGGACCGCGCCTGGGCGGAACCGGATGTTACGCGGACGCGCCGGCATTCCCGGGAACAGGAAGGCCGGCCGGCCGCCTCCCGTGGGGGGACGGCCGACCGGCCCGGATCCGCTGAGACGGGTGCTCTACAGCTCGACGGAGGAGAGGGCGCGCGCGGCCTTCAGGCCGGACTCGAGGTCGGCCTTCAGGTCGTCGACGTTCTCGATGCCGACCGACAGGCGCACGAGGCCCGGCGTGACGCCGGCCGTGAGTTGCTGCTCGGGAGTGAGCTGCGAGTGCGTGGTCGACGCCGGGTGGATGACGAGCGAGCGGACGTCGCCGATGTTGGCGAGGTGGCTGAACAGCGTCAGACTTTCCACGAACCGGCGGCCGGCGTCAACGCCGCCTTTCAGCTCGAAGGACACCACCGCGCCGACGCCCCTCGGGGCGTACTTGTTCGCGGCCGCGTACCAGGGGCTGGAAGGCAGACCCGAGTAGTGCACGGTGGCGACGTCCGGGTGGTTCTCCAGCCACTCCGCGACATCCTGCGCGTTTTGCACGTGCCGCTCGATGCGCAGCGACAGGGTCTCGATGCCCTGCAGCAGCGAGAACGCGCTGTCCGCCGAGATGGCGGCACCCAGGTCGCGCAGCAGCTGCACGCGGGCCTTGATGATGTAGGCGAGCGGGTCGCCGACAGCGGCCGTGTAGCTGGCGCCGTGGTATGACGGGTCCGGCTCGGTCAGGCCCGGGAACTTCTCGACGTTCTTCGACCACTCGAACGTGCCGCCGTCGACGATTGCGCCGCCGATGACGATGCCGTGGCCGCCGAGGAACTTGGTGGCCGAGTGCACCACGATGTCGGCGCCGTGCTCGAACGGGCGGATCAGGTACGGCGTCGCGATCGTGTTGTCGACGATGAGCGGCACCCCCGCCTCGTGCGCGGCGTCGGCCACCAGCGAGATGTCGAGGATGTTGATCTGCGGGTTGCCGATCGTCTCCGCGAAGAACAGCTTGGTGTTCGGGCGGACCGCGCGGCGCCACTCGTCGGCGTCGTCCTGGTTCTCCACGAACGTGGTCTCGATGCCGAGCTTCGCGAGCGTGTACTTGAAGAGGTTGTAGGTGCCCCCGTAGATGGAGCTGGACGAGACGATGTGGTCACCCGCCTGGGCGATGTTCAGCACCGCGTACGTCTCCGCCGCCTGGCCGGAGGCGACCAGGAGCGCCGCCGTGCCGCCCTCGAGAGCCGCGATGCGGTCCTCGACGACCGCCTGCGTCGGGTTCTGGATGCGGCTGTAGATGTTGCCGAACTCGGCAAGCGCGAACAGGTTTCGCGCGTGGTCGGCGCTGTTGAAGACGTAGGACGTCGTCTTGTAGATCGGGGTGGCCCGGGCGTTGGTCACCGGGTCCGGGGAGGCGCCGGCGTGGACCTGCTGCGTCTCGAACTTCCACTGGTTGTCGCTCATGCTGCGAGCCTAAGCACCCCGACTGTGCGCGCCAATGGGAGCCGACACGGGACGTAACCGATGTGCCGGGCGCCCTCAGGGGTAGCGGCGCAGCAGGAAGCCGGCTCTCGGCTCCACGATCGGCCGAAACACGCGCCGCACGAGCGGGGAGGACAGGGCGAGGGTGAGGGCGCCGGCGAGCGCGAGCGCCGCGAGGAGGCCCGGCACGCTCGCCGCCTCCCGGAGCACGCCGGTCTCGCGCAGCGGGTAGAGGGCGAAGGTGTGCAGGAGGTAGACGTAGAGCGTGGCCGCCCCGAGCGGCGAGTACCACGTCTCGTGCCGGGGGAGCAGGCCCAGCACCGCGAGGCAGAGCAGCGCCGAGTAGACGACGACCGCCAGCCGTAGCAGGCCCGCCCACCACTCGGTGTAGCCGAACTGGACGTACGGGTCGTCGGCGAAGAAGAAGTACTTGATGGTCGCCTCCCGCCAGAACGGCAGACCGACCACGATGGCGGCGGCGGTCGCCGTGACGAGGACGCCGGCGGCGATCCGGACCAGCAGCACCGTGCGCCTCGTCGCCTCCTGCCAGCGCTCGCCGGCCCGCCACGTGCGCAGCTGCCAGCCGAGGACGAAGAACGGCAGCAGGGCGAAGGTGCGCGACAGGGCCAGCGTGCTGTCGATGTCCTCGGTGTAGCCGGACACCATCGCCGCCGCCGCGGCCCAGACCAGCGGGAAGCGCAGCACGGCGATGAGCGGCAGCAGGAGGCGCCACACCAGGAGAGCGATGAGGAACCACAGGGTCCAGGAGGCGTTGGCGTAGTTGACGGTGGTGTTGCCCTCGACGAGCCACTGGAGGGTCGTCCAGATCGTCTCGAAGATCAGGTAGGGCACGACCAGGTCGGTGACGAGGCGCCGCAGATCCCTCAGTTCGAGCCGGTCCTTCGAGAAGTGCCCGCTGACGAGGACGAACAGCGGCACGTGGAACGCGTAGATGAACAGGTAGACCGCGAGCGCCGGGTCGTAGTCGAGCGCCATCCGCTGCACGGCGTGCCCGGCGACGACGAGGAAGATCGCGACGGATCGCGCGTTGTCCCAGAGCGGCACCCGTGTGCGGGTGCGCGTGCCCGCTGGCGTGCCGGCGCTCGTCACCCGGTCAGCGTATGCGGCGCCGCTATCGTCGGTCAGGGGGTGGCGCCGCGGGGCGCCGCCATGGGAGGAGCCACATGAGGCGCGCGATCGTCACGGGTGCGAGCACGGGGATCGGCTGGGCGACGGTCGCCCTGCTCCGCGAGCGGGGCTGGGAGGTCACCGGGGTCGCCCGCCGCGAGGAGCGGCTGGCGGCGCTCGCCGCGGAGACCGGCGCCGACGTCTTCGCCGCCGATCTGACCGCGCCGGACGACGTCGCTGCCCTCCGCGACCACCTCGGCGGGCTGGGCCGGGTGGACGCGCTCGTGCACAATGCGGGCGGCGCGCGTGGCATGGACCGGGTCGAGGACGGCGACGCGGACGACTGGCGGTGGATGTTCGAGGCGAACGTGGTGGCCGTGCAGCGCCTCACCGCCGTGCTGCTGCCGCTGCTGCGCCGCACCGCCGCCGAGCACGGGCACGCCGACATTGTGGCGATCACGAGCGTCGCCGCCACCGAGGTGTACGAGGGCGGTGCCGGCTATCACGCGGCGAAGGCAGGCGAGCTGATGCTGATGCGCGCGCTCCGGCTGGAGCTGGCGGGAGAGCCGCTCCGGGTCATCGAGATCGCGCCCGGCATGGTGAAGAGTGAGGAGTTCTCGGCCAATCGCTTCGGCGGGGACCAGCAGCGGGCCGACGCCGTGTACTCGGGGGTGGCGGATCCGCTGTCGCCGAGCGACATCGCCGACGTGATCGCCTACGCCATCGGCCTGCCCGGTCACGTCAACCTCGACACCATCACCGTCCGCCCGGTCGCGCAGGCGGCCGCGCACAAGGTGATCCGCGACACCCTCCGCGTGAGGGAGTAGGGCGAGTCCCGGTCAGCGGGTCGCGAGAGCCAGCGCCGCGAGGAGGACGGCCGCCCCGGCCGCCGCCAGTGCGGCCTCGGTCAGGGCGATGCGGGTCGGCGCGAAGCGGACCGCGAGCATGTTGATCGCCGAGTGCAGCGGAGCGGTGACGACCGCGAGCCACGGCGCCCCGACCAGCGCGACGCTGAAGCCGAGGTGCAGCGCCGTCGCGCTGAGCCGCTCGAGGAAACCCCACACCGGGTTCCGCGGTGCCAGCGAGCCCTGGGCGGCGAGGAGCTCGCGCGCCTCCCGCGACCTGGGGTCGTCGCGGCCGAGCAGGCCCGCGACGGCGAACGTGTTGACGGCGAGGAGGATGGCCTCAGCGGCCGCCCAGCCGAAGCTCAGCCACAGGGCGTCCTCGACGCCCCGGACGACGAGCAGCACCGCGAGCACGCGGACCAGCTCCTCCGCAGGCCCCGAGAACCAGCCGACCAGGTCCGCCGCCTTCTCCCGCGTCAGCCGGCGGGCCGCGAGCAGCGCCACCGGCTGGCGCAGCAGAAGCGCGACGAGCCAGCCCGCCGCCCCGAGGCCGACCAGCCCCCAGGCCGGCGCACCGAGCACCAGCACCAGCACCACGCCGGCGAGGATCGGCGCGGGCAGCAGGGCGAGCGCGCCGAGGCGCACGCGGCCGGCGAGGGCGGCGGGGGAGGCGGCGCTGGTCACAGCTTGATGTCCTTCAGATTCGAGCCCGGCTCCGCCGTCTCGATAAGGGGCGGGTCGGAGAACGCGAGCTTCGGCACGAACACGAGCAGCGCCGCCGCGACGAGGGCGGTGCCGCCGCAGAGCATCCACACCGTGTAGTAGCCGGACAGCGACCCCGCGCCGGCGACCGCGGCGGAGCCCGCGCCGGAGGCGAGCGCGACGCCGAAGATCCCGGACGCGAAGGTGCCGCCGACCGTCTTCGTGGTGTTGGTGAGGCCCGCGGCGATGCCGGTCTGGCCGACCGGCGCAGCGGCAGCGGCGGCCGCGGGCAGGGCGGCGAGCAACGCGCCCGAGCCGAGGCCGGCGACCGCCATGTTGGTGAGCACCTGCACGACCGTGTCGTGGAACGGCACGAACAGCAGGTACCCGACGCCGACGAGGACAGCGGCGGCGATCAGGGTGATGCGGGGGGTGGTCGCCCGCACGACGAACGGGAACACGATGGCGCCGAGGATCACCGCGACGAGGTACACGCCGATCAAGTTGGAGACCGATTCGGGGTCAATGCCGAGTCCGTAGCCGACGGCCGGGTCGGTGGCCGCGAACGTGGACAGCGGCACCTGCGCGCCGAGGATCGAGACGCCGAAGAGACCCGCGGTCAGCTGCACCGGCCACATCCGCGGGTCGCGGAGCACTCGCAGGTCGATCGCCGGGTCGGGGCGGCGCAGCTCGAAGCGGGCGAACGGGAGAAACCAGAGGATTCCGGCGGCGAGGAGCGCCCACACCCACCAGGCGCCCGGCCCGTTGACGCGCAGGAACGTCAGCGACGAGGTGATCAACAGCAGGCCGATGCCGAGCAGGGCGAAGCCGGTCGCGTCGAGCCGCCGCCCGCCGACCTCCGGAGCCATCCTCGGCACACCGAACAGGATCACCGCGAAGGCGAGGGTCGCCGCGACGGCCGGCACGGCGAGGGTCGGCGCGAGGTCGCCGTCGAACGCGGTGAGCAGCCGGCCGGCGAGCAGCGCGCCGAGGATCGCGCCCGCCTGCAGCGCGACGATGAGCAGGCCCGCCGCGCGCCGGGTGGTCGCGTTCGCGACGCCGCTCGAGCGGGCGCGGGAGAAGATGATCGCCACCTCGAGGGGCAGCCACACGACGTAGCAGCCCTGCAGCGCCCAGGCGACCAGGTAGGTGGCGAAGTCGTCGGAGAAGACGAGGGCCCACGACGCCGCGGCGGTGACCGTGGTCGAGATCAGCAGGATGCGCTTGTGGCCGAACATGTCGCCGAGCTTCGCGAGCACCGGCAGCACGATGGAGGACAGCAGCAGCTGGGCGGCCTCCAGCCAGTTCAGCTGAGCGTCGTCGACCCCGAGGTGCCGGCCGATGTCGGAGATGATCGGGATGTAGTAGCCCTGCAGCATCCCGCTGACGATCTCCACGAACCCGAGCCAGCCGACGAGGCCGAGCGTGACCGCACCCGCACGGCCCCGGAGGAGGGAAGGCATTGCCGAATGCTAACGGGGTTCCGCCGCCCGCTATCGTGGCCGAATGCCTCTCGACGGTGCCCCCGCCCCGGAACGCGAGATCCTCGGCTGGCTCGAGTTCGGGGACGCCTCGCGGCAGCTCGCCCACTCGATCGCCGAATCCGGCTTCGCGCCCGAGATCGTGGTGGCCATCGCCCGCGGCGGCCTGCTGCTCGCCGGCAGCATCTCCTACGCGCTGGGCGTGAAGAGCTGCGGCAGCCTGAACGTCGAGTTCTACACCGGCGTCGACGAGCGGCTGGACGCGCCGGAGATCCTGCCGCCCCTCCTCGACGGCGCCGCCCTCCGCGGGCGCCGGGTGCTGCTCGTCGACGACGTCTCCGACTCCGGGCGCACGCTGGCCCTCGCCGTCGAACTGCTCGGCAGGATGGGCGCCGAGGTGCGCAGCGTCACGCTCTACGCCAAGCCGCGCACCGTCTTCGAGCCGGACTACTGCTGGCGGGCCACCGATCGGTGGATCGTCTTCCCGTGGTCTGCGCTGCCGCCCGTCACGGCGGATCACGTCGTCCCCGCCTAGGTTTGCAACGGTGAGCATCCATCTCGTCGGCGGCGGCTGGCCGGAGGCCGGAGACGGCGCGGCGTTCCGCGCATTCGTGGAGGAGGCCGCCCAGCTGGCGCGGAACCGCGGCGTGGTCGGCCCGCCGCGCATCGCGGTGGTCGTCGTCCGCGACGGCGACGGGCTCGAGCACGCCGCGAAGCTGGTCGCGGAGGCCGGCTCCGCGGGCCCGATCGACGAGCGGGTGCTGTCCCTGCCGGAGGGGGCCGCTGCCGACCCGGACTCGCTGGGCGACTCGGACGGCATCCTCGTGGGCGGTGGCCTCACGCCCGCCTACCTGGAAAGCCTCACGCCGCTGTTCGACGAGATCCGGCGCCGCGTCGCCGACGGGGTGCCCTACCTCGGCTTCTCCGCCGGCGCGATGATCGCGCCGGAGCGGGCGATCCTCGGCGGCTGGCGGATCGGCGGCGTGCCGGTGAGTCCCGAGGAGGCAGCCGAGGAACTCGACGAGGTCACCGTCGTGAACGGGATCGGCCTGCTCGACGTCACGATCGAGGTGCACACCGCGCAGTGGGGCACACTGTCCCGGCTGGTGGCCGCGACGGCTGCCGGCCTCAGCGACGGCGGCATCGCGATCGACGAGGGCACGAGCCTCATCGTCGGCGCCGGCGGCATCCGAGTCGCCGGCGCCGGGAACATCTGGCGGGTCGCCCCGGGGGAGCGCGGCGTAACCGTCGACGTGCTCGCCGCCGGCTGATTGTGGCCGGCTTCCGCGCCGAACTCGACCTCGCCGGCATCGACCCGGGCTGGGCGGAGGCGCTCGCCGAGGCGCGGCCCGTCCTCGCCGCGATCGAGGCGTTCCTGCGCGCCGAGGAGGCCGAAGGGCACCGCTGCCTGCCCGCAGCGCCCGACGTGCTGCGCGCGTTCCGCACGCCGTTCGCCGACGTCCGGGTGATCCTCGTCGGCCAGGACCCGTACCCGACTCCCGGCCACCCGATCGGCCTCGCCTTCGCCGTCGACCGCGCGGTGCGCCCGCTGCCGCGGAGCCTCGCCAACATCCACCGCGAACTGCGCGACGACCTCGGGATCGACCCGCCCGAGCACGGGGACCTGAGCGCGTGGACGGCGTCCGGGGTGCTGCTGCTCAACCGCGTGCTCACCGTCCGGCCGGGCGCACCCGGCTCGCACCGGCGCGCCGGCTGGGAGGCGGTGACCGCACTCGCGATCGAGCGCCTCGTCGCGCGCGGCGGACCGCTCGTCGCGATGCTCTGGGGTCGGGACGCGCAGACGCTCCGGCCGCTGCTCGCCGACGTGCCGGTCATCGCCTCCGCTCATCCGAGCCCGCTGTCCGCGCGCACCGGCTTCTTCGGCTCCCGCCCGTTCAGTCGGGCGAACGCGGCGCTCGCCGACCAGGGGGCGCCGCGCGTCGACTGGCGTCTCGATCGCCCGGCGATGGATCCCCGGGCCGAGGATCGCCCGCCAATAGGCTAAGTGCTTCGGAGGGAGCCGGGATGCTGGAGGAGGAGTACCAGAAGCGGCGTGTGCTGCCACGACACCTGCGCAAGCCGCCGCCACCGCCCGCCGAGTTCTCCTTCACCATCCGCGACGCCGCCCCCCGGGATCTGCCGGACATCCGCGAGATCTACAACTACTACGTCATCAACAGCGTCGTCACCTTCGACGAGGACGCGATGACGCTGCGCGAATGGCGCGCCAAGTTCGCCTACCTCGGCAAGCTCGGGATGCCGTTCCTCGTCGCCGTGTCGCCGTCCGATCAGGTCCTCGGCTACGCCCTCGTGTCGCCGTGGAAGCAGAAGCGGGCCTACCGGTACACGGTGGAGAACTCCATCTACATCCGGCCAGCGGCGACCGGGAAGGGGCTCGGCAACGCCCTGCTCGCGGACCTCATCGACCGCTCCAAGCAGGCCGGCCTGAAGGAGATCCTCGCGGTCATCGCGGACAAGGGTGCGGAGGGGTCGCTGCGCCTGCATGAGAAGTTCGGCTTCACCGAGATCGGCCGGATGGGGCGGGTCGGCTACAAGTTCGACCGGTGGCTCGGCACCGTGATGCTGCAGAAGAGCCTGAAGTAGCGCACCCGTAGGCTCGGCGCTGTGTTCGAGCTGCATCATCTCAGTGCCCAGGACCAGTGGGACTGGCTCCAGCGCGGCGAGGTGACGCCCGTCGAGCTGGCCGAGCACTACCTGCGCCGCATCGAGAGGCTGAACGGTGAGCTCGGCGCCCTCTCGCGGGTCGACTCCGATGCGGTGCTCGACCGGCTGCGCGCGCTCGACCAGGTGCCCCGCTCCGCCGAGCTGTGGGGGCTGCCGTACGCGGAGAAGGAGCTCGAGGGCAGGGCGGGACTGCCGTTCACAGGCGGCTCGCGCGCGCTCGCCGGCCGCCTCGCCGAGGAGACCGATCCGCTCGTCGCCCGCCTGGACGCCGCCGGCGCCGTCTCGCTCGGCGCCACCAGCGCGCCCGAGTTCGGCCTGCCCTCCTACACCGAGCCGGCCGGCCGGCCGGCCGCGCGGAACCCGTACAACCCCACGCACGGCGCCGGCGGATCGAGCGGGGGAGCGGCCGTCGCCGTGGCCGCCGGGCTGCTGCCGTTCGCGCCCGGCACCGACGGCGGTGGCTCGGTGCGCATCCCCGCCGCGGCCACCGGCCTGGTGGGGATCAAGCCGACCCGACGCCTCGTCGCCGACCAGCCCGACTCGATCGGCGGGCTTGTCGTGCCGGGGCCGCTCGCCCGCTCCGTGGCGGACGCCGCGATGCTCCTCGACGCCATGGTCGCCCGGACCGGCGACGCGCTCGACGCCCGCGAGACGCTGCGCCCGCCCGACCCCGGCCGGCTGCTCGGCGCCGCCGTGCGCGGCGAAGGCCGGTACACGATCGGGGTGACCACCGAGAGTCCCTGGGACGGCGCCTACGACATCCGGGTGTCGCCGGAGGCGCGCGCCGCGCTCGACCTCGCCCGCGACGCGCTCGCGGGGCTCGGTCACGGGGTGGAGGAGGCGGCGCTGCCCGACACGAGCGCCTACCCCGACGCGTTCCGCGTGCTGTGGCAGGCGGGTGCGTCGGCGATCCCGCTCGACGACGCGCAGCTCGCCCTCGTCGAGCCGCTGACCGCGTGGCTCGTGCGCCGCGGCCGGGAGCTGCCCGCATCCCGGCTGGTGGCGGCCCTCAGCACCCTCGCCGCGTTCGAGCGGGAGGTGATCCGCACGCTGTTCTCCCGGGACGGCGCTCGCCTCGACGCGCTGCTCACCCCTGCGCTCGCCCTGCCGCCTCGGCCGCTCGGCTGGTACGACGCCGAGGACGGCGAGCGGAACTTCGCGCAGCAGGTGCAGTACACGCCGTTCACGTCGTTCGTGAACGCGACCGGCCTGCCCGCGATCACGCTGCCGATCGCCACGCTGCCAATTGGGGAGGGCGACGCCGGCCTGCCGATGGGAGTGCAGCTGATCGGCCGGCCGGGCGGGGAGGAGGCGCTGGTCGCCCTCGGTCGTCAGCTGGAGCGCCGGTTCGGCTGGGAGCGCCGTCACCCGCCCCAGTGGTGACGCACAGTGGGGCTGGGCGCAGTGCTGATCGGCACTTCCGCAGTTGCGGCGGAGACGCCGTTAGGTAAGGTAAGGCAATGCTTAGTTCGCTCGCCGCTCCGGTCCGGAACCGCCCCTCCTACCGGCCGTACCGAGTCACGGTGAGCCGGGTGCACCGCCTCTCGCCGTCGTTCGTGCGCGTCACGTTCGCCGGCCCGGACCTGGTCGACTTCGGCACCGACGGCTTCGACCAGCGGGTGAAGGTGCTGCTGCCGCTGCACGGCCTGGGCTACGGCGACTTCGGCGTCGATGACCCCGAGGTCCTCGCCTCCGGCGACTGGTACGCACGCTGGCGGGCGCTGCCCGAGAGCGAGCGGAACCCCATCCGCACCTACACGATCCGCGCCGTCCGCCCCGCCGAGCGTGAGGTCGACGTCGACTTCGTCTGCCACGGCGAGACCGGCCCCGCATCCGCGTGGGCGTGCTCCGCGCGCGCCGGCGACGAGATCGTCCTTGTCGGCCCCGACGGCCAGAGCCCCGACTCCTCCGTCGGCATCGAATGGAACCCGGGCACTGCGCGCACCCTGCTGCTGGCCGGCGACGAGACGGCGGTCCCCGCGGTCTCCGCCATCCTCGGGGCGCTGCCAGCCGGCACCGCCGCGCACGCGATCCTCGAGATCCCGACCGCCGACGACCGCCTCGAGCTGGAGCTGCCGGCCGGCGTCACCGTCGATTGGCTGCCCCGCGGCACCGCCGCGCACGGCACGCGACTCGACCCCGCCGTCCGCGGCTGGCTCGCCGAGCACCTCGATGCGGTGGCCCGCGTCGCCGAGGAGTTCGCCGACATCGACGTTGACGCCACCCTGCTCTGGGAGACCCCCGCCGAGTCGCCGACCGGTGAGCTCTACGCCTGGCTCGCCGGCGAGGCCGCGGTCATCAAGGGCCTGCGTCGCTTCCTCGTCCGCGAGTGCGGCCTCGACCGCCGCCAGGTCGCCTTCATGGGCTACTGGCGGGACGGCAAGTCCGAAGCGAACTAGCGCCCCGGCCGCGGTGCCCGTCCCGTGGACCGGCGAGCGGCTTGTTCGTGCCGGTAGCGGCGACTTAACCAGCACTGAGTGGCAAGTCGCGGGTTCGCGGTGCCTCAGAGGCCGACGCGGCGCTCGCATTCCGCCCAGAGGGCGCGGGCCAGCGCATCGTCGGTGCCCTGCCGGGCGACCGGGCCGGGGGAGCGCAGGCGGGCGAAGTAGCTGCCGCTCGGGGCGTCGATCCGGGCGCCGGCCGCCAGGCGGACGAGCGGCTCCGCGCCCTGCTCCGGGCTGAGGCCGAACCGGTTGCCGGTGAGCGCGCGCGCCAGGTTCCAGGACGGGCTCTCGCCGCCGAACCGGGTCGACACCACGCCCGGGTGGAAGGCGTAGGCGGTGACCCCGTCGGCCGCCGCACGGCGGGCCACTTCGCGGGCGTTCAGCACGTTCGCGAGCTTGGCGTTGCAGTAGGCGCGCCAGCCGCCGAACCACGGCCCGCGCTCCAGGTCGAGGTCGCCGAGGCGCAGCCGGCCGCCGACGTTCGCGCTCGAGGCGGTGAACAGCACCCGGACGCTTCCCGGCGGTTCGGCGGCGGCCGTCTCGGCCAGGCGGGGCAGCAGCAGGCTCGTCAGCAGGACGCCGCCGAGCACACTCTCCTGCAGGGTGCGCTCGTAGCCGTCGCCGGTGCGTTCGCGCGGCCGGTGCATGGCGCCCGCGTTGTTGGCGAGCACCGAGATGCGCGGATAGCGCTCGAGCAGCCGCGCGGCGAGCGTGCGGACGTCGTCGAGCCGGGTGAAGTCGGCGAGGAACGCCTCGCCGCCGACCTCTTCCGCCACCTGCCGGGTCCGGACGGGCGTGCGCCCGACGACCGCGACCTCGGCGCCGAGCGCGGCCAGCGTGCCCGCCGCCGCGGCGCCGATTCCCGAGCTGCCGCCCGTGATGACGACCGTCCGGCCAGCCATCGACGCGGGCAGCGGCAGTGCCGTCATCGGGTCCTCCGGCGCGGCAGGTAGCCGCCGTCCTCGAGGCCCGCCTCGATCTCGTACCGGTTCTTCAGCGGATCGGGGCCGCCGAGCGCGTAGACGACCGGCAACCAGAGGCCGAGCCGCCGCCACTGCTGCACGTGCACCCGCTCGTGGCGCAGCACGGCGGGCCCGGTGTTGTCGCCGGTCAGGTAGACCCGGCCGACGGTGGTGCCGCCGCGCCGGTAGGCCCAGCGCGGCAGTCCGGACAGGACGATGAGGCCGTCCTCGCTGCCCACCCGCCCGGTGGACAGCGGCAGGCCCCAGATCAGGGCTACCAGGGTCGCGTACTGGAAGCCGAGCTCCCGCAGGATCCTCCGGCTCTTCGGTCCGGGCAGTGCGTTCATCCGGGTCTCCCGTAGGTCTCGAGCAGGCGGAGCCAAATCTCGCTGATGGTCGGATAGGACGGGACGGCGTGCCACAGCCGCCGCAGCGGCACCTCGCCGACCACGGCGATGGTCGCGGAGTGCAGCAGCTCGGCGACGTCCTGGCCGACGAACGTGGCACCGAGCAAAACGCCGCGGGCCTCGTCGACGACCAGAGCAGCGCGGCCGATGTAGTCGTCGGCCTGCAGGGCGGCGCCCGAGACCGCACCGAGGTCGTACTCCACCATGCGCAGGTCGTACCCCGCCCTCCGTGCCGCCGCCTCGGTCAGCCCGACGGACGCGACCTCCGGATCGGTGAAGGTCACCTGCGGGACGGCCTCCCGGTCGGCCGTCGCGGCGTGCAGGCCCCACGGCGCGTCGTCGACCGGGCGGCCCTGCGCGCGGGCGGCGATGACCTCGCCGGCGGCCCGCGCCTGGTACTTGCCCTGGTGGGTCAGCAGCGCGCGATGGTTGACGTCGCCGACCGCGTACAACCACGGCTGGTCGGCGTTGGTCTCGCCCCGCACCAGCAGGGTCTCGTCCACGTCGAGCCAACCGCCGTCCTCGAGGCCCACCGATGCGAGCCCGAGGTCCTCGGTGCGCGGCACTCGGCCGGTCGCGACGAGCAGCTCCTCCGCCTCGACGGTCGAGCCGTCGTCGAGCGTCAGGCGGACGCCGCCCGGACGGCGATCGGCACGCACGGGCGACACGCCGAGGCGGACCGCCGCGCCCGACTTCCGCAGCTGGTCCGCGACCAGCTCGCCGGCGAACGGCTCCATGCCGCCGAGCAGCCCGCTGCGGGCGACGAGGGTGACCGTGCTGCCGAGCGAGAGGTATGCGGTCGCCATCTCGGCCGCCACCACGCCGCCGCCGACGATCGCGAGCGACGCGGGTACGCGCTCCGCTCCGGTCGCCTCGCGGCTCGTCCACGGCTTCACGTCGACGAGTCCGTCGATGCCGGGCAGGAGGGCCGCCGTTCCGGTGCTGACGGCGACGGCGTGCCGGGCCACCAGCTCGGTGGTCGACCCGTCCGGGCCGGTGACCGTCACGGCGCGCGTGCCGGTGATCCGTCCGTGGCCCCGCACCAGGTCAATGCCGGCGCTCGCGAGCCACTCCACCTGGGAGGTGTCGTCCCAGTCGGACACGAACGAGTCCCGGCGCCGGAGCACCGCGCCCATGTCGAGCTGTCCGGTCACCGCCTCGCGTGCGCCGCCGATCCGGCGGGCCGCGTCCAGCGCGAGGCCGGAGCGCAGCAGCGCCTTCGAGGGCATGCACGCCCAGTACGAGCATTCGCCGCCGACGAGCTCGCTCTCGACGATCACCGCGGTGAGGCCGCGCTTCACGGCGTAGTCGGCGACGTTCTCGCCGACGGGGCCGGCGCCGATCACCACCAGGTCGTAGCTGCGGGGCATGGGGTCTCCTTCCGGTCGACGCGCCTGCCGGGTGTCGGCCTCGCGTCAGCGTCCGAGGTAGTGCGGAGCCGTCCGGGTGAGGAACGCCTCCATTCCGATTCGTGCGTCCTCGGTGGCGGCGAGTCGCCGCAGCTCGGGCATCAGCCGGGCGGCCGCGGCGGCCGGGCCGACCGTGCGCGCGAGCTCCGCGTTGGCGATCGTGGCGCGGACGGCGAGCGGCGCCTGGGCGGCGATCCGCTCGGCGAGCTCGAGTGCGCGGTCCAGCTGGCTGCCATGCGGCACGACCTCCTGCACGAGCCGCATGCGCAGGGCCTCGGCCGCGTCGAAGAGGTCGCCGGTGAGCATCCAGCGCATCGCGTCGCCCCAGCCGGCGACCCGCGGGAAGCGCATCGTGGCGCCGCCGAACGGCAGGATCGCGCGGGCCACTTCGATCTGGCCGAAGCGGGTGGAGTCGGCGGCGATCGCGATGTCCGCAGCGAGGATCAGCTCGATGCCGAGGGTGAGGCAGGTGCCCTGCACGGCGACGATCACCGGCTTGTCGAGCGGCGGGCCGCTCAGCTGCCACGGGTCGACGCCGCCTTCGGGGACGAGGTCCAGGTCGCCGGAGGCGATCCGCGTGCCGACGTCGGCGAGGTCCAGGCCGCCGGTGAAATGGTCGCCGACCGCGTGCACAACCGCGACCCGGGCCTCCTCGTCGCCCGCGAACTCCCCGTACGCGGCCGCCAGCTCGCGGAGCATCCGCAGATCGGCGGCGTTGCGCTTGCCGGGCCGGTTGAGCCCGATCAGCAGCACGTGCCCGCGTCGCTCGACGAGGATGCGCGGCTCGTCGTCCCCGGTCGGGGCGCTGGGGGCGCCGTCGGTGCTCACGCTGCGGCCGGCTCGGGGGCGGTCAGCGCGGACAGCAGCCGCAGGATGGTCGGCAGGTCGCCGCCCGCGCCGTCCAGGCTGTCGGGCGCGAACATCGTGATGCCGGCGCCGGCGAGCGGGAAGCGGGCCACGAGTTCCCGCAGCTCGGCGACGAGCGCGGGAAGCGCCACCCCGAACGGCTGCGGGTCGGCGAGGCCGCCGATCTCCGCCGGGTCGAGCACATCGAGGTCGATGTGCACGTACACGCGTGTCGCGCCGGTCGCGGCGACCGCGTCGGCGATCGCCCCGGCGCCGAGCGCGTCGCAGAGGATCACCGGGATGCCGTGCGCGTCCACGTACTCCTGCTCGTCGTCGTCGATCGAGCGCGTGCCGGCGGCGACGAACCGGGACGGCGGCAGGGCCGGGTCGGCGCTGAGCCCGTCGGCGCCGTCGCCGACGATCGCGCGCGCCACCGTGCCGCAGAACGCGCGCGGCCGGTCGGTCAGCGCGCCGAGATCGGGGTGCGCGTCGAGCCACACGACGGCGGGCGGGTCGTCGCGCGTGCGCAGCACATGCTCGACGGCGGCCAGCTCGACGCCGCAGTCGCCGCCGATGACGATGGCGGGCTCGTCGCTGCCGTCGAGCGCCACCGCGATGCGGTCGCGGACCTCGCGCAGCGAGCTGTAGCGTGCGACGCCCGAGCCGAGCGACTCGCCGGCGCCGAGCGGCACCTCGACGACCGTGGTGCGCGAGCTGGGCAGATCACCGGAGATGACGTTCGCCCCGTCCGCGAGGCGCATCGCCCTGCTCGATCCGGAGCCCTGCCACTGCGGTACGACGACGAATCTCACCCGGTCAGGCTACTCCCGCCGCCGCCCCCGTCGAGCGCGGTGCGAGGCACCGAGCGCGGGCTGTGCACCCACCGCGCTCGGCGCCTCGCACCGCGCGGAGCGGTGCACGTACCGCGCTCGACGGTCCGGTCAGGTGCGTCGGTTCCGCATGAGCGAGAACGCCGCGAGCACCAGGGCGAGAGCCCCGAGCGCGAGCCCGATGATGCCGAGGCCGCGGGCGAGACCGTCGTCGGGGGTGGTCCCGCCGGTCGACGAGACGGACGCGGTGTCGGCGGTGTCCGCGGGGTCGTCGCCCTCGCCGCCGCTGTGGCCGTGGCCGGCCGGCTCGTCCCCGACGTAGAGGACCGGGGCCGGGAGGTCGGCGTCCTCATCACCGGCCCACTCGACCACCTCGCCGTTGGAGTACGTCTGGGTCGCCGGCAGCGCGACGCTGCCGACCTCCGGGACGGGCCCGACGCTGATCGGGAAGGTGAGGAACTGGCCCGGCTCGATTCTCCCGCCGGCGTCCGCCTCCCAGACGATGCTCGTCACTGCCTCGGTCAGCTGGTTGCCGTTTACCTCCACCGGCTCCGGCAGCTCGGTCGTGACGACGCTGGTGGTCCAGCCGGGCACGGGCTCGTAGGAGACGGATGCGAAAGGGGTGTCGGCGGGCAGGCTCACGGCGAGCCGCACCGTTCCGGCGTCGTCACGCTCGTTGGGCACGCGGAAGGTGAGTTGGCTGTAGCCGCCCGCCTCCGCCTGGGCGGGATCGACGCTGACGTGGGCGCTCGCGGCGAGTGGGCCGGCCAGGGCGAGCAGGAGGGCGGCGCTACCGGCGGCGGCGATGCGGGAGGGCAGGGACAGATGCATGGGGAATCCTTCGTCGAGGGCGCGCGGTGCGCGCGGGGGAGCCGCGAATCGCGGCGGGGAGGCGCCGAGCGGCGCGGAAGCGGAAGGCGCTACGCGAGCAGCGCGGAGGCGGCCGGCGGGCCGCGGCGCCGGAGGTCGCACACGGCGGCGAGACGGTCGGTCAGCGCCGGGCGCGACGAGGCACGGACGCGCGCGGCCGGAAGCGGCGCGGGTGCGAGCGCCCGGGCGAGGATCCGCCGGACGGCGAGCCGGATGCACCGAGCGAGGCCGTCGAGCGCGCGCGAGCCGAGCAGCAGCGCGGCGACGGTGACTCCGGCGGCCAACGCGTGCGCCTGCCACATCGGGGGCACGACGCCGGCGAGCACGGGCAGTGCCAGGGAGCCGCCCGCGTGGACGTGGCCGCCGGGGGGCGTACCGCTCGCGCCGAGGGTGAACAGCACGTGCAGGAGCGCCTGGCTCGTGGCCACCGACAGTGCCGTGCGCGGGGCGCTCGCTGCGACCCGCGGGGTCGACCCCGGCCGCGACGGTCCGGCGAGCGCGATGCTCAGCGGAACCGCGAAGGCGAGCGTGAGGGCGACCGCGACCGGCGCCGGAGGAACGCCGCCGCCGGCGACGTGGAAGAACGCCGCGGTGTGCACAGCGACCGCCGCGGCGAGGGTGCCGCGCACGACGCGCACAGTGCGGGTCGTCGTGCTCACGTCTCGTCCTCCCGGCGGTCGGGTCGAGCCTAGCCAGTTCCCCTTCTTCGGTTCCGGCACCGCATCCGGATTGGTGGACCGCCCGATCCCGACGAGCCCGAAGCGCCCGCAACCCCTCGAACGAGGGAGGACGCCGAGGGGCCCTCCGCCGATACGGTGAGGGAGATCCCCGAACCCACGGGGTGCTCCGATCGGCCCGCCACCCAGCGACTCTCCGACCGATCGTCGTGCCGCGTGCGTTCCCTACCCCGGAGACGCCCGATGAAGAAGCTGTCCACCTGCCTGTTGATCGTCGCCGCCTGCGTCGCTTTCGCCCCGCCCGCCTACGGGGCGGCTCCCGCCCCCGCGACGGAGATCTCCGCGACGCCCTGAACTCGCGCCGCTGCTGCGCCCGGGAGTGTTGCGCTTCGTGACACGACGAATCGGGTGATCCGGGGGGCGCCGCATAGCTTCGGAAGGAACGTCCCGACCGTGATCGGGACACCGACTCCCACAGCGAAGAGGCACCCATGAAGCACGTCCGCGCAGCCATCCTCGGTACGACGACCGCCGCCCTGCTGCTCGCCGTCACCGCCTGCGGCGGCGGAGGCGCGGCGCAATCCACCGAGAGCGGACCGGCCGCCGCGAAGACCGACATCACGGTCGGCTTCAACCCCGGGCCGTACAGCGAGATGTTCCAGGACGGGATCGTCCCCCTGCTCGAGGCGGAGGGATACTCCGTCGAGAGCCAGGAGTTCACCGACGGCATCGTCGTGAACGTGGCCGTGTCGACGGGGGAGATCGACGCGAACATCATGCAGCACCCCGTCTACCTGGACTTCATCAACGCCCAGGAGGGCATCTCGAACGCGGCGCTCGTCCAGGTGCCGACGCCGCGGATGGCGCTCTTCGGCGGCAAGTCGTCGTCGGTGGACGACGTGAAGGACGGGGCGACGGTATCGGTGCCGAACTCGCCGTCGAACCTCTACCGCGGCCTGCTCATCCTGCGCGACCTCGGCTGGATCGACTTCGAGGACGTGGATGACCCGAACACCGCCGACATCTCGATCATCACCGACAACCCGCACAACCTGGACATCGTCGCGATCGAGAACGCGCAGCAGGTTCCCGCGCTCCAGGACGTCGACTACGCAACCATCCAGGGCAACTTCATCGTCGCCGGCGGGCTGGACCACGACGACGCACTCGCCGTCGAGGACCAGCCGCTCCAGTTCTCCAACGTGGTCGCGGTGCGGGAGGAGGACGTGGAATCGGACTGGGCGCAGGCGATCAAGGCCGCCTACGAGTCCGACGAGTTCATCGACTACGTCGAGTCCGACCCGCAGTACGACGGTTACAACCTGCCCGCCTGGTTCGAATGAGCGCTGACAGCGCCGGCCTGATCGAGTTCGACGACGTCGCAAAGACGTACCCGCGGGGGGCAGCCGAGACGGTGGCCCTCCGCGGCGTGCGCCTGCGGGTCGAGCCCGGCCGCGTCTTCGGCGTCATCGGCTACAGCGGTGCCGGCAAGTCGACGCTCATCCGGATGGTCAACGGGATCGAGCGGCCGACCAGCGGCAGGGTCCTCGTCGACGGCATCGACATCGGCGGACTCCGGGGACGCCCGCTCCGCGACGCCCAGAAGCGCACCGGGATGATCTTCCAGCAGTTCAACCTGTTGGAGACGGTCTCCGTGCGGGACAACGTCGCGATGCCGCTCCGACTGGACGGCGTCAGCAGGGCGGCCGCTCGCGCGCGTGCCGACGAGGTCCTCGAGTTCGTCGGGCTGAGCGACAAGGGCGACAGGCACGCCGCAGAGCTCTCCGGCGGCCAGAAGCAGCGGGTGGGCATCGCCCGCTCGCTCGCGCGGAACCCCCGCGTCCTGCTCGCCGACGAGGCGACGAGCGCGCTGGACCCGACAACGACCGCCCAGATCATCGAGCTGCTGCGCAGCATCAACAGGGAGTACGGGACCACGATCCTCGTCGTGACTCACGAGATGGACGTCATCAAGGACCTGGCGGACGAGGTCGCGGTCATGGCGGACGGCCGGGTCGTGGAGCAGGGAACCGTGCTCGACACCTTCGTGCGGCCGCGGACAGCCATCGCCCGCGACTTCGTGACGACCGTCGTGCCGCAGGGCCTGCCTGACCGGGTGCTCGCGCACGTCGGCGGCGAGGGGCTCTGGCGTCTGCTGCTCGTGGATGATGAGGTCACCCAGCCGCTCGTCTCCGACCTGATCACCGGCATCGGCGTGTCGGTCAACATGCTGCACGCCGACATGACGGAAATCCAGGAGCACACGGTGGGGCAGATGATCATCAAGGTCACCGGAGAGGCCGACCGGGTCGCGGCTGCCCGTGCCTTCCTGGCCGAGCGCGTGGAGCACCTCGAGGACGTGGTCCGATGAGCGAGGACCGGTGGACCCTGCTCACCCCCGACCTGTTCTTCTCCGCGCTCGGCGAGACGCTGCAGATGCTGGGCGTGGCGCTCGTGCTGGGCTCGGTCCTCGGCGTCGGAATCGGGGCCGTCCTGGCGCTCACCAGGCAGGGCGGCGTGCTCGAGAACCGGGCCGCGAGCGTGCTGCTCGGCGGGCTCGTCAACCTGATCCGGTCGCTGCCTTTCATCATCCTGCTGGTGGCGATCCTGCCGTTCACGCGGCTGCTCGTCGGCACGAGCATCGGGGTGTGGGCCGCGATCGTCCCGCTCACCGTGATGATCGCCGCCTACATCGGCCGCCTGGTCGAGAACTCACTGCTCGAGGTTCCGGGCGGTGTCGTGGAGGCCGCCCGATCCATGGGCGCCTCGCCCGGCCAGATCCTGTGGCGCTTCCTGCTCCCGGAGGCGCGCGGCTCGCTGATCCTCGCGGTGACGATCGCGGCCGTCGGGCTGATCGACGCGACCGCGATGGCCGGCACGGTGGGGGCCGGCGGCATCGGCGACCTCGCCCTGTCCTACGGGTACCAGCGTTACGACGGCTTCGCGATGGCGGCGACCGTCGTGACCCTCATCGTGCTCGTGCAGGGCATCCAATGGGTGGGCACGAGCGCGGCCCGCCGATTCCGGCGGCGGTAGCCGTGGCACGGTTCCGTCCCGCCGCACGGGTCGAGGCGCTGCCGCCCAACTTCTGGGCCGGTATGGACGCGGAGACCCGGCGCCTGGCCGCCGAGCCCGGCCCGCCCCTGATCGACGTGTCGAAGGGCAACCCGGACCTGCCGACACCCGAGCACATCGTCGCGGCCATGCAGCGGGCCGTCTCGGATCCGCGGAACCATCGCTATCCGTCGCACCTGGCGCGGCCCGCGCTCCGGGAGGCGATCGCCCGGCGCTACCGCGAGGATCATCGTGTCGACGTCGACCCGGACGAGCAGGTGGCGGTGTACCACGGCTCGCACGAGGCGATCATGGCCGCCGTCCTCGCGCTGGCGGACCCCGGAACCGCCGTGGTCCTGCCCGACCCCGGGTATCCCATGTACGCAGCGGCGGCATCCCTCGCCGGAGCGCGGATCGTTCCGCTCCCGCTCGAGGCGCCCGCCTACCAGCCCGACTTCGCGGCGCTCGATGGCCTCGACCGGGCCAGCGTGCTGCTGCTCAACTATCCGAACAACCCGACGGGGGCGCTCGCCGGCGTCGGCACGTTCGAGACGGCCCTCACGTGGACGGAACGCGTCGGCGCCGCCTTCGTGCACGACTTCGCGTACTCCTCCCTCGGTTTCGACGGGCGCGCGCCGCTGTCCGCGCTGGCGGTCGACGCGGGTCTCACGAGGACCGTCGAGGCGCAGACCCTCTCGAAGACCTACAGCATGGCCGGCTGGCGGGTCGGCTTCGCCGCCGGCAACGCCTCGGTCATCGCGGCGATGCGGCGCTACCAGGCGGAGGCCTTCAGCACCATGTTCGGTGCCTCGCAGGAGGCGGCCGCCGCCGCCCTGAACGGCGACCAGGGGAGCGCTCGCGAGCTGGTGACCGTCTATCAGCGCCGTCGCGACACCGTCGTCACCGGCCTCCGCGCGCTCGGCTGGAGCGTGGCCGCGCCGGCGGGGACCTTCTTCGTCTGGGTCCGGGTCCCGGGTGGCGGCGATGCGATCGAGTTCGCCCGCCGGCTCCGTGAGGAGCAGCGGGTCGCCGTCGCACCCGGCGACGGTTTCGGGCCCCGGGGACGGGGCTGGCTGCGCATCGGGCTGGTCGCCGACGAGGCGCAGCTGCAGGTCATGATGGAGCGCCTCGGCGCATTCACCCACGGAGGAACTGATGGCTGAGATCGAGAGCTTCACCCTGGACCACACGCGGGTCCTCGCGCCCTACGTGCGCCGCATCGGCGTCGAGCACGGGCCGGGCGGCGGCACGATCACGAACTTCGACGTGCGGCTCGTGCAGCCCAATGCGGGGGAGATCCCCACCGCGGGCCTGCACACCCTCGAGCACATGCTCGCCGGGCTCCTGCGCGACCGCATCGCGGGCGTCATCGACATCTCGCCGTTCGGCTGCCGGACCGGCTTCCACCTGCTGATGTGGGGGGAGCCGGCGGTGGCGGACGTCGTCGCGGCCCTGACGGGAGGGCTCCGGTTCATCGCGGAGGAGGCGCGCGAGGCGGACATCCCCGGGGTCTCCGCACTGCAGTGCGGGAACTACCGCGACCACTCCCTGCACTCGGCCCGCGAGTGGGCTCGGACGGTGCTCGACGCGGGCATCAGCCTGGACGCCTTCGCGCGGGTCGGCGTCTGACGCACCGTCACGATCGGCAACATTCCGGGGCGCCGGGAGCGATTCTGGAAGGGTCGAAGACATGACCGCCACACCGATCCCCGTCCTCGATCTCGCCCTGCTCGACGCAGGACCCGAAGCAGCCGCGCGCTTCCATGATGAGCTCCGGCGCGCCACCCACCAGGTGGGCTTCTTCACGCTCGTCGGGCACGGCATCCCCGAGCGCCTCCAGGAGCGGCTGCTCGCGACGGCCCGCGCCTTCTTCGCGCTGCCCGAGGAGGACAAGCTCGAGATCGAGAACCTCAAGTCCCCCTACTTCCGCGGCTATGCGCGGGTCGGCGGGGAGCTGACGAAGGGCCAAGTCGACTGGCGCGAGCAGATCGACATCGGCCCCGGTCGGGCGGGCGCGGAGCTCCGTCCCGACGACCCCGCCTACCTGCGGCTCGAGGGCCCGAACCAGTGGCCGACCGCCCTGCCGGAACTGCGCACAGTGATCGAGGAGTGGCAGGCGCGGCTCGGCGACATCAGCCGCCGCCTGCTCGCCGCGTGGGCAGAGGCGCTCGGGGCCGACCCGGCCGAACTGCTCGAGCTGTTCGCCGACCGGCCGTCCGTGCACATCAAGGTGGCGCGCTACCCGGGCAAGCCCGAGACCGCCGAGTCGCGACAGGGGGTCGGCAGCCACAAGGACGGCGGCGTGCTCACCCTGCTGTGGGTGGAGCCGGGCGCGGGAGGCCTGCAGGTGGAGTACCAGGGCGAGTGGCACGACGTGCCGCCCCAGCCGGGCGCCCTCATCGTCAACATCGGTGAGCTCCTCGAGTGGGCGACCGACGGCTACCTCCGGGCCACCGTGCATCGGGTCATCGCGCCCGCCGAAGGCAGCGCGCGGATCTCCGTGCCGTTCTTCTTCAACCCGCGCCTCGACGCGTCGGTTCCCCGGCTCGACATCGCGCCCGAGTACCGAGCAGAGGCGCGGGGCGTCGAGAACGATCCCGACAACGTCATCTCCGGCGTGTACGGCGAGAACCTGCTGAAGTCTCGACTGCGGGCGCACCCGGACGTCGCGGCGATCCACCACCCCGATCTGCTCGCCGCCGCGCCCGGCGCCCGCTGAACGCGCCCCGATCAACCGGAACGGGCCGGGGTGCGCTCCAGGAGCGGACCCCGGCCCGAAGGGCACGGACGGGTTGCGGCTGGCCTCAGGCCCACACCTCGTCGGCGATGTCGACGACCTCGCGGATCTTCGCCCACTGCTGGTCCTCGGTGAGCGCGTTGCCCTCCTCGGTGGACGCGAAGCCGCACTGGGGGCTGAGCGCGAGCTGGTCGAGGGGGACGATGGTCGCCGCCTCCTCGATGCGGCGGAGAACGTCCTCGCGGGGCTCCAGCTCGCCGCTCTTCGTGGTGATCAGGCCGAGCACGACCACCTTGTCGCCCTCCGGCAGGTGACGGAGCGGCTCGAAGGTGCCCGCCCGCTCGCTGTCGTATTCGAGGAAGTAGCCGTCGTAGCCGACCTGCGCCAGCAGCTGCTCGGCGACCGGCTCGTAGCCGCCCGACGAGATCCAGGTGGAGCGGAAGTTGCCGCGACAGACGTGGGTGGTCACGGTCAGGTCGTCCGGCTTGCCGGCCAGGCACTCGTTGAGCAGCCGCGCATACCGGTCGGCGAGACCCTCGGTCCGGATGCCGCGCGCCGCGGCCTTCTCCAGCTCGGCGTCCGAACAGAGGTAGGCCCATACCGTGTCGTCGAACTGCAGGTACCGACAGCCCGCCGCGTAGAACGCGGCGATGGCGTCGCGGTAGGTGCGGGCGAGGTCGTCGAACGCGTCCTCCGCGTCGTCGTACGCCTCCGCGTCGACGGCGTCGGGGTCGAGCCGGAAGTGCAGCACCGTCGGCGAGGGGATCGTCATCTTCGGGGTCGCCGCGGTGTGTGCGGCGAGGAAGCGGTAATGCGCGAGCATCGGGTGATCCGCCGGGAAGCCGACGCGACCGTCGATGCTCAGGCCCTGCCGCCGCGACTCGACGCCCTCGAATTGGATGCCGCGATCCGGATGCGTGAGGTTCACTCCGTCGAGCCCGCCGAGGAAGTCGAAGTGCCACCAGGAGCGCCGGAACTCGCCGTCGGTCGCGAGCCGGAGTCCGGCGTTCGCCTGCTCGGCGACGAGGCGGGTGATCTCGGCATCCTCGACGGCGCGCAGCCCGTCGGCGTCGAGCTCGCCGGACTCGGCGAGGGCTCGCGCGCGCTTGAGTGCGGCGGGTCGGAGGAAGCTGCCGACGACATCGGCGCGGAAGGGAGGATCGATGCTCACGTGACGAGAATCTATGCCGACGCCGTCGGGCGCGCCGAGTTGAGGCGTCATCCCGCGTAGTGAAGCGCGGGCGGGAACGGGCGCCTCGAGACGGAATGCGGAAGGCCCGGCAGCGCGATTCCGCGCCGGCCGGGCCTCCTTCCGATGTGCCCCCAGCAAGATTCGAACTTGCGCCCCTGCCTCCGGAGGGCAGTGCTCTATCCCCTGAGCTATGGGGGCTCAGGACCGATCCAGACTAGCAGGACCGGTTCGCACGTCCCGTCGCGCTAGCGCTGCGCGGCAGCGAGCGCGGAGCGGAAGCCGACGGCGTCGAGCGGCACGCCGTAGCCGGGGGTGTCGCGCTCGATCCGCCAGCCCTCGGCGAGCGGTCCGGCGTCCACGACGTCGAAGCCGAACTCGTCGGTGAGCGCCGCGACGGTGGCCTTGGCGGAGTCGTCGTCGCCTGCTAGCACGAGGGCACGCCGGCCCGCGGTGCCCGCGGGGGAGCCGTCGGTGGTGAGGTCGGCCGCGCCGATGTGGTTGAACGCCTTCACGACGGAGGCGCCCGGCAGACGGGACTGGAGGAGCTCGGCGGTCGTCGTCGTCTTCTCCTCGAGCTCGTCGATCACGCCGTCGCGTTGCGGGTAGTAGTTGTTCGTGTCGATGACCGTCTTCCCGGCCAGCGGCTCGGCGGGGACCGCGTCGATCGCGTGCAGCGGGATGGTCACGACCACCAGATCGCCGGCCTCCGCGGCGTCCTCGACGCTGCCCGCCCGGGCGGAGCCGCCCAGCTCGGCGACGAGTCCGGTCAGGCTCTCCGGGCCCCGCGAATTGCTGAGCACCACCGAGTACCCCTGGGCGACTGCGAGCCGGGCGAGCTGGCCGCCGATGTTGCCCGCGCCGATGAAACCGATGGTGGAAACTCCTGCAACTGTCATGGTGCCGCCAACCAGGCCCCGTGCGGCGCTATTCCCGTGACAGGATTCCCGCTTATGGAGCGCAGCGTGTCGGTGGAGCTCGAGCTGACCGTCGAGACGGCGGGCGAGCTGGTGCTGGCGATCGCCGTCGCGCTGCCCGGACCCGGCGCCCTGCTGACCGAGACGCTGCGCATCGACCGTGACGGGGAGCAGGTGGCCGCCGAGGAGCTGGCGGACGGGCACACCACCCGGCTGCACCGCTTCTCGGCCGGCCCCGGGCCGCTGCGCATCTCCTATCGGGCCGACGTGTCGGGCCGCTCCGAGCCGGCGCCGATCGACCCGGTCGAGCTGATCGCCTACCTGCGACCGAGCAGGTACGTCGAGTCGGACACTCTGCGCCGGACGGCGGAGCGCGAGTTCCCCGGTCTGACGGGCGTCGCGCTCGCCGCCGCGGTCCGCGACTGGGTGGCCGGCGCCCTCGACTACGTGCCCGGGTGGAGCGTCTCGACCGACGGGGCGGCCCAGACCCTGCTCGACCGCCGGGGGGTCTGCCGCGACTTCGCCCACCTCTGCACCGCCCTGCTCCGCGCGCTCGACGTGCCGGCCCGCGTGGTGTCGGTGTACGCGCCCGGCCTGGTGCCGATGGATTTCCATGCCGTGTGCGAGGCGTTCTTCGACGGCGCCTGGCATGTGCTCGACGCGACCGGTCTCGCCCCGCGACCGGCCATGCTGCGGATCGCCACCGGGCGGGACGCGGCCGACACCGCGTTCCTCAGCAACACGGGCGGCATCGTCCTGCACACGATCGATGTGCGGGCGAGCGTCGACGAGACGCCCGACGACGACGGCGCGACGCTCGTTCGGCTGGGCTAGCTGCAGCTAGCCCAGGCCCGCCTTCGCGGCCCGGATCAGCTCGGTGGCATCGCCCGGCTCGAAGAACTCCGAGCCGCGGCTGAAGATCCACGCGTCGCCGGTGAACGCGTTCACCTCGCCCGACTCGCCGTCGAACCGGAAGTAGTCGACCCCGCCGTAGGTGGGCACCGTCGGAGTGGTCAGCACCAGCTCGTTCTGCACCGCCTCCAGGTTCTCGGCGCCGAGCCGGGCGACCGCGATCTCGATCGTCGAGCCGTTCGCGGTGTCCACCCAGCCGCAGGCGACGCCCTGCCAGCCGACCATCGCCGCCGCGGGGCCGGCCGGCGCGTACGCCGGGTCCGCCACGGCCTCCGGATCGAAGGCGGCCAGGACGTCGGCGGGGATCAGCTGGTCGCAGGGGATGTCGACCGGGAACGACTCCGGCGCGGCAGGCGACGGCGGCGCGGCGCTCGCCGGGCCGGTCGGCCCGGCCGGGTCGGGGACGGGGCGCACCGGATTCGACGTGCAGCCGGCCAGGGTGACGAGCGCGGCGGCGAGGAGCACGGAGGCGGCACAGGCGGGGCGATGGTGTGTGCGCATTGTGTCCCCTTCCGCCGCGTGCCGCCGATGCGGCAGTCGAGCAGGCAGGTTACCCCGGCGGCGGCCGGCGCGGGCCGCCCGGTGCGAGGGCGGGAGGCGCGCCCGATTAGGCTTGACCGCCGTGACACCCGCCGATCTCGCCGACACCGTCGCCCGCCTCGTCGCGGAGGCAGCCGTCCGCCGCGGCATCGACGACGTCCGCCCCTCCGCGGCCGACGTCGCCCTCGAACGCCCCCGCAACCGGGAGCACGGCGACTGGGCGAGCAACGTCGCCATGCGCTTCGGCAAGCGCTTCAGCACCGCCCCGCGCGAGCTGGCGAACGAGCTGGCCGACGGCATCGCCGCCATCGACGGTGTCCGGGCGGTCGACGTCGCCGGCCCCGGCTTCATCAACATCACCCTCGACACTGCGGCTGCCGGCGCGCTGGCCCGCAGCATCGTCGACGCGGCGGGCGACTACGGCCGGGGCGACGCGCTCGCCGGCGTCAAGATGAACCTCGAGTTCGTCTCCGCCAATCCGACCGGCCCCATCCACCTGGGCGGCACCCGCTGGGCGGCCGTGGGCGACAGCCTCGCCCGGATCCTCGCCGCGCAGGGCGCCGAAGTGGCCCGCGAGTACTACTTCAACGACCACGGCGCGCAGATCGACCGCTTCAGCCGCAGCCTGCTCGCCAGCCACCTCGGCGAGCCGACGCCAGAAGACGGCTACGCGGGCGCCTACATCGCCGACATTGCCGCGCGGGTCGTCGCCGGCTACGACGGCGACATCGATGCGCTCGCCCGGGAGGATGCGCAGGAGGTGTTCCGCGCCGCCGGCGTCGAGCTGATGTTCGGCGACATCCGCACCTCTCTGCACGACTTCGGGGTGGACTTCGACGTCTACTTCCACGAGAACTCGCTGCACGAGTCCCGCGCCGTGGACCGCGCCGTCGCTCGCCTGCGCGAGCTCGGCCGCATCTTCGACGCCGACGGCGCGGTGTGGCTGCGCACCACCGACTTCGGGGACGACCGGGACCGGGTGGTCATCAAGAGCGATGGCGAGCCCGCCTACATCGCCGCCGACCTCGCCTACTACCTCGACAAGCGCGAGCGCGGCTTCGAGCGGAACATCATCATGCTCGGCGCCGACCACCACGGCTACATCGGCCGGCTGTACGCCGCGGTCGCCGCCTTCGGCGACACCCCCGGCGTGAACCTCGAGATCCTCATCGGCCAGATGGTGAACCTGGTGAAGGACGGCCAGCCGGTCCGGATGAGCAAGCGCGCGGGCACCGTCGTGACGCTCGAGGACCTCGTCGAGGCGGTCGGCGTGGACGCCGCCCGGTACGCCCTCGTCCGTTCCTCGACCGACTCGCAGCTCGACGTGGACCTCGACCTGCTGACCAAGCACACCAACGACAACCCCGTCTACTACGTCCAGTACGCCCACGCCCGCACGCGGGCGGTCGACCGGAACGCCGAGGCGTCCGGCGTCCGCCGGGTCGAAGCCGGCGAGCCCGCGTTCTCGCCCGAGCTGCTCGAGCACGAGACGGAGTCGGTGCTGCTCGGTGTGCTGCAGGAGTTCCCGCGCATCCTGACTCAGGCGGCCGAGCTGCGGGAGCCGCACCGAGTCGCCCGCTACGTCGAGGAGCTGGCCGGTGCCTACCACCGCTGGTACGACAGCTGCCGGGTGATCCCCCAGGGGGAGGCGGCGATCGAGCCGGTGCACCGCACCCGCCTGTGGCTCAACGACGCGGTCGGCCAGGTGCTGCGCTCGGGTCTCGGCCTGCTCGGGGTGTCGGCGCCGGACCGGATGTAGGGGCGCCCGCCGGGTTTGATGGCTTCGCTCGGTCGGCTGCTTCTCCGGGTACGGCCGCCTTCGGCGGTGCAGGGATGATGGGGAGGGACGTTCCGGTAAGAGGGCGCGTCACGTTGGAGGATCCCCTCCCTCCGCTCGTTGAGGAGCGCCGCGGGCGCGTCGAAACCCAGCGCTTTAGAAGTACGGTTTCCCTGATCCGCCTGTGGATTACTCCGACGCGATGTCGGTGGTCCACGGTACTTTTGCAGTACCGAATCAGGCAGGGGGTGACCGCGTTGACGACCGATTTCGACCCGTTCACCGGCCGCTCCGCCTTGCCCGTGTGGGCTCACTCGTTGGCTGAGTTGGAGATCATGGAGGAGGAGGCCCGGTACGCGGTCGCGCAGCGCTACCGGTACGTCGCGGAGGCGTGGCGGCTGTTCGCCGGCAAGGTCGGCCCGGCCGTGGCGTTGGACACGTCGAGCATGCCGTCGCGGTCGTTCCGTGCGGAGATCGCGACCATCCTCTCCATCCCCGAGGTGACTGCACAGAACGTCATCGGGCGCGCGCGGATCCTGCTCGAGCACATCCCGTCGACGTATCTGCGGTTCGAGGCGGGCAAGTTCACCGAGCGGCACGCGCAGCTGCTGGCCGATGCGGTCGCGGACCTCGGCCCCGACGACACCGCGGACCTGGAGCAGCGGGCACTGCCCTACGCCGAGACGCTCACGGCGCGGAAGTTCGAGCGGAAGCTCGCCGTGCTCAAAGAGCTGGTGCGGCCATCGGAGGCGACCACCCGGCACCGGGAGGCGATCAAGGAGCGGGAGGTGTACGTCGCCGCTGAGCGCGACGGGATGGCGTGGCTGCACGCGTACCTGCCTTCGGCGTCGATCGCTGGGATTGATGACTACCTCGACCAGATCGCCCGGTCCCTGAACATCGACGGGGATGACCGCACCCACATCCAACGCCGCGCCGATGTCTTCGCCGACATCCTGTTGGACGGCGGGGTTCTCCTGCCCAAGGGCGCCGGGCTGCGGGAACCGACCAAGCGTCCACGCGGCATCGTGCCGACGGCGCACGTGCTGGTGCCGGCGTTGACCGCCACCGGCGTCGGTGACGAGCCGGCAATCTTGGACGGGTTCGGTCCCATCGATCCGGAGACCGCCCGGCAGCTGCTCGGCTGCGCCCCGGGGATGTATCGGATCCTCACCGCCCCCGGCACCGGGGTTGCGGTGCAGTTCGGCCGCGAACGGTACGAGGTGCCCAAGGAGCTGCGCCGGTTCCTCCAGGTCCGGGACGGGACCTGCCGGTTCCCCGGCTGCAACCGGCGAGCGGTCCGCTGTGACCTCGACCACACGAAGGCATGGGAGCACCTGGGGGCCACCGAGTCGATGAACCTGGCACATCTCTGCCGGCACCATCACCGGTTGAAGCACGGCAGCGACTGGAAAGTGGCCCAGGAACCGAAAACCGCGGTCCTGACCTGGACGTCGCCGTCAGGGCGGGTCACCACAACAGAGCCGGCGATAGCGCCACCCGGCGCCGACCCGCCACCCAACACCGCGGGGAAGTGGGCGGAACCGGACACCGAGGTCCCACCGTTCTAGACAGGGCCTGATCGCGAGACGGCCGCTGACGCGGCCTGTCCGATCGGGACCAGCCCCAGGCCGTGATGGAGTGGACCGATGGTCACGGTCGCAGGCACCCGACGCAGGCGGGGCATCCGTCGACTCATCGTCGCCGCGATCATCCTGCTCGTCCTGGCAGCCCTCGTGATCGCCGCCGACATCGCCGCGCGGGCGTACGCCGAGGAGCAGGTCGCCCAGCGCGTGGAGGAGAGCCTCCCCGCGGGTGCCACGGCAGATGTCGACGTCGCCATCGGGGGCCGCTCCATGCTCCTCCAGCTGCTCGCCGGTCGCTTCGACGACGTCCAGCTCGCCGCCGCGCCCCTCACCGTCGAGGGCGTCCCCGTGGCGGTCACCGTGCAGCTCGGCGGAGTGCCCGTCGACACGGCCCTCCCCGTGGAGCGGGCGACAGGGCGAGTCGTCCTCACCGACGAGGCGCTCGACGCACTCCTCGCCGCCCAGGGCGACGAAGGCACGACCACCATCGCAGGCGGCCGCATCAGCTACGCCGGCACGGTGCGGATCTTCGCCGCCGAACTCGGCTACGAAGTGACGGGAACCGCGACCACCGACGAGGACACCCTGCACCTCGCCCCCGACTCCGCCCGGGTGACCGCCGGGCCGATCGACCTCGACGCCAGCGTGCTCATCGGCCTCGTCGCCCCGGACGGCATCGACTACTGCCTCGGCGACTACCTGCCGGAGGGCATCGCCATCGAGCGCATCGACGTCGGCGACGGCCAGGCGTCCGCCGTGCTGCGGGGCGACGGCATCGTCCTCAGCGCCGACGCGCTGTCCCGCTTCCGCGGCTGCTCCTGACCGGGCGGAACCGGGCGGCCCGGTAGGATTCCGCATCGACAGGCTTCAGGAACCAATCCGGGTTCGCTCGCCCCCGCCCTCTCTTCGGAGTTCCCGTGACCCCTGCCGCGAATCCTCTGGCGCCCGCCTGGCTGGCGAGGCCCGATGACGCGAACGCGCTGCCCCCGGGCATCTGGCCGTCCGGCGCCGAACGCCGAGGCGGTGAGCTGACCTTCGCCGGGGTCCCCGCGTCGACCCTCGCCGAGCGCTACGGCACGCCGCTCTACGTGGTCGACGAGGCGGACGCCCGCGCCCGTGCCACCGAACTGCTCGCCGCCTTCCGCGACGCCTTCGCCGCCATCGGCACCACCGTGAAGGTCTACTACGCGGGCAAGGCATTCCTCTCCGTGGGCGTCGCCCGCTGGATGCAGGAGCTCGGCCTGCACCTCGACGTCGCGAGCGGCGGCGAGTTCGCGGTCGCCCAGGCTGCCGGCTTCGACCCGGCGCGCGTCGGCTACCACGGCAACAACAAGTCCGTGGCGGAGATCGAGGCGGCCGTCGACGCGGGTGTCGGCAGCATCGTCCTCGACAGCCGCATGGAGCTGGAACGCGTCGCCCGCGCCGCTCGTGACCGCGGAGCGCAGCAGGGTCTCCGCATCCGGGTCAACAGCGGCGTGCACGCCTCCACCCACGAGTTCCTCGCCACCGCCCGCGAGGACCAGAAGTTCGGGCTGCCGATCGCCGACATCCCCGACGTCGTCGCCGCGATCCGCGCCGAGCCGTCGCTGCGCTTCCTCGGCCTGCACTCGCACATCGGCTCCCAGATCTTCGACACGGGCGGGTTCGGCGAGGCCGCCCGCCGCCTGCTCACCGTTCAGCGCGAGCTGCTCGAGGGCGGGCCGGTGCCCGAGCTGAACCTCGGCGGCGGCTTCGGCATCTCCTACACGACGGCGGACGACCCCGCTCCGATCGCCGACATCGCCCGCGGGATGGCGCAGGTGGTCGAAGAGGAGTGCGCGCGGCTCGGCATCCCCGTCCCCGTCATCGCCATCGAGCCGGGCCGCAGCATCATCGGCCCCGCAGGCGTCACCCTGTACGAGGTCGGCACCCTCAAGGACGTGCGCGTCGAAGCGGACGGCGTCTCGGCGGTCCGCCGCTACGTGAGCATCGACGGCGGGATGAGCGACAACGCCCGCCCCGAGCTGTACGGCGCCGAGTACTCGGTGCGGCTCGCCTCCCGCGCCTCCGACGCGCCGCCGGAACTCGTTCGGGTCGCCGGCAAGCACTGCGAGAGCGGCGACATCGTCGTGAATGCGGACTACCTGCCCGGCGATGTCGCCCCCGGCGACCTGCTCGCCGTGCCGGCCACCGGCGCCTACTGCTGGAGCCTCGCCAGCAACTACAACCACATCGGACGCCCGCCCGTGGTGGTCGTCCGCGACGGCGACTCCCGGATCCTCGTCCGCGGCGAGACCATCGACGACCTGCTCCGCCGCGACGCGGACGCCCTCCCGGAGGACACATGATCGAATACCGCACGCTCCGCATCGCCCTGCTCGGCGCCGGGTCGGTGGGCGCGCAGGTGGCGTCGCTGCTGCTCGAGCACGGCGACGAACTCGCCGCCCGAGTGGGCGCCCGCCTCACCCTCACGGGGATCGCCGTGCGCGACCTTGACGCGCCCCGGAGCGCAGCCATCCCGCGCGAGCTGCTGACCACCGACGCGCGCAAGCTGATCCTCGGCGCGGACATCGTCATCGAGCTGATCGGCGGCCTCGAGCCCGCCCGCGAATACCTGATGCTGGCCCTCAGCTCGGGCGCCGACGTGATCACCGGGAACAAGGCGCTGCTCGCCACCCACGGCGACGAGCTGTTCGACCTCGCCGAACAGGTGGGCGCACAGCTCTACTACGAGGCGGCCGTCGGCGGTGCGATCCCTATCATCCGGCCCCTGCGCGACAGCCTCGCGGGCGACCGCGTGCACCGCATCCTGGGCATCGTCAACGGCACCACCAACTTCGTCCTCGACCGGATGGACACCGACGGCGAAGAGTTCGGTGCCGCCCTCGCCACCGCCACCGAGCTCGGCTACGCCGAGGCGGACCCATCGGGCGACGTCGACGGCTACGACGCCGCACAGAAGGCGGCGATCCTCGCGCGCCTCGCGTTCCACACCCGCGTGCCCGTTTCGGCGGTGTACCGCGAAGGCATCACCGGCGTCACCGCGGAGGATGTCGCGAGCGCCAAGAAGGCGGGCTACGTCGTCAAGCTGCTCGCCATCTGCGAGCGCGTTCCGCTGGACGAGGGCGGCGAGGGCGTCAGCGCCCGCGTCTACCCGGCGCTCGTGCCCCGCAGCCACCCGCTGGCCGCGGTGCACGGCGCCAACAACGCCGTCTTCGTTGAATCCGAGGCGGCCGGAAGCCTGATGTTCTACGGCGCGGGCGCCGGCGGCATCGAGACCGCATCCGCCGTCCTCGGTGACCTCGTCTCCGCCGCACGCCGGCACGTGGTCGGCGGGCCCGGTGTCGCCGAGTCGGTCGCAGCCGAGCTTCCGGTGCTCGACATCTCTCGCGTCACCACGCGCTACCGCGTCACGCTCTCCGTGCTCGACCGGCCCGGCGTGCTCGCCGAGATCGCCGGTGTGTTCAGCGAGCACGGCGTGAGCGTCGAGGCTGTCGAGCAGACCGTGCCGCCGGCCGCGCCGCCGGGGGAGGAGGGCACCGCTAGCCTGTTCATCGGCACGCACGCGGCGAAGGAGTCCGCGCTTTCCGGTGTCGTCGACGCACTCTCCCGTCTGGAGGCGGTCGTCGCCGTCCGCAGCGTGCTCCGAGTCGAAGGGGAGTGAGCGTGGCTCATCAGTGGCGCGGTGTAATCCGTGAATACGCCGACCGGCTGGATGTGAGCGAGGCGACCCCGGTCGTCACGCTCGGCGAGGGCGGCACGCCGCTGATCCCGGCGCCCGCGCTCTCCGCGCGCACCGGCGCCGACGTCTGGGTCAAGTACGAGGGCATGAACCCCACCGGGTCGTTCAAGGACCGCGGCATGACGATGGCGATCTCGAAGGCTGTCGAGCACGGTGCGAAAGCGGTGATCTGCGCCTCCACCGGCAACACCTCCGCCTCCGCCGCCGCCTACGCGACCCACGCCGGCATCACCGCCGCTGTGCTGGTGCCTGAAGGCAAGATCGCGCTCGGCAAGCTGAGTCAGGCCATCGCCCACAACGCGCAGCTGCTGCAGGTGCAGGGCAACTTCGACGACTGCCTCGACCTGGCCCGCGAACTCGCGGCGAACTACCCGGTGCACCTCGTCAACTCGGTGAACCCGGACCGGATCGAGGGCCAGAAGACGGCCGCCTACGAGGTGGTCGAGGTGCTCGGCGACGCTCCGGACCTGCACTTCATCCCCGTCGGCAACGCCGGCAACTACACCGCATACCACCGCGGGTACCGCGAGGAACTCGCCCGCGGGGCGGCGACCACCCTGCCGCGCATGTTCGGCTTCCAGGCTGCGGGCAGCGCCCCGATCGTCCTTGGCGAGCCGGTGCGGAACCCCGAAACGATCGCCTCCGCGATCCGCATCGGCAACCCCGCGTCGTGGGAGCTGGCGCTCGCCGCGCGCGACGACAGCGACGGCTACTTCGGCGCCATCGACGACGCGATGATCCTCGAGGCGCACCGCATCCTTTCCGCAGAGGTCGGCATCTTCGTCGAGCCGGCTTCCGCGATCAGCGTCGCCGGCCTGCTCGAGCGCAGTGCGGCGGGCGCCGTGCCCGCCGGCGCGAAGGTCGTCCTCACCGTCACCGGCCACGGCCTCAAGGACCCGCAGTGGGCGCTGAAGGCGGCCGACGGTTCCGACGTGACGCCGACGGTCGTCCCCGTCGACCCGGCCGCGATCGCCGAGCTGCTCGGCCTCGGGAGTGGCGCGTGAGCGCCGCTCCCGCCCGCGCGGCTGTGCCGGTCGGCCGCAGCGTCACCGTCCGCGTCCCCGCCACCAGCGCGAACCTCGGGCCCGGCTTCGACACGCTCGGCCTCGCGCTGTCGCTCTACGACGAGCTCACCGTGACCGCCCTCGAGGGCACCGGCGCGACCGTCGAAGTGCACGGCGTTGGGGAGGGCGAGGTGCCGACCGACGCGTCGAATCTCGTCGTCCGCTCGATCGCGTACACCTTCGCCTGGGCGGGCGTCGACCTGCCCGGACTGCACCTGGTCGCCCGCAACGCCATCCCGCACGGCCGGGGCCTCGGCTCGTCCGGCGCCGCCGTCGCCTCCGGCATCATGGCCGCGAAGGGCCTGCTCGCCGGGCTGGTCGAGCTCGACGCCGACCGCCTCCTGGCCCTCGCCACCGACCTCGAGGGCCACCCCGACAACGTGGCGCCCGCCCTGTTCGGCGGCCTCACCATCGCCTGGACCACGCCGGAGGGCCCGCAGCACAAGAAGCTCATCGCACACCGCGGCGTCTCGCCGCTCGTGCTGGTGCCGGAGCACACCATGTCGACCGCGCTCGCGCGCAGCCTGCAGCCCACCTCGGTGCCGCACGAGGACGCCATCTTCAACGTGTCCCGCTCCGCGCTGCTCGTGGCCGCGCTCGTGCAGAGCCCCGAGCTGCTGCTCGCCGCGACCGAGGACAAGCTGCACCAGAACTACCGTGCGGCCGCCATGCCGGAGACCAGCGAACTGGTGTCGCTGCTCCGCGAGAACGGCTACGCGGCGGTCGTCTCCGGTGCCGGACCGTCGATCCTCGTGCTCGGCAGCGACCCCAGCCAGCGCCTCCCCGCAGCCGAGCTCGTGGCCCGACACGCCAGCACCCCGTGGGAGCCGCTCCTCCTTGCCGTGGACTTCAAAGGTGCTACAGTGATGCCCGATCCGGTGCGTTCGACGACCTCTTCGTAGCACCCCGCCCCGCCCCTGTGCGTGCGGGACCGCCGCTCCGGATGATGCTCATAACCCCGATTCCGCATCGCAGGCCCGCACTCCGCCAGCCGGAACGGCCGCTGATCGCCGCGGGCCGGGGTCCCAGATCTTGGGGACAAGGAAACCTACTTCGTGACTGATGTCGACGCCGGTGCCGCGCCCGCGGACCGGTTGACCACTCTCCGCCTCGCCGAACTACAGGCGATCGCCGGAGCTCTCGGCATCCGAGGCGCGACCCGACTCCGAAAGGGAGAACTCGTGGAAGCAATCTCCGACGCTCAGTCCGGCACCGAGGTGCTCGAGACCGACAACGGCGACCAGGGCGGTACCCCCGCCACCGACAACCAGGCGCCCGCCGCCGAGGCCGCTCCGGCAGCCGAAGCGCCCGCGGCTGAGGTGCCCGCCGCCGAGGCGCCCGCCGCTGAGGCGCCCGCAACCGAGGCTGAGGCGACCGCAGCGCCGGTCGACGAGCAGGAGCAGGCAGCGCCCGTGGCGGCGCCCGCGCCGCGCCGTCGTAGCTCGCGCCGGGCGACGACCGCCACCGTGACCGCGGAGCCGGCCGCAGAGCCCGCAGTCGCAGAGCCG